>JBGALW010000231.1:0-5328 GCA_044223585.1 Amaricoccus sp.
CGGTGTTGCTGATCCGCTGCGGCACGCCGGCCGGGATGACGACGCGGTCGCCCGCCGAGACGGCTGCGCTTTCGCCGCCGATCTCGACGCGGCCGCTCCCCTCCAGGATGACATAGCATTCCACCGTGCCGGCGACGGCATGCAGCCTCGTGGTGACGCCGGGCGCCACGCGGGCGAGCGCGAGCGAGGCCGCCGGGCTTTGCGGGACGTTCAGGAGTTCGGTGATGGCGCACCGCTCGTCGGTGTCGAACTCCGCCGGGAACGGGCCGGGGATCAGCCAGGGGGGCATCGCGTCTCCATTGCGGCGGGATCCGCGCCGCGACGATTGACGCGGGGGCCGGCCTCCGGTTGACAGGGAGGCTAGCGGACCCGGAGGACCGATGGAAACGGATCTCATCGTCACGAACGCGCTCGTCGTCACGGGTGACGCTGCCGGGACCGTCGTCACGGACGGCGCGGTCGCGGTCCGGAGCGGGCGGATCGCGGCGATCGGACCCGCCGCCCGGATCGGTCTCGAGGCGGCAGAGGTGGTCGACGCCGGGGGCGCGATCCTGATGCCGGGTCTTGTCAACACCCACTGCCACGCCGGCGACAGCCTGTTCCGCGGGCTGATCGAGGATCTGCCTCTGGAGCCGTGGCTGCAGCTCGTCTGGCGGGCGGAAGGCGCGATCCTGACACCGAAAACCGTGCGGCTCGGGGCGACGCTCGGCTTTGCCGAACTGCTGCTCGCCGGCGTCACCACGGTCATGGACATGTTCTGGTTTCCGTTCGAGGCGGTCGCCGCGGCGCGCGAGGTCGGCATCCGCGTCTCGACGGGCGGCATGTTCTTCGACGGGCCGGGGGTCGACGGCCTCGACGGCGCCGGGCGGCTGGCGCAGGCGGAGCGGTTCATCGAGGCGTTCGCCGATGCCGACGACGTGATGGCGGGGTGCCATCCGCACGGCACCTACACCGTGGGGCCGGAGACGCTGCGTCTGGCCGGCGATCTGGCGGAGCGGTACGGGGTCGCGTTCAGCATCCACGCGGCGGAGACCCGCGCCGAGCAGGCGGTCGTCACCGGCCGCTACGGGCGTTCGGTCATCCGGCATCTCGACGCGCTGGGGCTGCTCGGGCCGCGCGCCGTGCTGGCGCATTGCGTGTGGCTTGATGACGAGGAAATCGCCATCCTCGCCCGGACTGGCGCGGCGGTCGCCCACAACCCGGTGTCGAACCTCAAGCTGGCGAGCGGCATTGCGCGGGTGCCGGACATGCACGCGGCCGGTGTCCGGGTGGCGCTCGGAACCGACGGCGCGATTTCGGGCAACGATCTCGACCCCTGGCTCGCCATGCGGCTCGCCGCGACGTTGCACCGGGCGGCAACCGGCAACGCCACGGCGGTGACGATGGCCGAGGCGTTCCGCATGGCGACGCTCGACGGCGCCGCGGCGCTGGGCGCGGCGGACCGGCTCGGGTCGCTGGAGGTCGGCAAGTTCGCCGACATGGTGCTCGTCGACCGCCGCCGGCTCCACGCGGCGCCGTTGTTCGACCCGCTGACGCACCTGGTGTTCGCGGCCGGGCGGGGAGACGTCCGCGACGTTTTCGTCGGCGGACGGCGGGTCGTGCGCGAGGGCGCGCTCGTGGGAATCAGCCTCGACGGGCTGCTGGCGGAGGTTTCGGCGCTTGCGCCGCGGATCGCAGCCAGCATCCGATGAAGACGGCCCGCCGGGACGATTCGCCGGCACCGGAACGGTGCCCCGCTCAGGATTGCGGGTTGCGTGGGCGCAGAGCGGAAATCTGCCCGGATCTGCGGCACTTCCATCGCTGCGGTACGATGCGCTGGTAAGCGCCGAGCGGTATTCCGCGCATCTCGCGGGCTGATGGACGCCCGCCTGCCCAAGATTCAACCACAGGAAGAATCATGGTTTACGAGTCCGAAGTTTTACGTTTTGTTGACGGCCCGGCCGCTCAATGGGGGCAACTGGAGGACATCGCTTGAACCCAAGGCTCGTCATCTGCATGACCGTTTCGGCCCTTGTCGGGCTGGGCGTCGCTGCCTTCGCCATCGTGTCGGGATGGGGTCCGCTGGCGGCGTTCGGGCTCTACAGCCTCTCCGGATCGGTGAGTCTGCTTGTGACGGCAACGGTTGCGGCGCTGGCCCCGGAGCCGCGGATTCGCCTCGCGCAGCGTCCCGAGCGCAAGAACGCGCTGGCCTGACCGGCCAGCACCGGCACCCGGACCTCAGAGCACGTAGCGGCTGAGGTCGGCCGAGCGCGAAAGCTCTCCCAGATACGTCTCGACGAATGCGGCATCGACGGTCACGCTGTCGCCGCGGCGGTCGGGAGCGGTGAAGCTCAGGTCCTCGAACACCCGCTCCAGCACCGTGTGCAGCCGGCGGGCGCCGATATTCTCCACGGTGCGGTTCACCTCGGCCGCGATCCGCGCCAGCGCCTCGATGCCGTCCGGCGTGAACTCGACGCTGACCTCCTCGGTACCCATCAGCGCAGAATACTGCCGGGTCAAGGCGTTGTCCGTCTCGGTGAGGATCCGGACGAAATCTTCCTCGGTCAGCGCCCGAAGCTCGACGCGGATCGGCAGGCGCCCCTGCAGTTCGGGAAGCAGGTCGGACGGCTTGGCGATGTGGAAGGCGCCGGACGCGATGAAGAGCACATGGTCGGTCTGCACCGGCCCGTGCTTGGTCGAGACGGTGGTGCCCTCGATCAGCGGCAGGAGGTCACGCTGCACGCCCTCGCGCGAAACGTCGGCGCCGCGTGTCTCGGCGCGGGCGCAGACCTTGTCGATCTCGTCGATGAAGACGATGCCGTTCTGCTCGACCGCGGTGATGGCCTCGCGCTTCACCGCCTCGTCGTCCAGCAGCTTGTCGGCCTCCTCGGCGATCAGAAGCTCGTAGGAGGCCGCGACGGTCAGCCGGCGGCGCACCTTGCGGCCGCCGAAGGCCTTGCCGAAGATGCTCCCGAGGTCGAGCGCGCCCATTCCCATCCCCGGTTGGCCGGGGATGTCCATCATCGGGAAGGGGCTCGCCGTGTCCGCGACCTCCAGCTCGATCTCCTTGTCGTCGAGCTCGCCGGCGCGGAGCTTGCGGCGGAACATGTCGCGGGTCTGGTCCCGTGCGCCCTCGCCAGCCAGCGCGTCGAGGACGCGGGCCTCGGCGGCCTCATGGGCGCGGGCCTGGACACGCTCGCGCATCGACTCGCGGGTCATCACGATGGCGGCGTCCACGAGGTCGCGGACAATCTGCTCGACGTCGCGGCCCACATAGCCGACCTCGGTGAACTTCGTCGCCTCGACCTTCAGGAACGGCGCCTTGGCGAGCTTGGCCAGCCGGCGCGAGATTTCGGTCTTGCCGACGCCGGTCGGGCCGATCATCAGGATGTTCTTCGGATAGACCTCTTCGCGAATGTCGTCCGGCAACTGCTTGCGGCGCCAGCGATTTCTCAAGGCAACGGCGACGGCGCGCTTGGCGTCGGCCTGGCCGATGATGAAGCGGTCGAGCTCGGAGACGATCTCGCGGGGGGTAAGTTCGGTCATTGTGGGTGTCTCCTTTGGGTCAGCCGCCTGCCTGCCAGGCGCGGACGGCCTCTGACGGGTGGAGGAGCATGAGGATGTTGAGCGTGAGGTTGTCGCGGATCACCCACGCGGCGAGCACCTCCAGCGCCAGCGCGATGGCGGCGGTCGCCTGCCACGGCAGGCGGGAGGCGACGGCGAAGCCGAAGGCCATCCAGAGGGTGTCGAAGACGGAGTTGAGGACGCTGTCGCCGTGATAGTCGAGCGAGATCGTCGCCTCGCGGTAGCGATCGATGACGAAGTCGGTGTTCTCGAGCAGCTCCCACGACATCTCCAGAGCGATCGCGAGGGCGAGGCGGGCCGCGAAGCCGACGCGCCGGGGCAGCACGAGCCAGAAGAGGCCGTAGAACAGGAAGCCGTGGACGACGTGGCTGAGCGAGTACCAGTCGGCGATCTGCTGGCTGTTCTCGCTGGAATTGACCGCGCCCTCCCAGAGCTCGATCGCGCCGGAGGTGGAGATCCACGGCTGGCCCATCCCGTGCAGGACCAGCGCCTGGGCCGCGACGAGGCCCGCGGCGACGAGGAGCCACTGGCGGCCGCGGATCATGCCGGGACCGGTGGCACGCCCGGCGCCACGTCGCGGACCATGAGGACGCAGGGGCCCTCCATGTGCGTGCCGTGGGCGGGGCCGGCGGCCGCCTCCTCCGCCTGTCCCCACCAGCGGGCCGAGTGCGGTCGGGCGATCCACAGCGCGAGCATCGGCCCGTCGGCCGGGACGACGGGCCGGAAGCCGATCTCAGCGGGCATCGAGGCTTTCGACCGTGAGGTTGCCGTTGGTGTAGACGCAGATGTCGGCGGCGATCGCCATCGCCCTGCGGGCGATGGTTTCGGCGTCGAGGTCGCCGTCCATCAGGGCGCGGGCGGCGGCGAGCGCGTAGTTGCCGCCGGAGCCGATGGCCGCGACGTCATGCTCGGGTTCCAGCACGTCCCCGGCCCCGGTGATGACGAGGAGGTCGCGGCCGTCGGTGACGATCAGCATCGCCTCGAGGTTCTTCAGGTACTTGTCGGTGCGCCAGTCCTTGGCGAGTTCCACCGCCGCGCGCTGCAGCTGGCCGGGCGCCGATTCGAGTTTCTTCTCAAGCCGTTCCAGCAGGGTGAATGCGTCGGCGGTCGAGCCGGCAAATCCGCAGACCACCGGCTGGCCGCCGGGCGAGAGGCGGCGGACCTTGCGCGCGGTCCCCTTGATGACGGTCTGGCCGAGGCTGACCTGCCCGTCGCCGGCGACCACGATCCGGCCGCCCTTGCGGACGCCGATGATCGTGGTGCCGTGCCAGCCCGGAAAACGCTCGTCGCTCATGCGGCCCCGCCTCCAAATCTCCGCGGTCGGATATATGGGCTCGGGCGCGCGGTGGCTAGGGGCGGGCCGGCCAAAGCCGGGAAGGCAACGCATGTACAACCCACGCACAGTCCGTGTACACGTTTGGCGGTCCCGCGACGAGCGTTGCTGCCGGAGGTGCGATGATCGGCGATCCCGCGGAAGCGGTCCTGGAGACGGTCGGCGGACGGCCGGTGCTGTTCCTGATGGCGGCGGATGCCGAATTCGGCGGCGAGCTGCGCAGCCGGATACGGCCGCTCCGCACCGGCGTCGGGCCGGTCGAGGCGGCGCTTTCCGCCGGGCTGGCCCTGTCGGCGCTCACCGTGGCAGGCACGCCGCCCGAGCTCGTGGTCTGCCTCGGGTCGGCAGGGAGCCGGGTGCTGGAGCAGGGGACGGTCTATCAGGCTTCCTCGGTCAGCTGGCGCGACATCGACGCCTCGCCGCTGGGTTTC
>JBGALW010000232.1:0-5322 GCA_044223585.1 Amaricoccus sp.
GGGCGCGGCGCCCGGCGCCCGCTCGCTCTATGTCCGCGACCCGGCGGGAAACTCGGTCGAGTTCGCCGAGCCGCGGCTCTGGGGGTTTGCGCCGGAGTGATCCGGGAGTGGCCGGGACCGGCGCCGCACGCGGCCCCTGGCGTCGGCGGCTGCACCCGGCTCGTGCGACATCGCGAGAGATGCCATCGGCAGGGAAATCTGCACCGGAAGCTCGTGCCGAAAACCCGCATTGACAGGATTGGTGCCGGCGCCATCCTGAGCCGGCCGGGAGGGGCGCCATGTCCGATTTCATCGAGGTTCGCGACGACCGTTTCCGCCGGCTGATCCATGGCTCCGCCGGGCTCGACACGCTCTGGACCGGCGGTCGCTGGTGCGAGGGGCCGGCCTGGTTCGCGGCCGGCAGGTACCTCATCTGGTCGGACATTCCGAACGACCGCGTGCTGCGCTGGGACGCCTGCTCGGGCGACGTGTCGACCTTCGAGCAGCCCTGCCGGAACCAGAACGGCCACACCGTCGACCGCGAGGGCCGCCTCGTCTCCTGCGAGCACCGCGGGCGCTGCGTGAGCCGGATCGAGACCGATGGCAGCCGCACCGTCCTCGCCGACCGTTTCGAGGGCAAGGCCCTGAATTCCCCCAACGACGTCGTCGTCAAGTCCGACGGGTCGATCTGGTTCACCGACCCGAGCTATGGCATCGACAGCGACTATGAGGGCGACGCCGCCCCGTCGGAGATCGGCGCCCGCAACGTCTACCGGATCGACCCCCGGACCCGCGCGGTCACCCTCGTCTGCGACGACCTCCTTCAGCCGAACGGCCTCGCCTTCTCGCCCGACGAGAGCCTGCTCTACATTTCCGACACCGGGCGCCGCCCCGACATGCCGAACGGCATCCGCGCCTATCCGGTCGCCCCGGACGGCGCCTCGCTGCACGACGGCCGCCCCTTCGCGATCTGCGACGCGGGCGTGTTCGACGGCTTCCGCGTCGACACCGGCGGCCGTGTCTGGACCTCGGCCGGGGACGGCGTGCACGTCTTCGACCCGGACGGCACGCTGCTTGGCAAGATCCTGATCCCGCACGCCGTCGCGAACGTCGAGTTCGGCGGCGCCAAGCGCAACCGCCTGTTCATCTGCGCCACCGGCACGGTCCTCGCGCTCTACGTCAACGCCCGCGGATGCAGCCATCCGGCCGCCGGTCAGGAGCGGTAGAGCCGGCTGTACTGGGTTTCGTGCCGCATGGCGGCGAGGTCGGCGCCGAGCGCGATCCCGCCGATCCCGTCGAGCGGCGTCTCAAGAGCCTCCGCCACCACCGCCTCGATGCAGGGCAGGAGCGCGGCCGTCAGGCGTTGCCCCTCGGTCTGCCCCAGCGGGATGAGCCGCACTCCGGACGAGACGATCGCCGCGGCGAAGGCCTGCAGGAACAGCGTCGCCACCGGCCCGACCGGCAGGCCGAGCGCCCGCGCCGCGATGCCGACGGCGACCGGATAGGCGAAGTCCGGCACGGCGACACCCCAGGCGGCCCGCGTCGTCCGGGCAAAGGCGGCGCCCTGCGCCATGGTTTCGAGCAGCCGCTCGGAGGATGGCGCGAGGGCCTCGGCAAGTTCGGCGACCGGCGCCGGGTCATCCGCCTCCCAGGCGTGGCGGAGCAGCACGACGTCGCTTCGTCCGGCGCCGAAGGCGAGGATGTCGGACGTCCAGGCGCCGAGTGCCGGCACATCGCCGACGGTCCCGGCTTCCACCGCCGCCTCCAGGCCGTGCGAATAGCTGTAGCTGCCGATCGGATAGGCCGGCGAGAACCAGGCGGCGAGGATCTGCGCCTCGGCGACGGTCAGCGTCATGCGGCGGGGTCGGAATGGCTGTGGCCATGGGTCCGCCCGTGGCCATAGGCGCCGCCCTCCGGACGGAACGGCGCCATGACCGGGCGGACGCTGGCGCCGAGCCGGGCCAGCATCGCCTCCAGGACATGGTCGCGCCGGATCAAGAGCCGGCCCTCCTCGATCTGCGCCGGCGTGTGGCGGTTGCCGATGTGCCAGGCGAGGCGGGCCAGGGTCGCCCCGGACGCCCGCACCTCGACCAGCGGCTCCGGCGCCGCCAGCACGGCGACGAGACGCCCGTCGGTGGTTTCGAGCGCGTCGCCCTCGTCGAGCGAGACGGTCTCGGGCAGATCGACGTGCAGCGCCGCCCCGCCGTCGGTCGACAGCATGCGGCGGCGGAGGAACCGTCCCTCGTAGTCGAGCGTCACGCTGTCCAGGGCCTCCGGCCGCGCGACGCCACGTCGGACGGAGAAGGCGGCGAGACGGGACATGGGGCTCCTCCGCGCTGGGAACCGCCGGAGCCTAGGGTCTGTCCCCCGTGAAAGAAAGGCCCCGCCGGGGTCAGTAGATGCAGTGGCCCCGGAAGGCATGCGGGATGACCGTGCTCCGGGTCAGGCCGCGGGCGGCGAGCTCGGCGTCGGACAGGGCGAAGAGGTCGACTGCCTCCTGCGCGCAGGCCGACAGGTGGCTCCGCTCGCACATGCGGATGTAGCCGTCCGCCACGGCCCGCCCGACGCGGGCCAGGAAGGATCGGGCTGGCTGTAGTTCGATCGTTGTCATGCGGAAATCTCCTGCTGATGAGGCGTGGATTTCCTCCCTTGGCCGCAAGTTTGCGGGCGCGGGACCGTTAATGCAACCCGCAGAAGGACATAGCCGCCATGCTTCAGGTGCAGGGCGTCGCGGCCACCGGCCCCGGCGCCCGGGGGCGGCCGTCCGTTGCCCGGGGCGCGAGCGGCAGGGTCAGTGGCGGTGGCGCGACGGCGGGGTCGGGGCGGACGCCGGCGGGAGGCAGGTCCCGTGCAGCCGGTCCATCATCTTGTCGCAGCAGAGGGTGCCGGCGAGCAGCCGGCCGCCGAGTTCCACCGCGAGGACAAGGTCGACGAGACAGCAGCGCGTCCGGTCGACCCGGCCGTCCGACCCCAGATGTCCGAGCAGCAGCTGTTCGAACTCGTCCGGGGACCGCAGCGCCCAGCCCCGGCTCGCGGCGGCGCGCGGCAGATCCTCGGTGGTGAGCCGCTCGAAGGCGCGGCGGACCGTCGCCTCGAAGGAGGGGGTTTCCTGACTGTCGCCCATCGTCGGCTCCGGCTGCTCATCCACGCGCGTCTGCGCATGCTGGCGTCGCAATCTAGCGCGCTTTGCGCGCGCGGCCATGATCGGGATCAACCGCGCGCGAGGCCCCAGAGCAGGCGGCAGCGGGTGCCGGAACGGCAGTAGGCAAAGACCGGGGCCGGCAGCGCGTCGATGGCCGCGCTGAAGTCGGCGACGTTCTCCGGCTCGATGGAGCCCGAGATCACCGGCACGAACGCAAAGGCGAGGCCCAGCCGCTCCGCCTCGGCCCGCACGGCGTCGACCGGCGGCTGGCCGGGCGCCTCTCCGTCGGGGCGGTTGCAGATGATCGCCCGGAAGCCCGCGGCGGCGATCGCCGCCACGTCGGCGGGCGTGATCTGCGGGGAGACACTGAAGTCGGGGGTGAGCTCGGTGAACTCGGGGGTCGTCATTGCTGGGTTCCTCGCGCCGGTCAGCGGCGACGCGCTTAGCACGGGTCGGGGCGGCGGTCAGCCCCGATGATCACGACGCCGCCGCATCGCCGGCCGGGAGTACCGGCAGGGCGGTGGTGCTCTTGATCTCCTCCATCGACAGGACCGAGGTCACGTTGAAGATCGACACCTCCTTGATCAGCGCCCGATAGAAGGCGTCATAGGCCCGCGCGTTCGGAACCCGGACCTTGAGGATATAGTCGATCTCGCCAGCCAGCCGGTGCGCCTCGATCACCTCCGGGCGCGACTGGACGGCGCGCAAAAAGCGGTCGAGCCAGTCCGCGTCGTGCTGCGAGGTGCGGATCAGCACGAAGAAGCAGGATTCGAGCCCCAGCTTCTCCGGATCGAGGATCGCGACCTCGCCCCGGATCAGCCCGGAGGCCTTCATCTTGCGGATGCGGTTCCAGACCGGCGTCTTCGACGCGCCGAGTTTGCGCGCGATCTCGTCCAGCGGCTGGGACGCGTCCTGTTGCAGCAGCGTAAGGATGTTCCGATCCAGATCGTCAAGTGCGGCAATCATTCCGCCAATCTCCGCGTGTCTTGGACATTCTTCCTGATGGAAGCCAAATTTCCGCCGAACTTCCTTATTTCGGCGCCTGAGTTGCGATATTCAGGGAAATTGTCCTATGTTGCAAGGCAAGAAACCGCGTTTCAGGGACTCCGATTCCGCATGTACCGCTCCGATGCCGATCCGCACGCCGCCGACCTCCGCCTTTCGGACAGCCGGGGCATGTGCGTCGCCATGCGCCGCGGCGGGGAGGTGCGCTGATGGCTCCGCGCAAGTTCCAGCCGCAGCTCGCGACCGGCAACGACCTGCTGGAAGGGGATGTCGTCTATTTCACCTCGACCGGCGAGTGGTCGCGGCAGATCGGCGACGCGGCGCTCGCGGTGAACAAGGAGGCCGCGGAGGACCTGCTCGCCCGCGCCCAGGCGTTCCCGAATGAAGTGGTCGGCGTCTATCTCGTCGACGCGGCGATCGACGACTTCGGTCGGGCCGCCCCCCTGCATTTCCGAGAGGTCTTCCGGTCGCGCGGCCCCTCCAACTATCCCGAGCACGGTCGCCAGGCGGAGTTGAAGCATGTATGATTACACCGATTTCGACCGCGATTTCGTCAACCAGCGGGTCGCGGAGTTCCGCGAGCAGGTCGAGCGCCGGATCGCCGGGTCGCTGACCGAGGCGGAGTTCCTGCCTCTGCGCCTGCGCAACGGCCTCTACCTCCAGCTTCACGCCTACATGCTGCGGGTGGCCATTCCCTACGGCACGCTCGATTCCACCAAGATGCGGCAGCTCGCCTGGATCGCCGACCGCTGGGACAAGGGCTACGGCCATTTCACCACGCGGCAGAACATCCAGTACAACTGGCCGAGGCTGCGCGACGTGCCGGACATGCTGCAGGCGCTGGCCGACGTCGGGATGCATGCGATCCAGACCAGCGGCAACTGCATCCGCAACGTGACCGCCGACCATTTCGCCGGCGCCGCGGCGGACGAGGTGCTTGACCCGCGGCCGACGGCGGAGCTGCTGCGGCAGTGGTCGACCGACCACCCGGAATTCCTCTACCTGCCGCGCAAGTTCAAGATCGGCGTCACCGGCAGCCCGAACGACCGGGCGGTGACGAAGTCGCAC
This sequence comes from Amaricoccus sp., assembly GCA_044223585.1. Taxonomy (GTDB): domain Bacteria; phylum Pseudomonadota; class Alphaproteobacteria; order Rhodobacterales; family Rhodobacteraceae; genus Amaricoccus. The sequence continues at coordinate 5,195 of JBGALW010000232.1, forward strand.
GATATCGGCCTGCGCGTCCTGCTGAACGAGGCGGGCGAGCCGGGTTACGAGGTGATGATCGGCGGCGGCCTCGGCCGGACCCCGATGATCGCCAAGACCGTGCGGGACTTCCTGCCGAAGGCGGACCT
>JBGALW010000233.1:0-5304 GCA_044223585.1 Amaricoccus sp.
GTGGAGATCATCTACTCGACTTCGATTCTTGGCGCTGTTGTCGACGAGCTTGGCATTTCGGACGAGATGAACCTTGAGGCCCCGCCGAGCCTTATTCAGAACCTTTTGGCGCGGGCGCGAGCACTGGTCGGTCAGATTGACGTGGAGGAGGAGCCTGCCCCGGATTGGCCCAAGCCGTCGCAACGATTGGCTGCCATCGAGTTTCTGCGCGACTCCCTCGAGGTTACGCGACTCACGGACTCTCGGGTGATCGCCCTCGCATTTACGGGCGACGATCCGGTTGTAGCAGCGGAGATGTCGAATGCGATCGCGAAGGAATACATCAAGGACCGGAACTCGTCACAACAGCAGGCGCAGCGGCAACAACTGGAATGGTTGAGCCAGCGAGTGAAGGATCTTAGGGCCGAGATTCAATCCACAGAAGACGACGTTGAGGAAAAGCGGGCGCAGCTCGCTCTGGAGTCCGGTCAGGGGCTCGACATCACACGGCAGCAACTGGATGCGCGGGCCAAAGAACTGGCCCAGGCGCAGGGGGAGACCGCGCGGCTGTCGCTTGTTCATGATCAGCTTCAGCAGGCTCTGAGTGGAGCGAAGCTGCCGGACACGATTGCCGAAGTTCGCGATTCGGAGCAGATTCAGAAACTGCGGTCCGAGCAGGAGAGTTTGCAGGACCGTTTGCGAGGACTAGGGGCAGACAGCCCGTACCGCAGGCAGCTGCAGGCTCAACTCAATGATGTTGACACCAACATTCGGGAGGAAGAGGCGCGGATCGCGTCGGGCTTTGCGGATGACCTTCAGGCGGCGCGCGCGCGGGAGGCGATGCTCGGCACCGCAGTAAGGGACCTGGAAGCCCGCGCACTGCAACAAACGCGTGCGGGCCTCGACCTTCGGCAGCTGGAGACCGATGCCGATGTGGCGCGGCAGAACTACCAAGACACACTGCTCGAGTTGTTGCGTGTAAGCGGTCGGGCGGACGCGACTCGTTCGGATGTGCGGATCCTGACTCGCGCCGAACCGCCCGAATTCGAGGATAGCCACCACGGCGCGATCATCGCGGCGTTCTCGCTGCTGGCGGGTCTGCTCATTGGCTCAGGTCTGGTTGTGGCGCGCGACCAGTTGGACCCGTCGTTCCGCAACGTTGAGGAGCTGGAGGGCGACACCGGAATGCGGGTACTCGCCAGCCTGCCACCCGCGGCAATGCGAAAGGGCAGCCGAGATCCGGCTACCGCAGGTGCCGCGCGTGAGCTTTCCGTCGCGCTCCTGAGGCCTCCAAGTGGCAGCGGAGGTCACACCATCGCGATGGTTTCAGCCCTGTCAGGCGAAGGTCGGACGGAGGTCGCCCTACTTGCCGCCGGGCGCCTTTCTCAGCTCAACCGGCGTCCCGTGCTCTTGTGTACCGATTTCACGAGCCCCCCTCCAAAGGCGCTTCTCAGCAAGCAGCCGGGCCTCTTTGCGCTGCTTGCGGGGAGGGCAGATCTGGAGGCGGCGATCCATACCGACGGTGGCGGGCTTGACATTATTGCGCCCGGCGCGGACCCCAAGGAGATCGCCAGCGCGGCTGACATGTTATACAGCGAGGCCTTCGTTGAGCTGATGGTCAAGCTGCGTTCGCGGTACGACTACGTGATCGTCGATGCTCCGCCAGTGCTCTCGGCCGCCGAGGCGAAGGTCGTGATTCCCTACGCCGACGCCCTCGTATTTGTCGTCCGCGCCAACCGTACTCCCCGGAGGAAGGTGCTGCGAGCAGTCGAAGAGATAGCGGGACTGGGGAAACCCGTAGCTGGAATGGTGCTGAACGGTGCGAAGCCGGGCCTATCCAGCTGACTTTAGGTATCGTCCGCATCTGCGGCGGGGCCTTCTCTACGGTCTGCCCCAATCGTGGGAATCTCCGTTGCGCGCTCGGTCCGGGGCGATCAGGCCGAGTCCATGAATTGCCGCGGCGGGCCTACGCCCCGCCCAGCCGCTCGGTAACGTGCGCCATGCTCGCCCGCAGCGCCGCCTCCGGGTCGGCGAGGTCCTGCACTTCCTTCGCGAAGGGCTCGAAGCTGTAGGGGCCTTCGAAGCCCGCAGCGAGCAGGTCGCGGATTTGCGCCACGTTCCCCAGGCGGTCCGTCTCGTCGACCAGCACCCGGTGCGGGTCGAGCATGGCGTCGACCGCCACGTCCGCGTCCGCCACGCCGGAGATGTGGACGATGCCGGTCCGCTCGGGGAAATAGGCCGTCTCGCCCGCGAGGTGGTGGTGGAAGGTGTCGTGCACCAGCCGGTAGACGTCCGCCCCGCCGGCTTCGTCGATCGCCGCCACCGCCGCCGCCTTGGTCCGCAGCGACGAGACCGGGAAGCCGAGCGGCTCGACGAGGCCGGTGAGGCCGCGCGCGCGCAGGATCGGCGCCATTTCCTTCAGCGCCGCGACGAGGTCGGCATGCGAGACCGGCGTCCCGTCGTTGAGCGGGCACATGACGAGCGCCCTTACGCCGGCGGCCTCGGCATAGGCGGCCATCGCCACGGCGCGGGCCGGCAGGTCGCCCGACCAGACGTTGAAGGGATAGAGCGCGTTGATCGAGATCAGCGTCACGCCGGCCTTCGCGGCCGCGGCCTTCACCGCCTCCGGGGCGACGGTGCCGACGACGTCCGGCACGTCGTTGCGGATCTCGACCTCCGTCATGCCGAGCGTCCGGGCGAGGCCGAAGAAGTCCTCGACCGAGAGAGAGGGCGTTGTGATGTGGTTCAGGGCGAAGCGCATGGACGGAACCTCACGCAGGGAGCGCCGGGCCGTCAGCCGGCACCGGATCGGGGCAACCGGTTCCTTATGCCGTCTGGCCGCCGGTGTCGATTCAGCCCCGCGCCGGCGGGCGCGGGGCGGTCCCCTGTTCGCGGATGCCCCAGATGACCTCCACGACGTCGCGGGCCAAGGCGATGGCCGGTTCCTGGCGGCGGCTGGCGAGCGACAGGAAGCCGAGCGACGTGTCGACCTCCACCTGCTCGAGGACGGCGAGCCCGTGCACCTGCCGTTCGTGCAGCGCGATCGACTCCCGGCAAAGGCAGAGCCCGACACCGGAGCGTACCATCGCCAGCATCGAAGGCTCCTGATCGACGACCGCGACGGCATTCTGCACGACGTTGAGCCCCGAGAAGATGCGGCCGAGCAGGCGGTGATGCACCGATGCCGGCGGCGTTCCGATCCACGGCAGGCCGGCAAGGGCGCTCCAGTCGAGGCCGGCCGTCCGAAGCTCCCAGCCGGCGGGGGCGACGACGCGATACCGGAACGGGGTGAGGGCCTTGTAGTCGAACTGTCCGGCAGGGCGGGCGGGGTCCGTAACCGCCCCGTCCTCGGGATCGCCGAGGAAGTAGCCAACGTCGATCTCACCGCGCAGCAGCCGCACCGGCGTGTCGCCGCTCATGCCATGGATCAGCCGTGTCTCAAGCTCCGGGGCGACGTCGACGATCCTCTTCAGGAACAGGCCGAGGCGGATGAAGTCCGGGTCGACGATTGTCCCGATCCGCAACGTTCCCCGCACCATTCCCGCCATGCGCCGCGCGGTCTGCCCGAAGTCCGCCAGCGCCGCGAGAACCTGCTCGGCCTTGACCAGAAGCGTCGCCCCGTCGCGGGTGAGCTCGACGCCCTTCGCCGTCCGGCGAAACAGCGTCAGGCCGGTGTCGGAGGACAGGCGCTTCAACTGGAGGCTGACCGCCGGCTGCGTGAGATGCAGGAGTTCCGCCGCGCGGGAGACGTTGCCCTCGCGCGCGACGGTAACGAAAGACCGCAAGGCCCGGGGGTCCACGGGGAACTGCATTATTAGCCCAGTTTATGGGGAGGCGGTCCAATAGTCATTGGAAATCGGGGCAGGCGCGACGCTACACACATCCAAATCAGAATCGGGGGGAACAATGACGATCAGCGATAGAGGCCGCTTCGTCCGGGGCGTGCGCCCTCGCTCGCCGGTGCCGGCGCCGCGCTGATCCAGCCCTTCGAGGCCGGGGCAATCCCTGAAGATCGCGGTGGCGCGGACGCTCATCCGGGCCCGGACTCCAACCAGCAACGACGGAGGCAAGAATGACCGATGCCCTGCGTTCCGGACTCCCGCTGGCCGGGGTGAAGGTGGTCGACTTCGGCCAGTACATCGCTGGTCCCGCCGTCGCGATGATCCTTGGCGATCTCGGCGCCACCGTGGTCCATGTCGATCCCCCGGGCGGCCCGCTCTGGGACAACCCGGCGAATGCGACGCTCAGCCGCAACAAGCTCGTCGTCACCATCGACCTGAAGACTCCCGAAGGTCTCGCCGAAGCGCACGCCCTGATCGCCGGGGCCGACATCGTCATCGAGGGGTTCAGACCAGGCCGGCTCGCACGGCTCGGCATCGACCTCGCCGGGATCGCCGCGGCGCGGCCGGAACTCATCACCGTCTCCATCCCGGGCTTTGCGTCGAACGACGCCCTGCGCCGCGACTGGCGGGCCTTCGAGAGCGTGATCGCCGCCTGCTCGGGCGTCTTCACGGACATGGGGCTCAACCGGGTGCTGATGGGGATCAACCCGTCCTTCTCGCCGCTGCCGCTGGCATCGGCCTACGGCACCATGCTCGCCGCGTCCGCCGCCGTCCTGGCGTTGCAGTCGCGCGAGCATACCGGGCTCGGTGACCGGATCGAGGTGCCGCTGGCAGCGGCGGTGATGGAGGGGCTCACCTACAACTCGATCCTGATCGATGATTATCCCGAGCGCTACAAGACCCAGCGGGAGCGCGAGATCGAGCGCCGGCGTGCCGAAGGCCTGCCGATGGACGTCAGCTACGGGGACCTGCAGGGGCTGCTCGATCCCTTCTACCGCAGCTATCGCTGCAAGGACGGGCGGATGTTCTACGTCGTCTGCCCGAGCCACAGGAACCACGCCAGGCGCTGCCTGCAGACACTCGGCCTCTACGAAGCCCTCGTTGCCGAGGGCCTGACGGAGGAGGAGGATACCTATCGCCCGGTCTCGGAATGGACGTCGGGCGTCTCGCTCGGCGTCTACCCGCTGCCGAAGGACTGGGCCGACCGGATCACGGCGCGGATGGCGGAGGTATTCCTGACCCGCACCGCCAAGGAATGGGAGCGCATCTTCGGCAAGGGGCGTTTCCCGGGCGCGCCGCAGCGCTGGCTGCAGGAGTGGATCAGCGACGACCATGCCGAGACCGCCGGGCTGATGATCGAGGTCGACGACCCGGTCTACGGGCGGATGATCCAGCCCGGCCCGATGGTCTGGATGGAGGAGAGCGGCGAAGCCGCGCTGACGCCGGCGCCACGGCGGACAGTGTCTGTCCAGACGGCGATCGC
>JBGALW010000234.1:0-5256 GCA_044223585.1 Amaricoccus sp.
ACATGCACCATCCGGCCGCCGTAGACCGATGACACCGGGTTGTTCGCCGGGACGCCCCACCAGAGGTACGTCGCCTCGAGATAGGCGCGCTGGATCGCGTCGTCGCGCCAGCCCCGCGAGAAATGCGGCGTGAAGCTCTCGGACGACTTCGGGTCGAAGAAGACGTTCGGCTGGTTCGTGCCCCGGTCGATGGCGGGACAGCCGAGCTCGGTGAACCAGATCGGCTTCGACTCCGGCGCCCACGCCGTCAGCGTGCCGCTCTCCACCCCGCCCGGGCGGTCGTAATGCGCGTTCGACCACCAGGCGCGAAGATCCTTGTAGCGGAAAACCCATGGCTTGCCCGCCGCGCCATCGCTGATCGGGGTGCGCACCTGTGCCACCCGATCAGCCGCACTGGCATAGAACCAGTCGAAGCCTTCCCCGCCCGCAATGTTCCCCTGCAGATAGGCCCGGTCGTAGATCGCAGGCCAGCCCGCCTGCGCATCCGCGTGCTCGAACCCGTCGCGCCAGTCCGACAGCGGCATGTAATTGTCGATGCCGACGAAATCGATCTCCGGGTCCGCCCAGAGCGGATCGAGGTGGAAGAACACGTCGCCCGAGCCGTCGCCCGGCTGGTGCCCGAAGTATTCCGACCAGTCGGCGGCGTAGCCGATCTTCGTCCCGGCCCCGAGAATGGACCGCACATCGGCAAGGAGGTCCCGATAGCCCTGCACCGCCGGATAGGTGGCCGCGCCCGAGCGGACCGTCGTCAGCCCCGGCATCTCGGTGCCGATCAGGAAGGCATCGACCCCGCCCGCCGCCGCGCAGAGATGGGCATAGTGCAGCACCATGCGGCGCAGGCCCCAGTCGCCGGGCGTGCCTGTCCACGAAACCGATTGACCCGCCACGCTGAAGCTCGCAGGTGTCGCCGCGCCAAACAGCGCCGCGACCTGGCTTGCGGCCGTGGCAGTCTTGTCGACCGATCCCGCGTAGCCTGCCGCTGGAGAACAGGTGATCCGGCCCCGCCAGGGGAAAGCGGGCTGGCCGGTCTCGGCGGCGTTGTCGGAATAGGGGTTCGGCAGGGTGTTGCCGGGCGGCACGTCCATCAGGATGAATGGGTAGAATGTCACGCGCAGCCCGCGCGCCTTCATCTCCTGGATCGCCTGCACCACGGCGAAGTCGGACGGCGTGCCGCCATAGACCGGGCGGTCCTGGTCGTCGCGGCTGACCAGGAAGGCGTTGGCACGGCTCACGCCGTTCACCGACCAACTGGCGGGCGTGGTCGACTTGGCCGAGACCTCGACGCCCGGCCGCACCTTGCAGGAGCCCGCGCGCAGGTCGTCGCCGAACCAGGCCACGACGAGGCTGACGCTCTCGACCGCAGGCGCCATCGCTTGCAGCCGGTCGAGCGCCTCCACCATGTCGGTGGAGTCGGCCAGCGCGTTCAGGTTCTCGGGCATCGTCGCGCCGCCATCGGTCTTGCGGATGGCCTGCGTGGCATATGTGAACTCGCCCGAGGCCGGGATCATGGTGACGGCGCGGGTCAGCCCCTCGGCGGTGTCGGGATCGGCGAGCGGCCGGAAGACTTCGAAGGACAGCTGCGGCAGGCGGTTGCCGTAGGTCGAAAGCGCCAGTTCCTCGAAGACGACATAGGCGGTGCCGCGATAGGCGGGCGTGTTGGCTGCGCCCATCTTCCCCGCAATGAACGGGTCCGCCGTCTGCGCCTCGTCGCCGGGATACCAGCGCCAGGTGACGCCGGAGAGGTCCATCGGCTTGCCGTCGGCCCAGATCCGGCCAATGCCGGTGATCGGGCCTTCACACAAGGCCACCGCGAAGCTGGCGTAGTACAGATACTCGGTGGTCTTGACCTTGCCGCCCCCGCCGCCCTTGCCGCCGCCCTGCGTCGTGGTCTTCGTCTCCTCGCGGAAATCGGTCGCCCAGATGATGTTGCCGCCCATCCGCATCCGGCCATAGAGCCGCGGGATCACCGCGCCCTCGGTGGCCGAGGTGATGCGCAGCGTGTCGAGCCGCGCGCCCTCGATGCGCTGGGTCGGCGCCAGCGACGAGATGATCCAGCTGTCGACGACCGAGCCGATGCTCGAGCCGATGAAGCCGCCGATGGTCGCGGCGCTCACGCCGAGGATCGCCCCGCCGATCGAACCGCCGATGGCGGCGCCGGCTGCACCGAGAACAAGCGTTGCCATGTCGGGGTCTCAGCGTTGCGGGAAGAGGAAGGCGAAGGCGATGCGCCGCCGCCAGGCATTGGTGAGCGGTTCCTCGATCACGCCGAGCCGCTCATAGGCGTGGAGGAAGGTGGCAGGACCGGTGAGGATCCCGACATGCTTGGCGATGGCGCGGGGCCTCATGCAGAAGAGGACCAGCGCGCCGGGACCGGCCTCGGCAGGCGACACCTCGATCATCATGCGCCGCGCGCCTTCGGCCAGAACCTCGCGCGGGCCGGTCTCGCCCCAGTCGCGGCTGTAAGGCAGAATCGGGAACGGCTCCGGCCCCACCACGTCGCGCCAGACCCCCCGCGCGAGCCCGAGGCAATCGCAACCGACGCCGCGCAGGCTGGCCTGGTCGTGGTACGGCGTGCCGAGCCAGGAGCGTGCGACGGCGACGACACGCGCGGGGTCGGCCGATGCGAGAGGTTGCGTCACAGCACGCCTCCCTCGTGGCCGCCATCCTTGGTGGCGTAGCGCAGCACGGCATCCTGGCCGGGGATGTGCGGGAACCCCCGGAAGTTGGCCGTGTTGGCGAACCTGGCGCCGCAGGTCTCGATCCGCTTATCGCAGCCCGCACGGATGGTGAAGGCATTGCCCTCGGAGATCTCGCGCACCGGCGCCTCGAGAAGGGTCAGCACGGCGATGCCGTCCGTCACATCATGGCCGAGAACCTCGGCCCGACGCCCCGCGTTGGAGCCACTGGTCCATTCGATGGTCCCGAAGGTGAACCAGCCGGAGGCGAAGCCGCCGAGGCCCGAAGCGGTGAAGGCGCGGTCGCGTAGAAGGTCGATCACGACGCTCGTGCCCTTGAACGCCGGGTTCTCCAGATCGACGCCGCAGCGCGCATCGCCGAGCGCGGCATCGCAGGTCGCCTGGAACGTCCGCCCGATCGTCTGGCCAAGCACATGCGCGAGCGAGCGGACTTCGGCGACGAAGGCCAGCCGCCCGCGCCGGATCTGGCCGATGGCCCCGCGCCGCATCAGCACGCGCTGGTTCGTGTCGGCCCAGTTCACCCGCCAGACTTCGACCTCGGCGTTATCCCAGCGGCCGTCGAGGATGTCGGTCTCGGTAATCCGGTCCGAGGTCAGCACGCCCTCGGCGTCCTGCGCATCGACCGAGAGGTCCGAGCCGGAACGGACCTCGGAGGCCGTCAGCCCGCTCTCGGGCTCGAAATCCGTCCCCTCGAAGCTGAGCGTCCGATCGTGGTCGGTGAAGCCGAAACTCGTGCCGTCGGCGCGCACGATCCGCCAGCACCAGGCGAGCGTCGTCGTTCCCTCGTCGAGATGGGCCTGCAGGTCGGGGTCGAGGGACTTCATCGGCGCAGTTCCAGAAGCGGGATGGAGGTGATCGAGCCGAGCCGCTCGAGGTCGAGCGTCACGTCGAGCGCGTCGGTGTCGAAACGGACCGGCACGTCGAACTCGAAGCCCGCGGTGATGGCGGCGCCAGCGCCCGGCGCGGTGCTGAAGGTGACGACGCCGGTGGCGGTGTCGACCGACCAGCCGGAAGGCTGCTCGACCCCGCCGAGCGCGATGCGCGCGGTTCCGGTCACCGGCTTCGCGACGGCGCGCGTCCAGGATTGCGCACCCGAGGCGTAGCGCTTGACCAGCTGGAAGGCGGTCGTCGCGCCGTCGCCGAAGGCTGCTCGACCCCGCCGAGCGCGATGCGCGCGGTTCCGGTCACCGGCTTCGCGACGGCGCGCGTCCAGGATTGCGCACCCGAGGCGTAGCGCTTGACCAGCTGGAAGGCGGTCGTCGCGCCGTCGCCCGTGCCGATAGACTGATCGGTGGGCGACGGCGTGCCCGAAGGCAGGCAGGACTTGTGGTCACCCCAGTCCTTGAACCGGAAGCCATGCAGGCGGCCATTGCGCGCCTCGAAGAAGGCGACGACGGCGGCCAGATCGTCGGCGCGGCGGATGCCATAGGCGACATCGTAGCGGCGGCGCGAATTGGCCCAGCTGGCGTTGCGCTCCTCGTCGCCCGAGGCGAGCTCGACGATCTGCGTGCGCCGCTCCGGTCCGCCCCGCGCACCTCGGCTGATGTTGTCGGGAAACCGGACCTCGTGAAACGCCATCACATGCCCCTCCGACCGAGCGACACGGCGCGGGCGATATCCGCGGCGACCTGCGTTCGCGATTGCCGGAAGCTCTCGGCGTCGCGGGCCATGATGGTCACGTTGACCCCGCCGCCCGCGCCGTAGCTCTGTGCCTCCCGCCGCGACAGCACGCGTTCCCCGCGCTGCAGGATCGCGGGCACCTCGTCGTGACGAAGCCCGGCCATGCCGCCACCATGCATCCGCGGCGCGGCGGCGAAGGCCATGGCCGGGACCATCCGCGAGGGTCCAGCCGATCCGACCATCCCGCCCGCATGCAGGACGTTGGCGAAGATGCCGCCCGCGCCAGCGAAGACGCCCGAGAGCGCATTGGCGATCGGCCCGAGGATGAACCGCCGCGCCGCCAGCTGGGCGAGATCGGCCAGCAGCGAGGTGACCAGGTCGCGGAAGTTCAGCTTGCCGGTCCGTACGAACTGGCCGACCGCGTTCTCGGCCGACTGGAAAGCGCCGACGAGGCTCTGGCCGATATCGCCACCGATCTCGCGCGCCTTGTTGGCGTAATCAGACAGCGCGGCCGTAACCGCCTGCCAGCCGGTGACCGCGGTCTCCACATTGGGCTCCGCTGCAGCGGCGGCGGCTCCGGCCGTCGCGCCTGCATCCGTCGCGGCGCGTCCGGCATCGCCGAGCGCCGTTTCCAGCCGCTCGGCAGCACCCGTGGCCTCGGTCAGCGCATCGGCACTGGCCTCGTCGGTGCCGCGCACCGCATCGCGCAGCGCCTGCCAGCTTTCCAGTGGAGCGCGGGCGCCCTCGGCCAGATCGCGCGCGGCCCCGCGATAGAGGTTCGCGGACTCAAGCGCGCGGTTCGCCGCCTCGGTCAGGCCGAGATCGGGCGCGGTGAGCGGGTTGTCCTCGAAGGCCCGGTCGAACGCCGCCTGCGCGGCGGTGGTCGCTGCCGTCGCCGCGTCCTCGAAGCGGTTCTCGATCTCGCCGAGGTCGAGGTCGG
>JBGALW010000235.1:0-5253 GCA_044223585.1 Amaricoccus sp.
TGCCGCGGTCCTCGTGGTCGTCGGGCAGCGGCACAGCCGCGCCCGCCGCCAGCTCGACGTCGAGATAGAACATCTCGTTGAACACCTTGACCGGCGCCTGCGCGCCCCACGCGCGCCCGAGGATGAGCCGGGCCTTCACCCCGCCCTCCTCGAAGAAGGGCAGCGCCTCGCGGCCCTGATGCTCGAAGGCGGCGGGCGCGTCCTCGTCCTTTTCCGGCAGCGCCACCCAGGTCTGGATGCCGAACAGCGAATGCGGGTGCCGGCGGGTCTCGGCGCTGGTGCGCTCGGAATGGGTGACGCCGTTGCCGGCGATCATCCAGTTGACCGCGCCGGGATGGATCATCTGGTTGCTGCCGAGGCTGTCGCGGTGCTGGAACTCGCCGCGGAACAGGTAGGTGACGGTGGCGAGCCCGATGTGCGGATGCGGCCGCACGTCGACCCCCTGCCCGGTCAGGAACTCCGCCGGCCCGGCCTGGTCGAAGAAGATGAACGGCCCGACCATCTGCCGCTGCGGCGCGGGCAGCGCCCGGCGCACCTCGAAACCGCCGAGGTCGCGGGCGCGCGGCACGATCACCGTCTCGATCGCGTCGATCCCGGCGCCGGTCGGAGTGACGGGGGCGAGCGTCGGGTTCCAGCTCATGATGCCGCACTCCGCGCCTGCAGGACGTCCGACCATTCGGGGTGGCGCCGGAACTGCGCGGCGGCGAACGGGCAGAGCGGCAGGATCGACACACCGGCCGCCAGCGCGTCGGCAACCGCCCGCGCCACCAGTGCGGCGCCGACCCCCTCGCCGCGGAAGGCATCGGGAACCCCGGTATGGTCGATGATCCAGAGACCGGCGCCGGCGCGGGTGAACGTCATCTCCGCCTCGCTCCCGCCGGCGCGGTAGACGTAGCGGCCCTTGGTCGCGCCGTCCTCCAGCACGATCGCGGTCGGGTCGATGGCCATGGGGTCTGCTCCTTCTTGTCAGCGCAGGAAGCGCGCGATGGCGGTGATCTCGCTGCGGTCGATCTCGTGGCCGCCGGCATGCCAGTGGGTCTCGGTCGGCGCCCCCTGCGCAACGAACCAGGATTCGAGCGCACGGGTCGCCTCCAGCGGCGCCACCGGGTCGCGGGTACCGGCGGTGATCAGCACCTGCGTCGAGACCGGGACGGGCTTCGGCGCCCAGGGGATCATCGGGTGCATCAGCACCGCCCGCGCGAACAGGTCCGGCCGGCGGAAGATCACGCTCGCCAGCATGTTCGCGCCGTTGGAATAGCCGAGGCCGAACACCGCCGCGGGCTGCGTCGCGGCGACATGCGCCTCGAGAAACTCCACCATGGCGCCGGTGCGCCGGTCGAGATCCTCCATGTCGTAGAGGCCCTCGCCGCGGCGGCGGAAGAACCGCAGCGCGCCTCGCTCCGACACGTCCCCCCGCGGGGCGATGATCGCCGTGCCAGGCATCAGCTCGCGGACCAGCGGCACGAACTGGTTCTCGCTGCCGCCGGTGCCGTGAAAGACGAAGAACAGCGTGCGGCCGTCCGCCCGCCCTTCGGCGTGAAAGACATAGGAGTTGGTCGCGTCGATCGTCTCGATCATCCGATCGGCTCCAGGTGCTGTTCCAGCCATTCCCGCAGGTGCGCGTGCTGGCGCGGCAGCTTCAGCGTCTCGCCGAGGTGCGCGGCATCCTCGTCCCGGTCAAAGCCGGGCTCGCTCGTCGCCACCTCGAACAGCACGCCGCCGGGGCTGCGGAAGTAGATCGACCAGAAATAGTCCCGGTCGATGACCGGCGTGACCCGGTGGCCCTCGTCGACGAGCGCCTGCCGCACGGCCAGCTGGGCGGCGCGGTCGGGCACAGCGAATGCTATGTGATGCACCGACCCCGCCCCCGACGCTGCCGGAGCGGCGTCCGGCGCAGGGGTGATGTCGATCGCGTCCGCGCCGTTGCCCTGCGGATGCCGCCAGCGCGTCACGTCGCCGTCGCGTTCCGACGGGGCATAGCCGAGCAGGCCCAGCACCGCCGCGGTGGCGCCCGGATCGGCGATCCGCAGCGTCACGCCGTGGAAGCCGCGGATCGCCGCCTCGGCCGGGATCTCCGCCGCGTGCCACGGCGTCCGGTCGTCCTCCGCCTCGACCAGCGCCAGTTCCTCGCCGTCCGGTCCGGCGAAGCGCAGGCGCCGCGCCCCGAAGCGCGTGTCCTCGCGGAGGTCGGCGGCGCCCTTCGCGGCGAGCCGGTCGCGCCAGAAGCCGACGCCCCCCGGCGGCACCGCGAAGTCGGTCTCGCCGACCTCGCCGCCGCCGCGCCGGCGACCGCCGATGTCCGGGAAAGGGAAATAGGTCATCACTGTGCCCGGCGTGCCACGCTCGTCGCCATAGTAGAGGTGATAGACCTCCGGGGCGTCGAAGTTCACGGTCTTCTTGACCCGGCGCAGCCCGAGTGTACCGGTGAAGAAGGCATTGTTGCGGCGCGCATCCGACGCCAGGGCGGTGACGTGGTGCAGCCCGTGGATCCTCCCGCCGACTCCCGCCTTTTCCATGACCCCTCCGACCTTACCGGCACACACATAGCGCGTGGCGCGCCGCACACAAACCCGCACCGCGGGACACTATCTGTCTCGGGGACGGCAACGACACACCGGCCGGTGCCGCCGGCACGGAGTAACGCCCCCTTAAGCTTTGCCAGCCAGTCTGCCCCTGCGTCGCGTCGGTTCATGGCGAACGGGATAAGCAGCCGGGTATCTGGAGTGTGTACTGGCGGGTCTCGTTCCGCTGCTTTTGGCTGTGCCCATAGCCAGGGCCGGCGCGGCGCACCTCCGGGGCGCCCGCCGGACGTACCGCTAGGACCGACCCACGGCCCGGACGGTCAGCGGCCCATGGCGGCGCGGAACGTCTCGAACACCGAAAGATAGGTGCTGCGCTTGAAGGGCACGATCCGCTCGACGAGATCGTCAGGGGCCATCCACGCCCAGCGGCTGAACTCCGGATGCGGCCGGTCGATGTCGATCAGCGAGTCCGCCCCGATGAACCGCAGCAGGAACCAGCGCTGCTTCTGCCCGCGGAACCGCCCCTTCCAGATCCGCGGCACGAGGTCGTGCGGCAGGTCATAGGTCAGCCAGTCGGGGCTTTCGGCGACGACGTCGACGGCCTCCGGCGGAATGCCCGTCTCTTCGCCGAGTTCGCGCAGGGCCGCCACGCGGGGCGTCTCCCCCTCGTCGATCCCGCCCTGCGGCATCTGCCAGGCGGGACCGGGATTGTCGAGCCGCTGGCCAGCGAAGACGAGGCCGTCGGCATTCATCAGCACCAGCCCGACGCAGGGCCGGTACGGCAGGGCCGCGATCTCGTCCGGCGTCATCGGCCCCCTGCCCTTCCCCCGCTTCCCGCCGCGGCTCAGTTGGCGTTCTCGGCCGCGAGGTAGGACATGCCCCGCAGGATGTCGATCGCATAGCTCATCTGATAGTCCTCGGCCCGGAGGCGCGCGGTCTCTTCCTGATGCTTGCGATCCTCCTCGAGGATCTTCTTCTCGTCCTCGGTCAGGCTGTCATTCTCCAGCGACCCGCGCAGGTCGGCCTCGCTGCGCAGCGGCAGCTGCGCCTTCTCGTCCTTGTCGGCAGTCACCTCTTCGGGCGTGCGCTGCTCGACGATGATGTCGGGGGCAACGCCGAGCGCCTGGATCGACCGGCCGGACGGAGTGTAGTAGCGGGCGGTCGTCAGACGGATCGCGCCGTCGCCCTGGACCGGCATGATGGTCTGGACCGAGCCCTTGCCGAAGCTTTCGGTCCCGATGATGATCGCGCGGTGGTGGTCCTTGAGCGCGCCCGCGACGATCTCCGAGGCGCTGGCCGAGCCGCCGTTGATGACGACGGCCATCGGCTTGCCCTTGGTCAGGTCGCCCGGCGTCGCGTTGAACCGCTCGCTGTCGCGCGGGTCGCGGCCGCGGGTCGAGACGATCTCGCCCGACTCGAGGAAGGCATCGACCACCGAGATCGCCTGGTTGAGCAGGCCGCCCGGATTGTTGCGCAGGTCGACGACGACGCCCGTCACCTTGTCGAGCCCGCCAGCGGCCTTCACCTGCTCGTCCAGCGCCTTCTCCATGTCCGGATAGGTCTGTTCGTTGAAGGTCTTGAGCCGCAGGATGATGACGTTGTCCTCCAGCCGCGCCTCGACGGGCGAGACCTTGATGACGTCGCGGGTGATCTTGACGTCGAACGGCTCGTCCTTGCCCTCCCGGCTCAGCGTCACGGTGATGTCGGACCCGACCGGCCCGCGCATCAGGTCGACTGCCTCGTTGAGGCTCAGCCCCATGACGCTCTCGCCGTTGACCGCGGTGATGAGATCGCCCGGCTGCACGCCCGCCTTGTCGGCCGGCGTGCCTTCGATCGGCGCTACCACCTTCACGACGCCGTTCTCCTGCGTCACCTCGATGCCGAGGCCGCCGAACTCGCCCTTGGTCTGCACCCGCATGTCGTCGAAATCGTCGGGCGGCAGGTAGCTCGAATGCGGATCGAGATGCGAAAGCATCCCATCGATGGCATCCTGGATCAGCTTCTTGTCGTCCACCTGCTCGACGTAGGAGGTGCGAATCCGCTCGAAGATGTCTCCGAAGAGATCCAGCTGCTCGTAGACCGAGGTTTCCTTCTCGGTCTCCTGCGCCAGAATCGGGGCGGCGAACTGCGTGCTGACGACCGCGCCGGCGACGGCACCTCCAAGTCCGGCCAACCAGATTTTCTTCATCGAGCGTTTTTCCTATCCATTTCCACCGAACAGCGGCTCCGGATCCACCGGCCCCTGTCCGCGGCGCAGCTCTATATAGAGGGTTTCGCCGCCGCCCGCGCCAGTGTCTGCGGTGGGCAGCATCACATATTCTTCAACGTCGAGCGCTCTTCCGCCGAGAAGCCCGAGGAATTCGCCGCGGTGGACACTGTCCCCGGTGCGCACCCTGACCCGTGACAGCCCGGCGAGGACCAGCATCGTGCCGGCGTCGGGTGCCAGCACGACGACGGTGCCGTATTCGAGGAACGGTCCGGCGTAGCGGACGACCGCATCCGCCGGCGACGAGACGATGGCGAGCGGCGCTGCCGCGAGGACGACGCCCGGCCGCCGCGCTCCGGCAGCGTCGGGCTCGTTGAAATGCCGGGCGATCGCGCCCTGCACCGGCCAGAGCATCGGCTCCTGCGCCGCCTGCTGCGGGGGCGGCGGCGCGCCGGGGGCCTCCGCAAGCGCCGCGGCGAGCTGCGACAGGGTCTCGCTGTCGCGCGCCAGCATGGTGAGGGCGGC
>JBGALW010000236.1:0-5218 GCA_044223585.1 Amaricoccus sp.
CGATCCTGGCATATGAGCTTCGCGAGAAGCTCGGCAAGGGGCACAGGATCTCG
This sequence comes from Amaricoccus sp., assembly GCA_044223585.1. Lineage (GTDB taxonomy): Bacteria > Pseudomonadota > Alphaproteobacteria > Rhodobacterales > Rhodobacteraceae > Amaricoccus. Next base: position 54 of record JBGALW010000236.1, read on the forward strand.
GTGATCAGCAAGGGCACGACCTTCAGCTTCGTGCCCTCGAACCCGTGGGTGGCCGTCGGCTGGCGCGAGCGGGCAGCACGCCGTCGGCCGCCGGGCCGGCAGACTATTTCACCGGCAGGGTGCGGCTCGATGCGCCGTTTGCCACCGAGGCGCCGGCGCGGGTCGGTGGTGCCACCGTCACCTTCGAGCCGGGGGCGCGGACCAACTGGCACACGCACCCGCTCGGACAGACGCTGATCATCGTCTCGGGCGTCGGCCGCTGCCAGCGCGAGGGCGGGCCGGTCGAGGAGATCCGGCCTGGTGACGTCGTCTGGTTTCCGCCGGGCGAAAAGCACTGGCATGGCGCGGGCGTCGGGACGGCGATGAGCCACATCGCGATTGCCGAGGCGCTCGACGGGGTCACGGTCAACTGGCTCGAGCCGGTGACGGACTGAGGCCGCAAAAGGCGCGCAAATACGCATTCTCCAGCCGCGCGCCAGTCGTCCGCGACGCGAAGCTGTCTCAAGACGGGCGGGGGTTGTGGCGCGGCTCGGGGCTGGGCCATGCTTCCCCTTCAACCGGCGAGGAGGGGCGGCATGGCGCGGACGATCATCCGGAACGCGACGCGGGTCGTGACGATGGATGCGGAGCGGCGCGAGCTCGCAGGCGCCGACATTCTCGTCGAGGACGGGCTGATCGCCGGGGTCGGCGCGGTAGACGCTCCGGCTGCCGAGGTTCTGGACGCGCGGGGCTGCGTGGTGACGCCGGGGCTCGTCAACACCCACCACCATCTCTACCAGACCCTGACCCGCGCGGTGCCGGCGGGGCAGGATGCGCTGCTGTTCGGCTGGCTCCAGTCGCTCTATCCGATCTGGGCACGCATGGGGCCGGAGGACATGTTCGTCTCGGCGCAGCTCGGGCTCGCGGAACTGGCGCTGTCGGGCTGCACGATGAGCTCGGACCACCTCTATCTCTATCCGAACGGCGTCCGGCTGGAGGACACGATCGAGGCGGCCGGAACCGTCGGCATCCGCTTCCATCCGACACGCGGCGCGATGAGCGTCGGCGAGAGCGACGGCGGCCTGCCCCCGGACAGCGTGGTCGAGAAGGAGCCGGCGATCCTCGCCGACATGGTGCGGGTGGTCGACGCCTTTCATGACTCCAGCCCCGGCGCAATGGTGCGGGTCGGGCTCGCGCCCTGCTCGCCCTTTTCGGTGTCGACCGGCCTGATGCGGGACGCGGCCCTGCTGGCCGTCGACAAGGGGGTGATGCTGCACACCCACCTGGCCGAGAACGACGAGGACATCGCCTATTCCCTGAGCCAGTTCGGCTGCCGGCCCGGGCAGTATGCCGAGGATCTCGGCTGGACCGGCGACCATGTCTGGCACGCGCACTGCGTGAAGCTCGACGCGGGGGAGATCGATCTCTTTGCGCGCACCGGCACCGGCGTCGCCCATTGCCCCTGCTCGAACTGCCGGCTCGGCTCGGGGATCGCGCCGGTGCGGGCGATGCGGGACGCCGGCGTCAAGGTGGCGCTGGGGGTCGATGGATCGGCGAGCAACGACGCGGGGCACCTGCTCAGCGAAGCCCGCGCCGCGATGCTGCTGGCGCGCGTGCGGAACGGGGCGGACGCGATGGGCGCGCGCGAGATGCTGGAGATCGCGACCCTCGGTGGCGCGCGCGTGCTCGGCCGCGGCGCCGAGCTCGGGTCGATCGAGGTCGGCAAGCGGGCCGACCTCGCGATCTGGGACGTCTCGGGCCTGGAGGCGGCGGGCGCCTGGGATCCCGTCGCGGCCCTGCTGCTGTGCGGGCCGTTCCGGGTCCGCGAGCTGCTGGTCGAGGGGCGGCCGGTCGTGCGGGCCGGAGCGTTGACCGGCGTCGAGCTCGGTTCGGTTGTCGAGCGGGCGAAGGGCCGGCTGGAGCGGCTGATGGCGTGACGGTGGGGCCACGGCCACGGCAAGCGAGAATGGTCGGCGGCGGCACGGATGACGTCGCGTCACCTTGACGCTCGCGTCACCTTTTCGCCTTGCGCCGGGTGCTGCCGGACGTCATTTTCCGCGCGGACTCGGACGGAAGAGGGCGGGTGACGGAGGAGCTCCATACCATCGGGCAGATGTGCGTCGCCTTCGGGGTGACGCCGCGGACCCTGCGCTTCTATGAGGCGAAGGAGCTCCTGAAGCCGGCGCGGCTGGGGCAGAAGCGGCTCTACGGCCGTCGCTGCCGGGCGCGAATGACGCTGATCCTGCAGGGGAAGCGGTTCGGCTTCAGCCTGGAGGACATCCGCGAACTGCTCGACCTCTACGATATCGGCGATCAGGGCGCGACCCAGCTCGCCCGGATCCGCAGCCTCGCGGCGGAACGGCTCGCAGCGATGGAGGCGCAGCGGACGGAGCTCGAGGGCGCCATCGCCGACCTGCGCCGCCAGCTGGCGGTGGCCGACGACCTGCTTGCCGAAACCGCGGAGCCATGATGCCTTACGTCCCGCCGCTCGCCGACCTGGCGTTCATCCTGCACGACGTCCTGAAGGTGCAGGACTCAGCCGTCCCCGGCTATGCCGACCTCGACCGGGATTCCACCGCGGCGATCCTGGAGGAAGCGGGCCGGATCGCCTCGGAGGTGCTGGCGCCGCTCAACGCGGTGGGCGACCGGCAGGGGTGCCGGCTGGAAAACGGCGTGGTGCGCACGCCGGACGGCTTTGCCGACGCCTTCGGGATGACGCGCGACGGCGGCTGGCCGGGCCTCTCCTGCGATCCCGAGTTCGGCGGGCAGGGGCTGCCCTTCGTTCTCTACCCGGCGGTCGGCGAGATGCATGTCTCGGCCAACATGGCCCTCCAGATGTATCAGGGCCTGACCCACGGCGCCTATTCCGCGATCCACGCGCACGGCACCGCGGAGCAGAAGGCGACCTACCTGCCGAAGCTCGTGACCTGCGAGTGGACCGGGACGATGAACCTGACCGAGCCGCAGGCCGGTACCGACCTCGGCCTCCTGCGCACCCGGGCCGAGCCGCAGGCGGACGGCACCTACCGCCTGACCGGGCAGAAGATCTTCATCTCGTCGGGCGAGCACGACCTTGCGGAGAACATCATCCACCTGGTGCTGGCCCGCATTCCCGGCGGCCCCGCCGGGGTGAAGGGGATCTCGCTCTTCATCACGCCGAAGTTTCTCGTGAACCCGGACGGCAGCCTCGGCGACCGCAACGCCCTCTCCTGCGGCAAGCTCGAGGAGAAGATGGGGATCCACGGCAACGCCACCTGCGTCATGAACTACGACGGCGCCACCGGCTTCCTGCTGGGCGAGCCGCACCGCGGGCTGGCGGCGATGTTCACGATGATGAACGAGGCGCGGATCGGCGTCGGCCTTCAGGGGCTGGCGCAGGCTGCGGCCGCCTATCAGGCCGCCGCGGCCTATGCGCGCGACCGGCTGCAGGGGCGGGCGCTCGGCGCGCCGGACAGCCCGGACACGCCCGCCGACCCGATCATCGTGCATCCGGACGTGCGCCGCCTGCTGATGGACCAGCGGGCCTTCATCGAGGGCGCGCGGTGCCTGATCCTCTGGGCCTCGACGCTGGTCGATGCCGAGGTGCGGGGTGAGGACGCGAAGGCGCGGGGGCTCGTGTCGCTGCTGACGCCGGTGGTGAAGGGCTTTCTGACCGACAAGGGGCTGGAAGCGACCCTTCAGGCGCAGCAGGTGTTCGGCGGGCACGGCTACATCGAGGAAACCGGCGTGAGCCAGTTCGTCCGCGACGCGCGCATCCTGTCGATCTACGAAGGGGCGAACGGGGTTCAGGCGCTGGATCTCGTCGGCCGCAAGCTGGGACAGGACGGCGGCAAGCCGATGATGGGCTTCCTCCAGACCGTCAACGCGTTCATCAGCGAGAATGACGGCGACGAGGACCTGAAGAAGGACTTCCTCGATCCGCTGAAGGCGGCGGCTGCCGACCTTCAGGCCGCCGCGATGTTCATGGCGCAGAACATCCGCACGCCGGAGGCGGCGCTCGCCGGGTCGACCGACTTCCTCCACCTCTGCGGCCATGTCTGCCTCGGCTACATGTGGGCGCTGATGGCGAAGGCGGCGGCGCACACCGGTGCGGACAATTTCCATGCGGCAAAACGCGCGACGGGGCGTTACTACATGGCCAGGCTACTGCCGGCCACCGCGCTGCACCTCGCGCGCATCCGGTCCGGCGCGGGTCCGGTCATGGCACTTTCCGCGGAGGAATTCTGATGTCTGAGTATACGCTTCAATGCTTTGCCCAGTCGGGCAACTCCTACAAGGTCGCGCTGATGCTCGCGCTCAACGACGCCGACTGGGAGCCGGTCTGGGTCGATTTCTTCAACGGCGCGGCCAGGACTCCGGAGCATCTGGAAGTCAACGAGATGGGCGAGTTTCCTGTGCTGGAGCACCGCGAGCTGCTGCTGACGCAGTCCGGGGTGATCCTCGACTATCTTGCGCAGCGGTATCGGGAATTCGGGCCGAAGTCCGAAACCGAGCGGCGCGAGATCCTGCGCTGGCTGCTCTGGGACAACCACAAGCTGACGAGCTACATCGCAAGCCTGCGCTACCTGCTCAAGTTCGTTCCGGAGGACCGGACCGACCAGGGGGTGATCGCGTGGCTGACCAAACGGTCCGGGAACGCCCTCACGGTGCTCGACCGGCACCTCTTCAACAGCGAGTGGATCGCGGCCGACCGCGTGACGATCGCCGACCTCTCCTGCGTCGGGTATCTCTACTACGATCACGAGTTCGGGCATGACCTGACCGCCTACCCCAACATCGAGCGCTGGCGGCAGGCGATCGCGGCGCTGCCGGGGTGGAAGCATCCCTACGACCTGATGCCGGGCCATCCGATCCCGGCGGGCGCGCTGTCGTGACCGTTCGGCCGAGCGTGTCGGCCGGGCGGGCGGCGTTGCCTCATGACAGGGCCGCCGCGGGCTGCAAGGAACAATTCCGATGACCGACGCCTACATCTACGACGCGATCCGCACCCCGCGCGGCAAGGGGCGTCCGGACGGCGCGCTGCACGAGATGACCGCGGTGCGCCTGTCGGCCGAGACGCTGAACGCGCTCCGCGCCCGCACCGGATCGGCCACCGACGAGGTGGAGGACGTCATCTGGGGCAACGTCACTCAGGTCGCGGAGCAGGGCGGGTGCCTGGCGCGCTCGGCGGTGCTGCTGTCCGACCT
>JBGALW010000237.1:0-5214 GCA_044223585.1 Amaricoccus sp.
ATCTCGACGCCTTCCTCCGCCATGTCCTTGAGGATGGCGAACATCATGTCGCCCTTCCGCATCGACGAGGCGTTCTCGATCTCCAGCTCCTCGGCGAGCTGGAGAAGATCGGCCGGACTCTTGGCCTTCAGGTCGGCGAGCGAAAGCTGCTCGAAATCAGTCGACAAATCCATGGGATTACTCGAAGGGCCTCACGGGGAAAGGGGAGGGATATGGAGAAGGAAGCTGCAGGCGGCCTTGGAATGCGCCCGCGTTTTTTCTTCCCTTGCACAGCCGTCGAAGCTTGTCAAATCCGGAAAGACTCGCGCCTAGAACGGCCGGACGACGATCATCGAGACGATCACAACCGCCCCGAGCATCGGGACCTCGTTCATCAGGCGATAGGTCCTGCCAGGAATGCGGTTTGCGTCTCGGGCGAAGTCCTTTCGCCGACGGGCGAGCCAGTGGTGGAACATGGTCAGGCCGGCAACGACTGCGAGCTTTATGTAGATATAGCCGCGGCCCCATTCAACCACACCGGGGGTCAGAAGCAGCAGGATTCCGAAGAGCCAGGTCCCGATCATCGCCGGGTTCATGATCAGCCGGAGCAGCTTGCGCTCCATGATCTTCAGGGTTTCCGCCGGCTCCGTTCCGGTTGAGCCGCGCTCGGCATGGTAGACGAACAGGCGCGGCAGATAGAGAAGCCCGGCCATCCACGCGATGACCGCGCTGATGTGCAGCACCTTGATCCACGGATATGCGCTGCTCAGCAGGTCCAGCACGGCGAGGCGACTCCTTGAGGCTTTCCTCGCCTCTAGCACGCGCCGGGCTCCGCGCAAAACGGTGCCCCCATGCCCCTTTCATGAAAGGGAGAATCTTGAAAATGGATGAAGGCGATAGGGTTGGGGATTGTGTGGATTATCGCTCCACGAATTTTTCCCACACAGTTTTCCACAGGTAGCCCCCAGGCATCGACGGAAATGCAGATCAACCAGAAGTTGTTTTCGACGAAAAAAAACCGTTCTGCATCAGATGGTTGCCAAAGCGCCTTTGCTTTTTCCACAGGCCCTGGTGCAACTTCGGAAGCCTCGTCCGGGGGGGGCTCCCGGAGTTATCCCAAACCACCGAATCCTTTACGGAATCTGAATTCACACTGTGGAGAGATGCCTCGAGAGCGGGTGTCATCTTGGGCGTCCGAAGTGCTCCACCGCGTTCGAGGCCGATTCCCGCCGACTTATCCACCGAACGATCCAGAAATTTCTTTCCCACCCTGAAGCGCGGCCGCGCGCCCCAGCTTGCGCCGGCTTCGGCCGCGGGGCACAAGTCCGCCATGTCAACCGGCATCGACTCCGCATCCGCGCCACTCGTCCTTGCATCGCAGTCTGCGGCGCGGGCCGCGATGCTGCGCCAGGCGCGGGTCCGGTTCGAGATGGTCCCGGCGGCCGTCGACGAGGCCTCGGTCAAGGCGGGAATGCTGGCCGAGTCCGCGCCTCCGCGGGACATTGCCGACGCGCTGGCCGAACTGAAAGCGATGCGCGGCGCCTCGAGGCTCCCCGACCGCTTCGTCCTCGGCGCCGATCAGGTGCTGGTCTGTGGCGGCCGCATGTATGACAAGCCGGCGGATCTCGAGGAGGCGCGGAACCATCTGCGCGCCCTGCGCGGCAACCGACACGAGCTGCTGTCCGCGGCCGTGCTTTTCGAGGCGGGTCGGCCGGTCTGGCGGCACGTCGGATCGGCCGAACTGACGATGCGCCCGTTCAGCGACGCCTTCCTCGAGGCCTATCTCGAGCAGCAGGGCGATACGGTCCTGACCAGCGTCGGCGCCTACCGCCTCGAGGACGGTGGAGCCCAGCTGTTCAGCCGGATCAACGGCGACATCTTCACGATCCTCGGCCTGCCGCTGCTCGAGCTTCTCGACTATCTGCGCATCCGCGGGATCTGCGTGACATGAGCGCGGCGCCGCCTCTCGCTGGTGTCATCGGCTGGCCGGTCGGACATTCGCTGTCGCCGCGTCTGCATGGTCATTGGCTCAGGCGATACGGGATCGCGGGCTATTACGTTCCGATCGGCCTCGCCCCCGAAGCCTTTGCGGCCGGCCTGCGGGCACTGCCCGGCCTCGGGTTCCGCGGGGTCAACGTGACGATCCCGCACAAGGAGAACGCGCTGGCGCTTGCCGACGACGCGACCGAGCTGGCCCGGCGCATCGGTGCGGCGAATACCCTCACCTTTGATGCCGAGGGCAGGATCTCCGCCGACAACACCGATGGCTACGGCTTCATCGCCAGTCTGCGGCAGGAGGCGCCGGGCTGGGCGCCGGCCGCCGGACCCGCGCTCGTGCTCGGGGCAGGGGGCGCCTCCCGCGCGGTGATCGCCGCCCTGCTCGACGAAGGCGTTCCCGAGGTCCGCCTTGCCAACCGCACCCGCGTCCGGGCCGATGGCCTCGCGGGACATTTCGGCGACCGCCTCGTGCCTGTCGACTGGCGGGACGCCGAACATGCGGTGCGCGACGCTGCGCTTCTCGTGAATACCACGTCGCTCGGCATGACGTCGGAGGAGGCCGAGATGCCGCTCGATCTCGCCCGGATGCCGCCGGACCTGCTGGTCACGGACATCGTCTACGGCAGCGCGCCGACGCCGCTGATTGCTGAGGCCCGGCGGCTCGGCATGACCGGGATCGACGGTCTCGGCATGCTGCTGCATCAGGGCGTACCCGGATTCGAGCGCTGGTTCGGCCGCCGGCCGGAGGTCGACGCCGAACTCCGCGCCGCAGTCCTGGCGTCGTGACGGCCCCGTATCTCCTTGGACTGACCGGCTCCGTCGGGATGGGCAAGTCCACGACCGCGGCTCTCTTCGCCGAGATGGGCGTCCCGGTCTGGGATGCCGACGCTGCGGTGCATGCACTCTATGCCACCGGCGGGGCGGGAGTTCCGGTCATCGCCGATCTCGCACCGGACGCCGCGGCGGACGGGTCGGTCGACCGCGGGCGCCTCAAGGCAGCCATCGAGCGCGACCCCGGGCTGCTCGACCGGGTGGAAGCCCGCATCCACCCGCTTGTTGCCGCGGACCGCCGCGCCTTCGTCGCGCGCCACGCAGCCGCGCCGCTCGTGGTCCTCGACATCCCGCTGCTGTTCGAGACCGGGGGCGACATCGGCGTCGACGGCGTGCTGGTGGTCAGCGCCGCGCCGGAGACGCAGCGGGCGCGGGTGCTCGCCCGACCGGGCATGACGGAAGCCATGTTCGACCGCATCCTCGCGCGGCAGACCCCCGACGCCGAGAAGCGCGCCCGCGCTGACTTCGTGCTCGAGACCGACAATGGGATCGACGCCGCCCGCGCCGAGGTGCGCACGCTTGTCCACCGACTGACCGAAGGTTCGCAGAATGCGTGAGATCGTTCTCGACACGGAGACGACCGGGCTCGATCCGGCCGCTGGCGACCGGATCGTGGAGATCGGCGCGGTCGAGCTCGTGAACCACATGCCGACCGGCCGGGTGTTTCACGCCTACGTCAACCCGCAGCGCGACGTTCCGGCCGACGCCGTGCGGGTGCACGGGCTGACTGCGGCGTTTCTCGGCGACAAGCCGGTCTTTGCCGCGGTTGCCGCGGATTTCGTCGCCTTCATCGGCGATGCGCAGCTCGTCATTCACAATGCCGCGTTCGACGTGCGCTTCCTCAACGCCGAACTCGGCTGGGCGGGGCTGCCGGGCATCCCGTGGTCCCGCGCCGTCGACACGCTCGACATGGCCAAGCGGCGCTTCCCCGGTGCCAACAACACGCTGGACGCGTTGTGCCGCCGGTTCGCGATCGACAACTCCGCCCGCGAGAAGCACGGCGCCCTGCTCGACTCCGAGCTGCTGGCGGAAGTCTATCTCGAGCTGATGGGGGGCCGGCAGCCCGGCCTCGTGCTGGCGGTCGAGGCGACCGGCTCGGTTTCGCTCGGTGTCGCCTGGACACCCCCGCCGCGCCCGCAGCCGCTGGCGCCGCGGATCACCGACGCCGAGGCCGCGGCGCACGCCCGGTTCGTGGCGGAACTCGGCGACGCCGCGGTCTGGAACGCCGCCTGACCGTCAGGCCTGGGCCGGCGCCTCGGCCTGACGGCGCGCCAGCTCGGCGCGATAGAGCGCCATGAAGTCGATCTGCTCCAGGCTCAGGGGCGGGTAGCCGCCGTCGCGCGTGACGTCGCTGACGATCCGCCGGGCGTAAGGGAACATCTGCCGCGGGCATTCGATCATCAGGAGCGGGTGGACCTGCTCGGCGGGAACGTTCTGGATCAGGAAGATCCCGGCATAGTCGAGCTCGAGGATGAAGACCTGCGTCTCGCCGACCTTGGAATCGATCCGCAGCTTCAGCGCCACCTCGAACCGGTCCTGCGGCCGCTGCTGGGCGTCGATGTTGACCTGAACCCTGACGTCCGGCTTGCCGTCGTCGGCAATTCCCTTCTGGGCCGCGATGTTCTCGAACGACAGGTCGCGGACATACTGCGTCACGATCTGCATGCGCGGCGCTGCGGGTGCGGTTGCACCGTTCGCTTCATCAGCCATGGGAGTGCCTCGTTTCGATCCCTGTTGCGCGCCGTCTATCACGGCCGGTCCGGAGCCACAACGCGCCGGACCCGGTCAAAGCGGTCGCGTCCAGCCGGAGCCGCCCTGCCGCCGCGGGGTATCGGGACCGATATCCTCGAACTCCGCGTCGATCACGTCCTGCGGGTCCGCCCGGTGGGCCGGGCGAGGCCGGACATTGGTCGCGGCCCGTACCGTGGCCCCGGACGCGCCCCGGCGGATCAGGAAGTCGCGGAGCGGCGGGATCAGCAGCAGGAGCGCCACGACGTCGGTGAAGAACCCGGGAACCAGCAGCAGGATGCCTGCGACGACGATCAGCGCCCCATGCGCCAGCGGCTTCGCCGGATCGCTGCCGGATTCGACCGCGGCCTGCAACCGGCCGATCGTCTGCATGCCCTGCACCCGGATCAGCGTCACCCCGGCCACCGCCGCAAGCAGCAGCAGGCCCAGCGTCGGAAAGACCCCGATCGCGCCCCCGACCTTGATGAACAGGATGATCTCCAGCACCGGCAGGAGAAGCAGCAGCATCAGCAGCAGTCGTCCCATCGATCGGTCCCGGCGCCCTCCCTCGCGCGTCGTTCTTCGGCCACCCACAATGGACTCCGTGTGTCCGAGCCCCTACATAGGCAGGAAAGCCATCGGGCGCCATGCCTGGGTCAGAAAAGTGAAAGGTCGGCC
>JBGALW010000238.1:0-5181 GCA_044223585.1 Amaricoccus sp.
CCCGAGCTCGGGGCCGCCGTCGAAGGCACGCTCTCAAGCATTGGTGATGGCGACCTGCGCGACGCGTTGCAGACTCTGGCGCGGAATGTGCTAACCCGGTCCCGCGGCCGTGCGCCCGCGTCCTGACCCCTTGAACCAAAGCGGAAAACTGCCCATGGCCCCGACGCCCACCAGGACGCCCTCCCCGGCACTCACCCGCCGCCAGACCCTGACCGCCGCGCTCGCCGCCGGCCTCGTGCCGCTGCTGCCGGCGCTCGGCGCCGCGCAGGCGACGCCGGCGGTGCCGGAGATGACCATGGGCGCCGCCGACGCGCCGGTGACGCTGGTCGAATATGCGATGTTCACCTGCCCGCACTGCGCCGACTTCGCGCGCGAGGTTTTCCCGCAGATCAAGGAAAAGTACATCGACACCGGCAAGGTCCGGCTGGTGTTCCGCGAGGTCTACTACAACAAGCCCGCGCTCTGGGCGGCGATGATCGCCCGCTGCGCCCCGGCGGACCGCTATTTCGGCATCGCCGACGTGCTGTTCAGCACGCAGGCCAGCTGGATCGGCGACGGGACGGACGCCCAGAAGATGCTGACCGGGCTCTATTCGATCGGCCGGCAGGCCGGCCTCACCGACGCGCAGATGGACGCCTGCATGAACGACCGCGCCACGGCCGAGGCGCTGGTGGCGGAATTCCAGAAGACCACGACCGCCGACAAGGTCGAGGGCACGCCGACGTTCTTCATCAACGGCGAGCAGCTCGGCAACGTGCCCTGGCCGGAGTTCGACGCCAGGCTGCAGGCCGCGCTGGGGTCGTGAGGGCGGCCTGGCCGCATCCAATCAGCCGTCGTTGGCTGCACGGCTCTTGCCGCCTGCCTGCCACCTTCCCCGCGCTCAGCGTTGGCGGCAACATCGGCACCGAGGGGGCGAGGGCTGTTGCCGAGCTCCAGGTCCGGTGCAGGGCGGCAGGCCCCGGGCACGTCAGGAGGTTACTCTCGGCCGCGTGCGATCCAGTGGTCGACGGAAAGCCTTCCTGGCCCCCAGGCCATGATCCCGAGCGCCATCGCCGCCCAGGTTATGTGCACGGGCCAGCCATCCGGCACCGTGAGCTGGACCACGAGTGTCATCGCCAGAAGGCCGAAGGCCGCCAGCCGTGTCCCGAGGCCGATGACGAGAAGGATGGGAAGAAGAATTTCGGCCGTTCCGGCCGCGAATGCCACGACCCCGGGCGCGGGGAACGGGTAGGGTCCGCCCGGCAGATGCAGCTTGAACTCCGAGCTGAAGAGCAGCACCGCGACATCGTTCAGCTGCAGGAAGCCGTCCCACTTGTTGATTCCGGAACGCCAGAAGGGAACGGCGAGGCCAAGGCGCAGCGCCAGCTGGGTCGGCGAGGGCTGCGCGACGGCTCTGGCTATGGCGTCGCCCCCCCCCACCAGGCTCCCAAGTCTTCCCCATCCGCCGCTGGCCGCGGCATTCCTCTGAAAAGCCATCGTCATCAACATCCCTGATCGATTGCCGTGAAGGCGCCCGCATGGAGGAGTCCGGCTATGTTGGCGCCGAGGTCGAATGTCGGGCTGGCTGCGAGCGCCGCCGCGGCGGCCGCACCCAAAGGCTCGCCCCTGACAAGTTCCGTCAGGAAGACGGCGCCGCCCGGCGGAAGGGTTCGGACGATGACCTCGAGCGCCGGCCGGGTGAGCAGCGCGTCCTCCGGGCCAGTCTCGGTGATGCGCCCGACCGGGCCGTCGCCCCGGTTCGCGGCAAAGATGCTGACCGCCGGATGGGAGGACCGCACGATCCGGGTCGCCGGGTGCGGGACAAGCACGATCCCGGCGAGCCGCTCCGGCGGGATGGATGCCAGCACCTGCGGCGCAAGCGGCTCCGCGTCGGCAGCGTGGTAGGCGTCGAGCCAGGCGCGCTCGATCCGCGCCACGTCTGGCAGCCACGGCATCGGCATCGCATGCTCGTAGCCCGCGATGAAATCCGGGAACGCGCGCCCGTACTCGAACAGGAGCGGCGAGCGCGGCGGTGTCGCTCGGACGTGGAACCGTGCCATCGCCCGGAAGAAATCTGGGCCGGTGATGCGCCGTGTCGCCGGGTAAACCGCGGCAAGGGCTTCGATGAGGCTGACGGTGACGTTGTTGCGATAGACGCCGTATCGACGCGTCGACGCCTTGGCGCGCGGCCCTGCTACCACATCCGGAACCTGCCGGTCAGGATCAAGCAGCGCCGACGCGAAGGCCGCGGCGTAGCCGGACGTTTCTAGCCGCTCAGCCGACGGCATGGAGATTGTCCCTGGCGCCGGACCGCGCATGCCGATCGAGGATTGCCCGGGCGGAGGCGGCCTCGGCCCTGAGTACCGGCCAGTCGGGGATCTCGCTATCCCATTCGATCAGCGTCGGCACCGCGCCGCGGCGGCAGATGACGTGGTCATACAGGGTCCAGACCGTATCCGGGACGGGCGCGTCGTGACTGTCGATTATGAGCAGTTCCCCTTCGTCGTCGGCCTGCACCCTGTGACCGGCCAGATGGATCTCGCCCACGTGCTCGAGCGGGAAGTCCGCGAGGTAGTCCCAGGGGCTCTGGCCTTGATTGGTGGCCGAGACGAAGACGTTGCTCACGTCGAGCAGGAGCCCGCAGCCGCTTCGCCGCACGAGTGCGCGCAGAAAGTCGGTCTCGCTCAGCGTCGAGTCGGGAAACACCAGGTAGGTCGACGGGTTCTCCAGCAGGATCGGCCGGCGGATCGAGTCCTGCACCTCCGATATGTGGTCGGAGACGCGCGCCAGCGTCGCCGGCGTGTAGGGCAGCGGCAGCAGGTCGTTGAAGAACGTCGTGGCGTGCGTCGACCAGGCGAGATGCTCGGACACCAGCGCCGGCTCGTACCGCGCCACCAGCGCCGCGAAGCGTCCGAGGTGCTCCCGGTCGAGCGCCTGCGGTCCGCCGATCGACATGCACACCCCGTGCAGCGACACCGGATGGTCGCGGCGGATGCGGGCGAGCGCCGCGTGCGGCGGGCCGCCCGCGCCCATGTAGTTCTCGGCGTGGACCTCGAAGAAGCCGTCCTGCGGTCCGTCGGCGAGGATCGCCGGCAGGTGCTCGTGCCGGAAGCTGGTGCCGGTGAGTCCCGCCACGGGAAACGCCGGAAAGCGGCGGGGACCTGAGCCACGCAAGTCTGGGTGCATCGCGTTCATCGTCCCCTCCGACTCCCGGCTGGTTGCTTCGGCCTACGCCGGCACGTCGCGCGTCAGCGCCTCCGGCGAGCCCATGCGCCCGTCCGGCAGCTCCATCGTGGCGCAGGTGCCTCCGTCGACGAACTTCCAGGCGTTGCCCTGGTAGTCCACGGTCGAGGTGCCCTGACAGGTGGTGCCGGGTCCGGCGGCACAGTCGTTCTGGCCGGCGAGCGCGACGCCGAAGCATTTCTCCATGCCGGCATCCGTCGCGGTCTTGACCTGCGCTTCGGTCAGCGGGCCCGCAAATGCCATGGACGCCATCGACGCGAGCGCGGCGGCGACGGCGCCCGCAAGGAGGGTGGAGCCTAGGGGTTCTCGTGCAGACATCATGTGTCTCCTGCTGGAAATTCGCGCGCCGCGCCTTGGCGCGCGTCTGTCATTTCGGCAGGTCGAGGCAGTTGTTACCGCCAGGCATCACGAGCGCGTGACTGCTCCCGTCGGCGGTTCGGCTGCATTTCAGCTCAAAGGGGCTGCTGGAGGGGGAACGCCACCCGGCGATGAATGGGCGCGCGTGGCGTTGTGTTGCCCGGGCCACGTCCTGAGACCGTCAGCGTCCCGGTGGCAGTACAGAGTTCCGAGCCACCAGACAGAGTTGCGGAGCTCTTGGGCACTTGCGACATGCGGCAGGCGCAAGCGCAGCGGTCGGCAGGCACGACCGAAGCGACGAGACGCAGCGGCGAAAAGGCGATCGGCCGTTGCTCGACCGGATCGTTGACGCAACCAGCAACCCCGCAGACCGTCATGCGATCCAATAAGATCCCCGCCGCTGCGGTCGCAGCGGCGGGGATCTGTCAGTAGTACGATGCGCTCGCGCGCGTCGAGTCAGACCGACTCCTCGATCCAGCCCTTAAGCGACGCCTTGGGCGCGGCGCCGGTGCGGTTCGAGATCACCTCGCCGCCCTTGAACATGAACAGCGCCGGGATGCCGCGGACCCCGTACTGCGCCGGCAGCTTCGGGTTCTCGTCCACGTTCACCTTGGCGATCTTCACCCGCCCGCCATATTCGACCGCCAGCTCCTCGAGGGCCGGGCCGATCATCTTGCAGGGGCCGCACCATTCCGCCCAGAAATCGACGAGGACCGGCGTTTCCGCCGCCAGAACCTCTTCCTGGAACGTCTTTTCCGTCACCTTGACCGTCGTCATCGAGATGGTCTCCAAATTCACAACTCGGACCTGAAAGTATGAACGCACCCTGTCGCGGTCAAGGCCGGGTGCCGCGCCCGGGATCGCAGCCCGCGCGGGCGAGTGCCGCGTCGGCCAGCGCGTCCGGCACCGGCATCAGCCTCGGGCCGACCGTCCAGAGCACCGCCGTCTCCACCGCCCGCCCCGGCCAGAGCGGCGCCAGCGCCGCACGATATGCGCCGAGCTGGCGCAGGATCGCCTCCGGCACCTCGGCGGGGCACGCCGGAACCAGTCGGTTACTCTTGAAGTCCACCGCCAGCACGCGGCCCGGCTGCACGATCAGCCGGTCGATCCGCCCGAGCATCGGCGCGCCGCCGAGCGCCGCCAGCGGCGCCGCGACCGCCACTTCCGCAAGGCTGTCCGGACCGAACAGGAACGCGAGCTCCGGCGCGTCGAGAACCCGCGCCGCCTCGGCGAGAAGGCCCGCCGGATCGTCGACGCCCGGCAGCAGGCGCGCGGCCAGCGCCGGCCGCTCCGCCGGCGCCACGCCGCGCAGGTGCTCGAGCAGCCGGTGGATCGCGGTCCCGCGGTCGACCGCGGCAAGCCCGCCCTCCTCCTCCGCCTCGAAGCCCTCCAGCACCGATGCGCCGCCGAGCAGCGACGGCGAGACCGGCACCGGCGCCCCGGCAGCCGGCGGGACCGGCCGCCGGGCCCAGTCCGGCAGCGGCGGCGCAGGCGGGGTGGCGGCCGGGGCCGCGCCAACGGCGTCGCTCCAGCCACCCGACGAGACGAGGACGGGTCCGTCCGGCCCCTCCTCCTCGACCGCCCCGAGCGTGCGCATCGCTC
>JBGALW010000015.1:0-37842 GCA_044223585.1 Amaricoccus sp.
GCGATCTGCCGCGGCTCTATGCGGCGCTCGGATCGGTGCTGCGCGCGCGGTTCGGCGGCTGGCGGGTCGGGCTCGTCACGGCGGACGCGGGTCTCGCACAGGCCACCCGGCTGCCCTTTGCCCCGCCCGGCCCGCCGGTGCCGCACGGGCCGCTGAAGGTGCGGCTCTGGCAGACGGCCGGCCGGCTGCCGGCATGACGGGCTGGGCGCCGGCGATGGCGGCGGCTATACCTGAAACGGGATCTGAGGGGAGTGTTGAATGAAGATCGTCGTCCTCGGCAGTGGTGTCATCGGCACGACCAGCGCCTGGTATCTGGCTGCGGCGGGGCACGAGGTCACGGTGCTGGACCGCCAGCAGGGGCCGGCGCTGGAGACGAGCTTTGCCAATGCCGGGCAGGTGTCGCCGGGATACGCCTCGCCCTGGGCGGCGCCGGGGATCCCGGTCAAGGCGGTGAAGTGGATGTTCATGCGGCACAGCCCGCTCTTCATCCGCCCGCATCTCGACGGCGCGTTCTGGCGCTTCGCCATCTCGATGCTGCGCAACTGCAACGCGGCCTCGTACGCGGTGAACAAGAGCCGCATGGTGCCGATCGCCGAGCACAGCCGCGACATGCTTCGCGCGCTGCGGGCCGAGACCGGGATCGCCTATGACGACCGGGCGCAGGGCACGCTGCAGATCTTCCGCACCCAGGCGCTGCTCGACGGATCGGCGAAGGACGTGGCGGTGCTGGCCGACCTCGGGGTGCCGCATGCGGTGCTCGACGTCGACGGCTGCGTCGCGGCGGAGCCCGCGCTCGCCGGCGTGCGGGACAAGTTCGTCGGCGGGCTGCGTCTGCCGGGAGACGAAACCGGCGACTGTTACAAGTTCACGGGCGCGCTACGCGATCTCGCCGCGGCACGGGGCGTTGTTTTCCGCTATGGCGTGACGGTGCGCGGCCTGGAGGTGGCGGGCGATACCGTGACGGGCGTCGCGACCGACGCCGGCAGCGTCACGGCGGACGCCGTCGTCGTGGCACTGGGCGCGCATTCGCCGGCGCTGCTCGCGCCGCACGGGATCGATCTGCCGGTCTATCCGGTGAAGGGCTATTCGCTGACCGTCCCGATCACCGATCCGGAGGGCGCGCCGCATTCGACGGTGATGGACGAGAAGTACAAGGTGGCGATCACCCGTCTCGGCGACAGGATCCGGGTCGGCGGCATGGCCGAGCTCGACGGCTTCTCACCGGCCCTGCACCCGCAGCGGCGGGAGACGCTGGAACATGTGGTGACCGACCTCTATCCGCGCGGCGGCGACGCGAAGACCGGCAGCTTCTGGGCCGGGCACCGGCCGATGACGCCGGACGGGCCGCCGGTGATCGGCCGGGCGAAGTTCCGCAACCTCTGGCTCAACACCGGCCACGGCACGCTCGGCTGGACGATGTCCTGCGGGTCGGGGCACGTGCTCGCCGACCTCATCTCCGGGAGGGCGCCGGCCATCGACGCCGGTCCGCTCAACCTCGACCGCTATCGCGCTGCTGCCACGAAGGAGGCTTCCGCATGACCCCGATCAACGCCGCCGGCGCCCCTGCCGCCATCGGGCCCTATTGCCACGCGGTCCGCGTCGGCGACCTTCTGTTCACCTCGGGACAGATCCCGCTGACCCTGGAGGGCGGCATGGCCGAGGGGATCGAGGCGCAGACCGAGCAGGTGTTCGACAACCTATCCGCCGTGCTGGCCGAGGCGGGCACGAGCCTCGACCGGGTGGTGAAGGCGACGGT
This sequence comes from Amaricoccus sp., assembly GCA_044223585.1. GTDB lineage: Bacteria > Pseudomonadota > Alphaproteobacteria > Rhodobacterales > Rhodobacteraceae > Amaricoccus. The sequence continues at coordinate 1,757 of JBGALW010000015.1, forward strand.
GTTCGTCACCGACCTCGGCGATTTCGGCAAGCTGAACGCGATCTACGAGAAGCGGTTCGGCGGCCACAAGCCGGCCCGCTCCACCGTGCAGGTCGCCGCCCTGCCGCGCGGTGCCAGCGTCGAGATCGAGCTTGTCGTCGGCATGGGGTGACGCTGAGCCGCGGGTGCGGGTCGGGGAAAAGCTTCTGAAAGCGACATTGCGGCAGGTTGCAGGGCAAGTCGCTGGGAAGGCTGCGATTCTTGTGGCTGGAATGCGGCTGGAATCTGGCTGGAATCCGGCTTGCCACTTCGGGAAAATTTTAGCGAAATCGCGGAAGCCCGAACGTCCGCTTCACGATCTGCGCCGAAGGCGCATCGCCCGAAGCGATCGGCAAGCGCCTGCGCGGGTAACATGACGTCCGTGCTGCTCGCCCGCCGCCCCCGCCTCAAAGCGTCCAAGGCGGCGGGGTGTCGCCCTTCGGCGCGAACCGGGCGCGGGCGTCCTCCGCGGCGCGCTCCGGCAGGTGGCCGCCCTGCACCAGCGCCGTGACCGCGGCGAGCGCGATCGCGGCGGCGTCCACCTCGAAGAACGACCGCAGGGCGGCGCGGGTGTCGCTGCGCCCGAACCCGTCGGTGCCGAGCACGGTCAGCCGCGCCGGCAGGTAGGGCGCGATCATCGCCGGCAGCGCGCGGACGTGATCGGTCGCCGCGACCACCGGCAGCGTTCCGGGAAGCAGCCGCTGCACGTGGCTTTCCGTCGCCGTGCCGGCCCTCCGCCAGCTGCGCGCGGCGGTCTCGGCGTCGCGGGCGAGCTCGGACCAGCTCGTCGCGCTGTAGACGTCGGACGCCAGCCCGAACTCCGCGAGCAGGAGGTCGGCGGCGGCGCGGGCGTGCGGCACGATCGTGCCCGAGGCGACGAGCCTTGCGCGCACCGGCGCGTCCGGGTCGCCGACCTGCGCCCAGCGGTGCAGGCCGCGGACGATGTCGGCCTCGGCGCCCGGCGCGAGGTCGGGCTGGGCATAGGCCTCGTTCATCACCGTGATGTAGTGGAACTCGTCGCGCTCCTCCGCGACCATCCGGGTGAGCGCGTGGTCGAGGATGACCGCCAGCTCGCAGGCAAAGGCCGGATCCCAGGCCCGGCAGTTCGGCACCGTCGCCGCGACGACATGGCTCGATCCGTCCTGATGCTGCAGCCCCTCGCCCGACAGCGTGGTCCGGCCCGCGGTGGCGCCGAACAGGATGCCGCGGGAGCGGCTGTCCGCGGCGGCCCAGATCAGGTCGCCGACGCGCTGAAAGCCGAAGATCGAATAGTAGATGTAGACCGGCAGCGTCGTGACCCCGTGCACGCTGTGCGCGGTCGCCGCCGCGGTCCAGGAGGCGAGCGCCCCGGCCTCGGTGATCCCTTCCTCCAGAAGCTGGCCGTTCACCGCCTCGCGGTAGAACAGCATCGAGTGCGCGTCCTCCGGCTGGTAGAGCTGGCCCTGCGGCGCGTAGATGCCGATCTGGCGGAACAGGTTCGCCATCCCGAAGGTGCGGGCCTCGTCGGCGACGATCGGCACGATCCGGGGCCCGAAGGCCTTGTCCTTGAGCAGCCCGCCGAGCATCCGCACGGCGGCGAGCGTCGTCGACATCTCCTTGCCGCCGGCCGCGGTGGCGAAGGTGGCGTAGCTGTCCCGCGGGGGGACCGCCGGCACCGGCGCGGCCGGGCGCCGGGCGCGCACCGGCATCGAGCCGCCGAGTGCCGCGCGCCGCTCCCGAAGGTAGGCGAGTTCGGGGCTGTCGTCGGCCGGCTTCAGGAAGTCGAGCCGCTCCAGCGCGGCGTTCCCGAGCGGCAGGCCGAAACGGTCGCGGAAGGCGTGCAGCGCCTCGAGGTCGAGCTTCTTTGCCTGATGCGCGGTCATCCGGCTCTCGCCGGCGCCGCCCATGCCGTAGCCCTTCTTGGTCTTGGCGAGGATCACCGTCGGCTGGCCGCGGTGGGCGCGGGCTGCGGCGAAAGCGGCGTGGAGCTTGCGCGGGTCGTGCCCGCCCCGCCGCAGCGCATTGATCGCCTCGTCGGTCCAGTCGGCGACCAGCGCCTTCGTCTCCGGGTCGCGGTCGAAGAACCGCTCGCGGTTGTAGTCACCGTCCTTGGACCCGAGGTCCTGATATTCGCCGTCCACCGTCTCGGCGAAGCGGCGCAGCAGCGCGTGGCGGGTGTCGCGGGCGAACAGCGGGTCCCACTCCGACCCCCACAGCACCTTGATGACGTTCCAGCCGGCGCCGAGGAACAGGCTCTCCAGCTCCTGGATGATCTGGCCATTGCCGCGCACCGGCCCGTCGAGCCGCTGCAGGTTGCAGTTGATGATGAATGTGAGGTTGTCGAGCTTTTCGCGCGCGGCGAGCGTCAGGCCCGCGACCGACTCGGGCTCGTCCATCTCGCCGTCGCCGAACACCCCCCAGATGTGCCGCTCGCTGGTGTCGGCGAGCCCGCGGGCGGCGAGATAGCGCATGAAGCGGGCCTGATAGATCGCGCTGAGCGGCCCAAGGCCCATCGACCCGGTCGGGAACTGCCAGAAGTCCGGCATCAGCCACGGGTGCGGATAGGAGGAGAGCCCGTTGCCGCCGGTCTCGCGGCGATAGCGCGCGAGTTCGGCCTCGGTCAGTCGCCCCTCCAGGAAGGCGCGGGCATAGACGCCGGGGGCGGAATGCGGCTGGAAGAACACGAGGTCGCCGCCGCCCGGCGTCTCCGGTCCGCGGAAGAAGTGGTTGAACCCGACCTCGAAAATCTCCGCAGCCGAGGCGAAGCTCGCGACGTGGCCGCCGAGCTCGCCGCTCTCCTGGTTGGCGCGCATCACCATGGCGAGCGCGTTCCAGCGCATGATCGAGGTCAGCCGCTCCTCCAGCGCGAGATCGCCGGGATAGGCCCCCTCCGCCTCCGGCGGGATGGTGTTGCGGTAGGCGGAATAGGGCTGGCTGCCCGCATAGGCGCCTTCCTGCCGCGCCGCATCCTCGAGCCGTCGGAGAAGGAACTGCACGCGCGCCGGGCCGTCGGTGCGAAGGACGCTCTCCAGGGCTTCGGTCCATTCCCCGGTTTCCTGCGGATCCCTGTCTGTCTCGATGGCGCTGCCGATCATCATGCTCCTCCCACGGCACGACGCGGCCGCCCGGGTGAAGCTTGGCGCCTGCGACCGCCGGGGACAAGCGTGTCTTGGGGCTGGCAGGGGCGGCGCGGCGGCCCTAGGGTGCGGCTGATGAGCGAGCCCGCAGCCCTCCGCGCCGCCGACCTCGCCGCGCTCGCCTGGCAGGTGGAGCTCGGCGCCGACGTCGCCGTGGGCGAGACGCCGGTCAACCGCTTCGACCAGCCCGCCGCGCTGCCGGCGCCGCGTCCCCGCCGGCAGCCCGCGCCGTCCGTAGTGCCCACCGAGGCGCCGCTGGCCGCGCCGGTGGCAGAGGGGACGGAGGCCTTGGCCGCGGCGTGCGCGGACCTCGCGGCGCTGCGCACGGTGATGGCGGCGTTCGAGGGCTGCGCGCTGAAGCAGGGGGCACGCAACCTCGTCTTTGCCGATGGCGACGCGCGGGCGCCGCTGATGGTGATCGGCGAGGCGCCCGGACGGGACGAGGACCGCGCCGGCCTGCCGTTCGTCGGGCGGTCGGGCCAGCTGCTCGACCGGATGCTGGCGGCGATCGGCCGCTCGCGCCGGGCCGAGGATCCGGCGCGTGCCGCCTACATCACCAACGTCCTGCCCTGGCGCCCGCCGCAGAACCGGGAGCCGTCGGCCGACGAGGTGGCGATGTTGATGCCCTTCCTCTACCGGCACATCGAGCTCGCGGCGCCGCGGGCGCTGCTGCTCGTCGGCGCCGCCGCGGCGCGGACGCTGCTGCAGACCGGCGAGGGGATCACCCGGCTGCGCGGCCGCTGGCTCGACTGGCGCGGCGTCCCGGTGATGGCGACGTTCCATCCCGCGGCGCTGCTGCGCGACGGCACCAGCGCGAGGTCTGGGGCGACCTGATGGCGGTTCAGAGCGGCTCGATGGCTGACCGGGCGTTCGTGCCGGTGCGGATCGCGGTGCTGACCGTGTCCGACACCCGCGGGCCGCAGGACGACCGGTCCGGCGACACGCTGGTCGAGCGGCTGACCGCGGCGGGGCACATCCTCGCCGGGCGGACCCTCGTGCGCGACGACCGGCCGGCGATCGAGGAGCGCTGCGGGCGTGGATCGCCGATCCGGGCGTCGACGTGGTGATCTCGACCGGCGGCACCAGCTGACCGGCCGCGACGTGACGGTGGAGGCGCACGAGGCGGTGTACGAGAAGGCGGCGCCGGCGTTCGGTGTTTTTCACCATGCTGTCCTTCCAGTCGATCGGCACCTCCGCGGTGCAGAGCCGGGCCTGCGCCGGGGTGGCGGGCGGCACCTACCTCTTTGCGCTGCCCGGCTCGCCCGGCGCCTGCCGCGACGCCTGGGACGGGATCCTTGCGCCGCAGCTCGATTTGCGGCACCGACCCTGCAACTTCGTCGAGATCATGCCGCGGCTGCAGGAGCACCGCTGAAGCCGGGAGGTGGGGTGGCGGAAGGCAGGAACAGGAAGCCCGCCTGGGTCGTCGAGCGCGAGCGGGAGCGGCGCGAGGGGCCGGGGACGCTGTGGCTGTTCGGGCTGCATGCGGTGCGCGACGCGCTGGAGAACCCGCGCCGCCGACGCCACCGGCTGGTGGTGACGCGCAACGCCGCGGACCGGCTGGCCGAGGCGATCGCCGCGTCGGGCATGACCCCGGAACTGGTGGACGCGCGGCGCTTTTCCGTGCCGATCGACCCGCAGTCCGTGCACCAGGGCGCGGCGCTGGAGGCGGAGCCGCTGGACTGGGGATCGGTGTCGGAGGTCTGCGCGCCGCGCGGCGAGGCGCCGCTGGTGCTGCTGCTCGACCGGGTGACCGACCCGCACAATGTCGGGGCCGTGCTGCGCTCGGCGGAGGTGTTCGGCGCGCGGGCGGTGGTGGCGCCGCACCGGCATTCGGCGCCGGAGACCGGGGCGCTGGCCAAGACCGCTTCCGGCGCGCTGGAGCGGCAGCCCTACCTGCGGGTGCCGAACCTCGCCAACGCCATGGGGACGCTGAAGGACATGGGCTACGCGCTCGTCGGCCTCGACGGCGCGGCGCCGGACGACCTCGGTCCGGCGGTGGCGGCGTTCCGCGGCCGGCCGCTGGCGCTGGCGCTGGGCGCGGAAGGGCCGGGGCTGCGCGACCTGACGGGCAGGCTCTGCGACACGATGGCGCGGATTCCCGCGGTCGGCGGCTTCGGGTCGCTCAACGTCTCGAACGCCGCGGCCGTGGCGCTCTATGCGGCACGGACGGCGCGCGGGAGCGACGCACCCTGAAGGACCCCTCGCCGGATCCGCGGGTTCCCAGCCCGGCAGGATCCTGTATCGTCCGCCTGCGGGTTGACGGGCAGCGGCGGGGGACCGGGCCATGGCGAACAGGCGGGGAACAGGCGGGACCGACGTCCTGACGGGCACCGGGCGCGCGGACAGGATCGAGGGGCTTGGCGGCGCCGACTGGCTCTACGGCCTCGGCGGCAACGACGTCTACATCTTCTCGGGACAGTTCGGGGCAGACCAGGTCTATGACGAGGCTGGCCGGGACACGCTCTGGTTCAAGACCCTGAAGAAGGACGACGTCCGGTACTTCGTGCCGCCAACCGGTACGTCGCTGCTGATCATTGCCGGCGAATCCGGCAACTTCGTGACCACGGCGCTCGGTACAGCCGGCCAGCGCGTCGAGACGGCTTTGTTCAAGGAACGGTCGGGTGGACCTGACGGACGGGCTGACGCTCACGGGTACGGCCGGGGACGACAGGATGGGGGGAACCGCGAAGGGCGATGTCCTGATCGGGCTGGCCGGCGACGACACGATGGATGGCGGCAGCGGCAACGACACGTATCTGTTTCGCGGCACCTTCGACAATGACACGGTCACGGATTCAAGCGGCGCGCGCGACCGGCTCTGGCTGCCCGATGCCGACAGGGGCGATGTCCGCCTCTTCATTGACGTGAGTTCCTACGGTGTGCGCAACGACCTGCAGGTCATCCGTGACGACGGAGCCAGCGTTACCCTGCCCGACCATGTGACCGCGCCAACTGTCGAGCAGCTGGCGCTCCGCCGGGGCAGCATCGACTTGCGGGCCGGATTGACCCTAACGGGTACCGCCGGGGAAGACGACATGGGCGGCACCGCCTTCGCGGATCAGTTGACGGGCCGCGAGGGCGAGGACACGCTCGATGGCGGCAGTGGCAACGACACGTACGTCTTTCGCGGCGCGTTCGGCACCGACACCGTGACCGACTCAAGCGGCGCACGGGACCGGCTGTGGATGCCCGATGCCGAAAAGGCCGACGTACGCCTTCTCATCGACGTGACGAGCTTCGGTGGGCGCAACCACCTCCACGTCATCAGCGAGACAGGAAGCGTCATTCTCGACGATCACCTGAACGGTCCGCAGGTTGAAACCCTCGTGCTGAAGAACGGCAGGATTGACCTTACCGGCGGCCTTTCCCTGACCGGCTCGGATGGCGATGACAGGATGGGCGGGACGAACGGCAACGACACGCTCCGCGGCGCCGGTGGCGATGACGGGCTTTTCGGCCGGAACGGCCGCGACGTCTTCGTGTTCGATGCAGCGAGCGGCAACGACAGCATCGGCGACTTTGCCGACGGCGTCGATCGCATCAGGCTGCTGGGCGGGTTGACCTTCACCGACGTGGTCGCGACGCAGGACCGGGCGGACGTTCTGCTGGAATTCGGTTCGGCGAGCGTCGTGATCGAGGATATCGACGTCGCCAGCATCACGGCGGCCGACTTCATCGCCTGAGAAGCGCGCGGAACGATCACAATCGCATCATCGCGGGTTTTCCGCTGCCGTGTTGCTCCCATATCACACGACGAAGCAGCCGGCGTGGAACCGCCCTGCTTCATCTCACTGTCCCTCGTTCCAACTTGGCGCCCGAGACGTTCTTCGGGCGCCTTTTTCTGCGCGCCGGGTCCCGACGGCGTCAGGAGGGTGTGGGCGGCCGGACGCGGGTGGCGCGCAGGCGGCGGGGCGCCATCCAGAGCGAGGCGGCGGCGCGTCCGAACTGCTCGGGGCTCCAGCGGACCATGGCGAGGGCGGGGCGCTCGATCAGCACCCAGGACAGGATGGCTGCGGCCAGCGCGACGGGAAAGGCGAGCGCCACGTTCCGTGCCGGCGTCATCGGCCCGAACCAGTGGACCATCAGCTGCTGCGTCGGGAAGGCGTAGATGTACATGCCATAGGAATAGTCGCCGAGGCGGTTGTAGACGTGCAGCGGCCGGCCATAGCGGAATCCGAAGGCGAAGACGCCATAGACCAGCGCCACGACAAACACGGGTTCAAAGACGGCGGTCCCGTGCGCCGCAGCCGCGGCCGCGCAGAGGCCGAGCAGGACCAGCGGGTGCATGGGAATCCTGTCCCGCCAGACATGGAAGGCGGCGCCCACGGCGAAGGGCAGGCCGAGACGGAAGATCCAGCCGACCTTGACCGGCACCGCGTCGACGGGGTGGCCGAGGACCCAGGCATAGCCGACGAGGAACAGCGCCAGCGCCGTGGCCATCCAGGCACGCCGCGCCAGGGCGCCGAGCAGGCCGAGGAAAAGCACCCCCGCGTAGCAGGTCACCTCGTAATAGAGTGTCCAGAGCGGCCCGTTGATCGCCTTGGGGAAGGGATTGTCCTCGAAGACGCCGGGCAGGTTCGGCTGCTGGTTCCACAGGAACAGGTTGCGCGGCACGTAGGTGACGATGAAGCCGTTGGTGAAATAGGCGCGCAGCGGCCACGAGGTGACCAGCGGCCCGAGAAGGAGCACGGTCAGCACCAGCACGACGAGCAGCGCCGGGCCAAGCCGGAGCAGGCGCGCGAGCAGCCAGCGCGCCGTCGGCTGGCGCTCGAAGCTGCGGGTGATGAGAAAGCCGGAAATCGCGAAGAAGACCAGCACGGCAACGCCGCCGAGGCTCCAGCCGAGGAGGCCGGAAAGGGGTTCGGCCGCGCCGGGTCCGAGCGCGATAGGCCAGGCGTGCGACACCAGCACCGAGGTCGCGGCAATCATGCGCAGGAGATTGAGATTGTTGTCGCGGCCCTCGCACAGGTCCGCCAGCATTACCGTGTTACGCATCACCAACCCGAGAATCGCACCCTTTCCAATATAGAGGCAATCGGGCCACCGCGAAATCCGCGGTTTCTCCGGCGATTTTCGGGCTTCACCTCGGTTTTCTGGCCGCTATAATCGCGCCCCATGAGTCAACGGACGTGGATCTCGGCAAGCTGCCTCGGGGAAGGGATGATCGTCCCGGCCGGTGGCCTGCTGCTGCTTAGTCGCCTCTGAGCGTGGCCGGTCCGGCGCACGCGCTCAGGGGATGACGCGACGCGCCGCAAGAAGCTCCGAACTCCCAGGGAATACCCGCAATGACCGTACCCGTATCCGAGCAGGACCGCGTCCTGATCTTCGACACCACGCTTCGCGACGGCGAGCAGTCGCCCGGCGCCACGATGTCGCTGGAAGAAAAGCTGCAGATCGCGTTGCTGCTCGACGAGATGGGCGTCGACATCATCGAGGCGGGCTTTCCGATCGCCTCGGAGGGCGATTTCGAGGCGGTGAGCCGCGTCGGCGCCGTGGTGCAGAACGCCGTGGTCTGCGGACTCGCCCGCGCGAACTACAAGGACATCGACCGTTGCTGGGAGGCGGTGCGCCAGGCGCGGCGCCCGCGGATCCATACGTTCATCGGCACGTCGCCGCTGCACCGGGCGATTCCGAACCTCGACCAGGACCAGATGGCCGAGCGGATCCACGAGACGGTGACGCACGCCCGCAACCTCTGCGACAATGTCCAGTGGTCGCCGATGGACGCGACGCGCACCGAGCATGACTATCTCTGCCGGGTGGTGGAGATCGCCATCAAGGCGGGGGCGACGACGATCAACATCCCCGACACCGTCGGCTATACCGCCCCGCGGGAGAGCGCGAGCCTGATCCGGATGCTGAAGGAGCGGGTGCCGGGGGCCGACGAGGTCGTCTTCGCGACCCACTGCCACAACGATCTCGGCATGGCGACGGCCAACGCGCTCGCCGCGGTCGAGGCCGGCGTGCGGCAGATCGAATGCACGATCAACGGCCTCGGCGAGCGGGCGGGCAACACCGCGCTCGAGGAGGTCGTGATGGCGATGCGCGTGCGCAACGACATCATGCCCTACCGCACCGGGATCGACACGACGAGGATCATGCAGGCGTCGCGGCTGGTGGCGACCGTCTCGGGCTTCCCGGTGCAGTTCAACAAGGCGATCGTCGGCAAGAACGCCTTCGCGCACGAGAGCGGCATCCACCAGGACGGGATGCTGAAGAACGTCGAGACGTTCGAGATCATGCGGCCGGAGCATATCGGGCTCAATGCGACCAGCCTCGTGATGGGCAAGCATTCCGGGCGGGCCGCGCTGCGCTCCAAGCTCGCGGAACTCGGCTTCGCGGTCGGGGACAACCAGCTCAACGACGTCTTCGTGCGGTTCAAGGAACTCGCGGACCGCAAGAAGGAGGTCTATGACGACGACCTCGTCGCGCTGATGCAGGACACCGACACAAATGCCGCGAACGACCGGATCCAGGTCAAGGCGCTGAGGGTGGTCTGCGGCACCGACAGCCCGCAGACCGCGGATCTGGTGCTGGTGGTCGACGGCGCGGAGCACGGCAGCCACGCCGAGGGCGACGGCCCGGTCGACGCGGCGTTCAAGGCGGTGCGGGCAATCGTGCCGAACGAGGCGCGGCTCGTCGTCTATCAGGTGCATGCGGTGACCGAGGGGATGGACGCGCAGGCGACCGTTACCGTCCGGCTGGAGGAGGACGGCAAGATCGTCACCGGCCAGTCGGCCGACACCGACACCGTGGTGGCGTCGACCAAGGCCTACGTCAACGCGCTCAACAAGCTGCTGGTGCGGCGGCTGAAGACGGCGCCGGAAGCCCAGGCTCAGACGGCCACTCCGGCTGGCTCCCCGACGGAAGCGCAGACCGCCTGACGGCGGGGGCGCCGCGCCGGCCGTGCGCCGGTTGCGGCGTCCGGCCCGCGGCGCGGCCTGTCGTCGGGAGGGGTGCGGCCGGGGAAGGGCTCGGGATTCACCACCGGACACGCCCTCTACCGGTAGTGTTGCGGCGGCTGGGCGGGGAGATGCGTCGCATTGTCGGCATTTTCCCGCCAAAGTTGATCTGACGGGTCAAATTTTGCACGCCGGTTGAGCGGCGGGCACTTGTCGGGATCGTGAATGCCGGAATATAGTCCCGGCGTGGCCGCGCTCTCCCCTTTCCAGAACCACAAGGCCCGGCCGAGGCTGAAGGGCAAGAGACGATGTTTGGTGCATTGACCGGACTTTTTTCGTCCGACATGGCAATCGACCTCGGGACGGCCAACACCCTTGTCTACATCAAGGGCAAGGGCATCGTCCTGAACGAGCCGTCGGTCGTCGCCTATTCCATCAAGGACGGCAAGAAGCGGGTGCTCGCGGTCGGCGAGGACGCCAAGCTGATGCTGGGCCGCACGCCTGAATCGATCCAGGCGATCCGGCCGCTGCGCGACGGGGTCATCGCCGACTTCGACGTCGCCGAGGAAATGATCAAGCATTTCATGCGCAAGGCGAGCCGGCGGGGCGGCTGGGCCAAGCCGAAGGTGCTGGTCTGCGTGCCGCATGGCGCGACGCCGGTGGAGAAGCGGGCGATCCGCGAGAGTGTGATCGCCGCCGGGGCCCGGCGGGCGGGACTGATCTCCGAGCCGATCGCGGCGGCGATCGGGGCCGGGATGCCGATCGCGGATCCGACCGGCAACATGGTCGTCGACATCGGCGGCGGCACGACCGAGGTGGCCGTACTGTCGCTCGGCGACGTCGTCTATGCCCGGAGCGTGCGGGTCGGCGGCGACCGGATGGACGAGGCGATCATCAGCTACCTGCGCCGCCAGCATAACCTGCTGATCGGCGAGGCGACGGCGGAGAAGATCAAGACCGAGATCGGCACGGCGCGGATGCCCGACGACGGCCGCGGCCAGCGGATCGAGGTCCGGGGGCGCGACCTGCTGAACGGCGTCCCCAAGGAGATGGAGATCAACCAGGCGCAGATCGCCGAGGCGCTCAACGAGACGGTCCAGACCATCGTCGAGGCGGTGATGACCGCGCTGGAGCAGACGCCGCCGGATCTCGCCGCCGACATCGTCGACCGCGGCGTGATGCTGACCGGCGGCGGGGCATTGCTCGGCGATCTCGACCTGGCGCTCCGCGAGCAGACGGGCCTCGCGATCACCGTGGCGGAGAACTCGCTCAACTGTGTGGCGCTCGGCACCGGCAAGTCCTTGGAGTTTGAAACACAACTCTCACATGTGATAGACTTCGGGGGCTGAGGCGGGCGCGAGACCTGTCCGGTTGAGGTCAGGGCCGGAGCGACCGGATGGCGCGCGGCCGGAGGCATGGAAGCAGCGTGGCGTTGCGTGGCGGCACCCAATCGGACTATCTCCGCGGCGTCGGGCGCCTGATGCTCGGCGTTGTCTCTGTCCTGCTGATCCTGCTGTTCCTTGTCTGGCGGATCGACAACGGGCGGGTCGAGGCGGTCCGCATGAGCCTCGTCGACCGGTTCGTCCCGAGCTTTGACTGGACGCTGAAGCCGCTCGCCGCGACCGCGCGGATGCTGGCGGACGTCCGGTCCTACGGCCGGGTCTATCAGCAGAACGAGGAGCTCCGGCGCGAGCTCCGGCGGATGCAGGGCTGGCGCGAGGCGGCGCTGCAGCTCGAGCAGAAGAACGCCAAGCTGCTGGCCCTCAACAACGTCCGGCTGAACCCGCGGCTGACCTTCGTGACCGGCGAGGTGATGACGGATTCCGGCAGCCCGTTCCGCCGGTCCGGCATGGTGAATGTCGGGGACGAGGACGGCGTGGTCGACGGCGCGGCGGCGCTGGACGGGCTCGGGCTCGTCGGGCGGATCGCCGGCGTCGGGCCGCGTTCGGCCCGGATCATCTTCCTCAACGACGCCTCCAGCCGGGTGCCGGCCGTGATCCGGCCCTCGGGCCAGCGGGCCATGGTGTCCGGCGACAACAGCCGGGCGCCGGTGCTGGAGTTCGTCGACCAGATCGACGAGGTGCGGCCGGGCGACCGTGTGGTGACGTCGGCGGACGGTGGCCTCTATCCGGCGGACATCCTGATCGGACAGGTGGTGACCGGCCCTGACGGGCGGCTCCGGGTGCGGCTCGCCGCCGACTATCGCGGGCTGGAATTCGCGCGCGTGGTGCGGCCGCTGCCGGAGGCGGAGGTCGACGGGCCGGGCGGGCTGATCGGGCCGCTCCTGACCGTCGGCCCGGGCGGCGACGCGACGCGGGGCGACGAACGGGCGGAGGCGGCGGAGTGAAGCGGTCGCCGGTCCTTGAGAACACGGTCCTGCTCGGCGCTGCGCTTGTCGCCATGCAGCTTATGCTCCTGCCCCTCGCACCGGGCGACGGGATGGTCATGCCGGACCTCGTCTATGCGCTGGTCGTTGCCTGGGTGATCCGGCGGCCCGCCTCCACGCCGCTCTGGGTGGTGCTGCTGATCGGGCGGCTCGCCGTCGTGCTGCTGGCCCGCCCGGTCGGTCTCGGTGCGCTGGCGCTGGTGCTGGCGGCGGAGGTATTCCGGTCGCGGGCCGTGTTCTTCCACGGCTCGCCGTTTCCTCTGGAGTGGCTCGGCGCCGTGGCGGGCTTCGCCGCGATGCTGATCGGGATGCGCCTGGCGCTGGAGCTGGTCTTTGCCGACGTGCCGACGGTGGCTGCGATGCTGCACTATCTGGCGGCGACGGCCCTGGCCTATCCGGTGGTGGCGCTCGGCCTCGGCTGGGGACTTGGCCTCCGCATGCCGCGCGGCTCCGGGTCCGGCCGCGGCTTCGGGAGGATCTCTTGACCCGGGACGCCCCCCCGCCGCGGATCACCCGGCGCGCCCTGATGCTGATGGGGATCCAGGCCGCCGCGATCGGCGGGCTGGCCTACCGGATGCGCGACCTGCAGGTGGTGCAGAGCGACCGCTACCTGATGCTGGCCGAGGAGAACCGGATCAACCTGCGGCTGATCCCGCCGGCCCGGGGCCTGATCTATGACCGCAAGGGCGTTCTGATCGCGGGCAACCGGCAGAACTATCGCATCGTCATGGTCCGTGAGCAGGCGAAGAACCCCGAGGCGGTGCTGGAAAAGCTCGCCACGATCATCGACCTGCCGCCCGACAAGCGCGACAAGGCGCTGAAGGATATGGCCGGGCGCAGCGCCTTCGTGCCGGTGGTGGTCGCCGAGCACCTCACCTGGGACGACGTGGTGCGGGTGTCGGCCAACATGCCGGTGCTGCCCGGCGTGGTGGCGGAGGTCGGCCTCAGCCGCTTCTACCCCGACGGAACGGCGACGGGCCACGTTGTCGGCTATGTCGGACCGGTCAGCGAGAGCGACCTCGCCAAGCTGGAGGACCCCGACCCGCTGCTGCAGATCCCGCGCTTCCAGATCGGCAAGACCGGCATCGAGAAGACGCTGGAGGCCGACCTGCGCGGCCATGCCGGGACGATGAAGATCGAGGTCAGCGCCGCCGGACGGGTGATGCGCGAACTCGGCCGGGTCGAGGGCACCGCGGGGCAGGAGCTCCAGCTAACGCTGAACCTAGACCTTCAGAACTACGCCATGGCGCGGATGGCGGGGCAGAGCGCGGCGGCCGCCGTCATCGACGTGCGGAACGGCGACGTGGTGGCGCTCGCCTCGGCCCCCGGCTTCGATCCGAACAGCTTCGTCTTCGGGATCAAGTCGGGCGAGTGGAACGGCCTGCTCGCCGACGAATACCGGCCGCTGTCCAACAAGACGGTGACGGGCACCTATCCCCCCGGATCGACCTTCAAGATGACGCTGGCGCTCGCCGCGCTCGACGCCGGGCTGGTGCATCCCGGCGACGGGGTAAGCTGCCCCGGCTTCACCGTGCTCGGCAACCGGCGGTTTCATTGCTGGAAGCATGGCGGGCATGGTCGGGTGGATCTGCGCCGCAGCCTCGCCCAGTCCTGCGACTGCTACTACTACGAGATGGGCCGCAGGCTCGGGCCGGACCGGATCAGCGCCATGGCGCACAAGCTCGGGCTCGGCGTCGCGCACGACCTGCCGATGCCCGGAATCTCCGCCGGCAACATGCCGGATGCCGCCTGGAAGAAAGAGAAGAAAGGCGAGTCCTGGACCACCGGCGACAGCCTGAACTACGGCATCGGCCAGGGGTTCACCCTCGCCTCGCCGTTGCAGCTCGCCGTCTATGTCGCGCGCATCGCCACGGGCACCGCGGTGAAGCCCCGGATGGTGCGCTCGATCGGCGGAGTGGAGGTGCCGGTGGAGGCGGCGCCGGCGCTCGACATCGACCCGCGGCATCTCGCGGCGGTCAGGGACGGGATGTACGCGGTGTCGAACGAGGGCACGGCCTTCCGCTCGCGCACCGTCGATCCCACCGTGCTGATGGCAGGCAAGACCGGCACGAGCCAGGTCCGCATCATCACCGCGGCCGAACGCGCGGCGGGCGTGACCAAGAACGAGCAGCTGCCGTGGCGGCGCCGCGACCACGCGCTTTTCGTCGCCTTTGCGCCCTACGACAAGCCGCGCTACGCCATCGCGCAGATCGTCGAGCATGGCGGCGGCGGCTCGCTGGCGGCGGCGCCGATCGCCCGCGACATCCTGCTCTATGCGCTCTACGACGGGCTGCCGCCGCTGGAGGCCTACCCGGCCGACCAGCGGGCGACGATCGCCGAGCAGCAGAAGGCCTATCGCCCGCCGGCCGAGGAATCGGCCGAGGCGACGCCGGTGCGGGACCGGGCATGACGGAGGCGGCATGAGCCTCTTCGACAGTCCGGCACGCGGCGGGCCGCGCGGCCCCGCCAAGCTTCTGGCGATCAACTGGTCGCTGATCCTGCTCCTCGCGGCCGTGGCCTGCGCCGGCTTCCTGATGCTCTATTCGGTCGCCGGCGGGTCGCTGCATCCCTGGGCCGGGGCGCAGATGATGCGCTTCGCCGCGGGGGTCGTCATCATGGTCGCGATCGGCATGGTGGACATCCGCTTCTGGCGGCTGATGGCGCCCTTCGCCTATCTCGTGTCGCTGCTGCTGCTCGTCGCCGTCGACGTGATGGGCGTGATCGGCATGGGGGCGCAGCGCTGGATCAACCTCGGGCCGGTGCAGATCCAGCCGTCCGAGATGATGAAGATCGCCCTCGTCATGGCGCTCGCCGCCTACTACCACCGCCTGCCGGTCGAGAAGGTGTCGCGCCCGCTGTGGGTGATCCTGCCGCTCCTCCTTATCCTGATGCCGGTCGCGCTCGTCATGGAGCAGCCGGACCTCGGGACGGCGATCCTGCTGCTGGCCGGCGGCGGCGCGGTCATGTTCCTTGCCGGGGTCAGCCTCTGGTACTTCATCGTCGCGGTCGGCAGCGGCGTCGGCCTCGTGACGGTGGTGCTGGAGAGCCGCGGCACGTCATGGCAGCTGATCAAGGACTATCAGTTCCGGCGCATCTTCACCTTCCTCGATCCGTCCGCCGACCCGCTCGGGGCGGGGTACCACATCACCCAGGCGAAGATCGCCATGGGCTCGGGCGGGCTGACCGGGCGCGGCTACATGCAGGGGACGCAGAGCCGGCTGAACTTCCTGCCGGAGAAGCACACCGACTTCATCTTCACCACGCTCGCCGAGGAATTCGGGCTGATCGGCACGGCGACTGTGCTGACGCTCTATGCCCTCATCATCGGATTCTGCATCGCCTCGGCGATCTCGAACCGCGACCGGTTCGGAGCGCTGTTGACCGGAGGCATCGCCATGAGCTTCTTTCTGCTGTTCGCGGTGAACATGGGGATGGTCATGGGCCTGATGCCGGTGGTCGGCGTGCCGCTGCCGCTCGTCTCCTACGGCGGTACGGCGATGGTGGTGCTGCTCGCAGCCTTCGGACTGGTGCAGAGCGCCCACGTCCACCGCCCGCGCGGCACCGACTAGGGGCCCGCCGATGGGGCCCCGCATCCTCTTTTCCGCTCCGCCGCAGCACTGGGCGATCTGGCGCCCCCACCTTCTCGCCGCGCTCGCGGAGGTCGGCCTCGATGGCGCGGCGCTGACCGACGATCCCGCCGGGCCCTGGACCTTCGACTATGTGGTGCTGCACCCGGGCGGTCCGCTCAAGGATTTCGCGCCGTTCACCCGGCTGAAGGCGGTGCTGTCGCTCTGGGCCGGGGTCGAGTCGGTCGTCGGCAACGCGACGCTGAAGGTACCGCTCTGCCGGATGGTGGACGATGGCCTGACGCGCGGCATGGCGGAGTGGGTGGCCGGGCATGTCCTGCGCTATCATCTCGGGCTCGACGCGCACATCCTCGGCCAGGACGGCGTCTGGCGGGGCGGCGTGGTGCCGCCGCTCGCTGCCGACCGGGTCGTCGGGGTGCTTGGCCTCGGCGAGCTGGGCGGCGCGGTGGCGGCGACGCTGGCGGCAATCGGCTTCGACGTCCGCGGCTGGAGCCGCCGTCCGCGCGAGGCGGCGGGGTTTGCCGCGCTGTCGGGCGAGGCGGGGCTGGAAGCGGCCTCCTCGATGCCCGCCGTCTGGCGCTGCTGCCGCAGGGGGCGCGGATCGTCAATCCGGGGCGCGGCAGCCTGATCGACGACGCCGCCCTGCTGGAGGGGCTCGATTCCGGCCGCATCGCCCACGCGACGCTCGACGTGTTCCGCGAGGAGCCGCTGCCGCCGGATCACGCCTTCTGGGCGCATCCGCGTGTGACCGTCAGCCCGCACGTCGCCTCGGAGACCCGGCCGGAGACTGCGTCCGAGGCCGTCGCCCGCAACATCCGCCTCGGCGAGGACGGCCGGCCGTTCCGCAATGTCGTGGACCGGACGGAGGGCTACTGAGCCTCCGGCTCGACCAGCGGCGGCGGCATGCCCTTCGGCCGGTGCGAGGAGTCCCGGAACAGTTCCTCGATGTCGAAGGTCGACGCGCGGCCGATGTCGTCGAAATGATCCCGCAGCCAGAGGTCGGCCCAGCGCCGTCCCCGGTCGAACAGCAGCTGCAGATATTCCCATTCCGCGTTGAGCTTCGAGGAGGCGGCGAGGTCCTGCACCTCCTCGTCGACGTGGATCATGTGCAGGTAGGTGGGCGGCACGTCCGCCCCGTTCTCCTCGGCGATCCGCTTGGCGAGCGCGAGGGTGCGCAGCTCCTTCACGAGGCTGGTGTTGAAGCTGATCTCGTTGACCCGGTTGATGATGTCCCGCGCGGTGCGCGGCAGCGCGCGGCGGATGATGGGGTTGATCTGCACGATCAGGACGTCCGGGCTCGCCGTGTTCGAGATCAGCGGATAGAGCGCGGGATTGGCCGAGAACCCGCCATCCCAGTAGGCCTCGTCGCCGATCTCGACCGCCTTGTACATCTGCGGCAGGCAGGCAGAGGCAAGCACCGCCTCGGCGGTGACGCTGCCGGTCGAGAAGGTGCGCGGCAGGCCGGTGCGGACGTTGGTGGCGTTGATGTGGACATGGATCCCGCCCGGCGCATTGACCCGGTCGAAGTCCACCATGCCGACCAGCAGGTCGCGCAGCGGGTTGAGGTCGAAGGGATTGATCTCGTAGGGCGAGAAGACGCGGCCGATCCCCTCCAGCAGCAGGTAGCCCGGCGACCGGTCGAGGCTGTAGCGGCCGGTCAGACGGTCCCACAGCGTGCGCTGGGCGGGGGAGAAGCGCGCCGCGTCGCTGACCGCCTTCCAGAAGGCAGCCAGCGCCGACCGCGCCCCGTCGGCGCCGCCCCGCTGGAATCCGTCGGCCATGACCACGGCGTTCATCGCACCGGCGCTGGTGCCGCTCGCCTCGGCGATGGTGAGCCGCCCGTCCTCGAGCAGCCGGTCGAGCACCCCCCAGGTCAGCGCCCCGTGCGAGCCGCCGCCCTGCAGCGCGAGGTTGACGGGCTTGGCCGGCGGGCGCTTCGTCGGAGGCATCGGAGTCCTTCCCGGGCGGGTTTGGCGCGCCGCACCATAGGGGCACGCGCGCCAATCCCGCAAGTGCGAAGAGCGCCGTACTCCGGTTGACAGGCGGGCGACGCGCGCCACCCTGTCGCCGACAGCAGGAGGGAGACGGGGCATGTGCCGCAACATCAGGCCGCTCTTCAACTTCGAGCCGCCGGCGACGGAAGCCGAGATCCGCGCGGCGTCGCTGCAGTTCGTCCGCAAGATAAGTGGCTTCACCCGGCCCTCGCAGGCGAACGAGCCGGCGTTCGAGCGCGCGGTGGCGGAGGTGACGCTGGCGGCCCAGCGGCTGCTCGGCTCGATGGTCACGACCGCGGGGCCGCGCGACCGCGACCGCGAGGCCGAAAAGGCGCGGCAGCGGGCGCAAACGCGGTACGGCACCTGAGCCCGGCCGCACGGTCTGCCGGCCTCCGGCATGCGGTCGATCCCGAATTGACAGGCCACGGCCGGCGTGGGTTAGTCCGCGCCGTGAGTCAGAAACCACATGGGTGACAAAATGGCCGACCTGATCGCGGTGGTCTTTCCGTCGGAAGCAAAGGCCGAAGAAGTCCGGGAAAAGATCCTCGGGCTGCAGCAGGACTACCTGATCGAGATCGGCGACGCGGTCATCGCGACCAAGTCCGACTCGGGGAAGGTGAAGCTCAACCAGCTGATGAGCACGACGGCGGCCGGCGCCGCCGGCGGCAGCTTCTGGGGCCTCCTGATCGGCGTCCTGTTCATGAACCCGCTGCTCGGCGTCGCCGCGGGGGCCGCCTCGGGCGCCATCGCCGGCGCGCTGACGGACGTCGGGGTCAACGACAAGTTCATGAAGGACCTTGCGACCGAGGATCTGCAGCCCGGCGAGGCGGTGCTCTTCGTCCTCGTGCGCAAGGTGACCGGCGACAAGGTGCTGGAGGAGCTGAAGGGCGTCGGCGGCCGCGTGCTGCAGACCTCGCTCGACCACACCCGCGAGGAGGCGCTCCGCAAGGCGCTGGCCGGGGACGCCACCGTCGCCTGAGTCCGCCTCCGTCCGGGACGCCGGGGCCTCGCGCCGTCGGCGTCCCTCCGAGCCGGGGGAGGGCGGGTTCCTGTGATCTGGCGGCCTGAACCGGCTCGGTCAGGTCTCATACAGGCTTGAAACCCTATCGAGCAGACCAGGGGCCCCGCCAACGG
Organism: Amaricoccus sp.; assembly: GCA_044223585.1. Lineage (GTDB taxonomy): Bacteria > Pseudomonadota > Alphaproteobacteria > Rhodobacterales > Rhodobacteraceae > Amaricoccus. The sequence goes on from JBGALW010000015.1 coordinate 20,894, forward strand.
GCGGGGAGGATGCTGGTCGGCTGCGCGGAGCGCAGCCTCCGCCGAAGGAAGGCCGCAAAGGCGGCCGCCCGACCCGCGCCGGCCGAGCGGGGCCGGCAGGTCCCCGAGGCAGGTGCGCCCCGGCTTGCCTTTCCCGGCGCGGCACGGCCATAGTCCGGCCGCGGGAACAGGGGGATGGTCAATGCTGGCGGACATCGGACTGGTGGGTCTCGGCACCATGGGCGCCGCCCTTGCCCTCAACATCGCCGAGAAGGGCTTTCGCGTCGCGGTGTTCAACCGGACCGATGGCGTCGCCGATGCCTTCGCCGCCGACGCCGGTCCGCTCGGCGAGCGCATCGTCGCGACGGACAGCCACGAGGCGCTCGTCGCGGCGCTGAAGACCCCGCGGGCGATCATCCTGATGGTTCCGGCCGGTGCGGCGGTCGACCAGATGATTGCCGCGTTCCGCCCGCTCCTCGATACGGACGACCTCCTCATCGACTGCGGCAACGCCAACTTTCACGACACCCGCCGCCGCGCCGCCGAGGCCGCGGCGCAGGGCTCGCCCTATCTCGGCATCGGCGTCTCCGGCGGCGAGGAGGGCGCGCGCCATGGCCCCTCGATCATGGGGGGCGGGCCGAAGGCTGCCTGGGACCGCGTCGCCCCGGTCCTCGACGCGATCGCCGCCCGCTTCGACGGCATGCCCTGTGCCGGCTGGATGGGCGAGGACGGCGCGGGCCACTTCGTCAAGACCGTCCACAACGGCATCGAATATGCCGACATGCAGATGATCGCCGAGATCTACGGCCTGATGCGCGACGGCCTCGGCCTCGCGCCGGACGCGGTGGCCGGGACCTTCGAGAAGTGGAACCAGGGGCCGCTGCGCTCCTATCTGGTCGAGATCACCGGCAAGGTCTGCCGCGCGATCGACCCCGAGTCCGGCCGGCCGATGATCGACATGATCCTCGACAGCGCCGGCCAGAAGGGCACCGGCCGCTGGACCGCGATCGAGGCGCTGCACCTCGGCGCCCCCGCGACCGCGATCGAGGCCGCCGTCGCCGCCCGCAACCTCTCGTCCCGCGTCGGCGAGCGCGTCGAGGGCACGCGGCTCTATGGCGAGGCGGCGTCCCGGATCGACGACCCGACCCTTGCCGGCCACCTTGAGGCCGCGCTTCTCGCCGGCAAGATCGCCTGCTACGCGCAGGGCTTCGGCCTTCTTGCCACCGCCTCGGCCGAGTTCGGCTGGTCGCTGCCGCTCGCCGGCATCGCCCGGGTCTGGCGCGCCGGCTGCATCATCCGCTCGGCGATGCTCGACGACATGGCGACCGCGCTGTCGGGCGACACCCCGGCGAACCTGCTCTTCGCGCCGGGCTTCGTCGGGCGCATGGCCGCAAGCCACGACAGCCTTCGCGCCGTGACCGCCGCCGCCGCGCTCGCCGGCATCCCGACCCCGGCGCTCTCCGCGGCGCTCAGCTATTTCGACACGATGCGCACCCCGCGCACCAGCGCCAACCTGATCCAGGCGCAGCGCGACTATTTCGGCGCCCACGGCTTCCAGCGCATCGACCGGCAGGGCGCCTTCCACGGCCCGTGGGCCGGACACGACCTCTGACGCGTCAGAAGGCCAGCCGGTAGCTGGCCGCCTCGGCGACATGCGGGCTCTCGACCGCCTCCGCCCCCTCGAGGTCGGCGATGGTGCGGGCGACGCGCAGCACGCGGTGATAGGCCCGGGCGCTCAGGCGGAACCGTCCGGCGATGTCGGCCAGCAGCCCGGCCGCCCGCTCCGAGAGGCCGGCGATCGCTTCCAGCAGGTCGCCTTCGGCGTCGGCGTTGACGCTGGCGTCCGGGTGGCCGGCGAAGCGGTCGCGCTGCACCGCGCGGGCGCGCGCTACCCGCGCGGCGATGCTGCCGCTGCTCTCGCCCGTGCCCGGCTGGCCGAGGTCGGCGACCGCGACCGGTGGCACCTCGACGCGCAGGTCGAAGCGGTCCATCAGCGGGCCCGAGATGCGCCCGAGATAGTCGGCGCCGCAGTCCGGCACCCGCGCGCAGGCGCGGGCCGGGTCGGCGAGGTGGCCGCAGCGGCAGGGATTGGCGGCGGCCACCAGCATGAAGCGGCAGGGGTAGCGGACATGGGCGTTCGCCCGCGCCACCACGACGTCGCCGGTCTCGATCGGCTGGCGCAGCGTTTCCAGCACCTGCCGCGGAAACTCCGGCAGCTCGTCGAGGAACAGGACGCCGTGATGGGCGAGGCTGATCTCGCCCGGCCGGGCGCCCCGTCCGCCGCCGACGATCGCTGCCATCGAGGCGGTGTGGTGCGGCGTGCGGAACGGCCGGGCGCGCGAGATGCCGCCCTCGTCAAGCAGGCCGGCGAGGCTGTGGATCATCGAGGTTTCCAGCGCCTCGGAGGGCTCCAGCGGCGGCAGGATGCCGGGGATGCGGGCGGCAAGCATCGACTTTCCGCTGCCGGGGGGGCCGACCATCAGCAGGTGATGGCGGCCGGCCGCGGCGATCTCCAGCGCGCGCTTGGCCTTCTCCTGGCCCTTCACCTCGGCGAAATCCTTCGGCGCGGCCGCGTCCGGCACCGTGCCGGGCTGCGCCGGGGCGAGGGCGGCGCGGCCGGTGAAGTGGTTCACCAGCGCGAGCAGCGACTTCGGGGCGATCACCTGCACTGCGCCGACCCAGGCGGCTTCGGCGCCGCAGGCCGCCGGGCAGATCAGCCCGCAGTCCGCCTCCGCCGCGGCCAGCGCCGCGGGCAGCGCGCCGATCACCGGGATGAGGGTGCCGTCGAGCGACAGCTCGCCCAGCGCGACCTGCGCCGCCACCTCGTCCCCAGGCAGCACCTCCATTGCCGCGAGGACGGCGAGGGCGATCGGCAGGTCGAAGTGCGAGCCTTCCTTCGGCAGGTCGGCCGGGGACAGGTTGACGGTGATCCGCTTCGCCGGCAGCGCCAGCCCCATGGCGGTCATCGCCGCGCGCACCCGCTCCTTGGCTTCGGAAACCGCCTTGTCCGGCAGGCCGACGAGGTTGAACGAGGGCAGGCCGGCGGTGACCGCGCACTGAACCTCGACCAGCCGCGCCTCGACGCCCTGGAAAGCCACCGTGTAGGCGCGCGCGACCATGCCGGCCCGATCTCCCTGACTAGCCGCGGGAGCTTGGGTCGGCGCCTGTTAGCGGATGGTTAACGCGGTGGCAGCAGGGCCATTGCCGTGGGCCAGGCCTCGGGGTCGGCGACCACCTTGTCGCGGCAGCCGGTGTTGCAGAAGCCGATGACGGTGCCAGCGACCTCGGCGAGGCTGTCGGCGGCCACCGGCCTGCCGGAGAAGGGGCAGACGTCGTTGACCGCGGTCACGCCGCTGACGGCGCGGGCCGGGAGCGGCGCCGGTCCGGGCCAGGGACGTGCCGGCAGGTCGAACTCGTATTGCGGCTGGATTACCGGGTCGGCGATGCCGATGGCGCGCCACTGGCGGAACACCGGGTCCGCGAGGTGGGCGGCGACATAGGCGGCCGCCTCCGTGCCGACGGGCAGGTCATAGGTCGCGATGCGGGTCGCGACCGGCGCGAAGAAGGCGTCCGCGATGCTGTAGCCGCCAAAGAGCCACGGACCCTCCGCGCCGCTGGCGCGCGCGGCCGCCCAGAGCGTCTCCAGCCGTGCAAGGTCGGCCAGAACCGCTTCGGATGGCCCGAAGCCGGCAACGGCGCGGCGCAGGTTCATCGGGCAGGCGCTGCGCAGCGCGCCGAAGCCGGCATGCATTTCGGCGGCGAGCGACCGCGCGAGGCCACGGGCGGCCGGGCCGGTCGGCCAGAAGGCGATGTCGGGATAGCGCTCGGCCAGCGTCTCGGCGATGGCAAGCGAGTCCCAGACGAGGACCGGCTCGCGGCCGCCCTCGAGGCGGAGCGCCGGGACGGTGCGGGCGGGCGCGAAACGCTCGAAAAGCGGCCCGAGGTCGGGGTTGCGCAGGTGCGCCGTCTCGAGCTTCACGTCGAGGCCGAAGTGCCGGAACAGCAGCCAGCCGCGCAGCGACCAGCTCGAATAGGCGGGATCGACGATGGCGAGGGTCGCGGTCATGGGGCCTCCGGGCTGGGTCGGGTTTTCCCGCCGCACACTATCGTGATTGCGGCCATTGGCCACAGGGCGGAAGAATCAAACCGGTTCAATGGGTTGCTGTGGCTCTGGCGGGTGACTGCGATTCTATTGCGTCCCGGCAGGAACGCGCGGGTGATCCGGAGGTTAACGTCGCGCGTAGCCGTTGCAGGATGTGCCGGCCACCGTGCCGCGCCCGTCAAGGAGGACGCTGATGGTCTTGGACGATACCGGCACCCGCACCGTCACCAGGCGCGCCATGGGCGCGGAGATGCTCGACGCGGAAACCGAGCTCGAACTCGCGCGACGGTGGCGCAACGATGGCGACGAAAAGGCGCTTCACCGTCTGGTCAATGCCTACATGCGGCTGGCGATCGCCATGGCCGCCCGATACCGGCGCTATGGGGCGCCGATGCCCGACCTGATTCAGGAAGCGGGTGTCGGACTGATGAAAGCGGCGGAGAAGTTCGACCCCGACCGTGGGGTCCGGTTTTCGACCTACGCGGTCTGGTGGATCAAGGCCTCGATCCAGGACTACGTGATGCGCAACTGGTCGATGGTGCGCACCGGCTCCACCTCGTCGCAGAAGGCGCTGTTCTTCAATCTCCGCCGGGTCCGGGCCAAGCTGGAACGCGAGGCCGGGGCAAACGGCGCGGTGCTCGATTCGCACCGTCTGCGCGAGATGATCGCCGAGGAGGTCGGGGTTCCGGTTCGCGACGTGGAGATGATGGACGCGCGCCTGTCGGGCGGCGACTTCTCGCTGAATGCGCTGCAGGCGGGCGAGGAGGGCCGGGAATGGCTCGACACGCTGGAGGACGAGGCGCCGCAGGCGGCCGAGACGGTGACACGCGACGCCGACCTCGCGCGGGTACGCGGCTGGCTCGCCGAGGCGCTCGGCACGCTCAACGCGCGTGAGCGGATGATCGTCGTCGAGCGCAAGCTGCGCGACGAGCCGCGGACGCTGGAAAGCCTCGGGCGGGAACTCGGGCTGTCGAAGGAGCGGGTGCGGCAGCTGGAGGCGCAGGCGCTCGGCAAGCTCCGCAAGCGTCTGGAGGCGGTAACGGGCGCGGCGGACATGCTGGTGGAGTAGGCCGCCCGTTGGCGGCCGGGCGGCGTGCGCGGGTGCGCACGTCGTTCTTTTGTGGGCGCAGGCCTGTGGGCCTGCGCCGGCGGGGCGCTCGCCGCCCCGCGCCCCCGGCACTGCTCTCTCCAGGCTTCTTGAGGAGGGCGGGGGCGTCTCCAGCGACGGTTGCACGGGCGTGGAGCGGCGCGGTAAGCTGGACGCGATCGCAGGAGATGGAAATCCATGCTGGCCGGCCGCCGGATGCTGCTCGTCATCGGCGGCGGAATCGCCGCGTACAAGAGCGCTTGAACTGATCCGCCTGCTGCAGAAGCAGGGGGCGGCGGTGACCCCGGTCCTGACCGCCGGCGGCGCGGCCTTCGTGAGCGCCGCTGGTGTCGCGGCACTGGCGCGCGCGCCGGTGCATCAGGCGCTGTTCGATCTCACCGCCGAGGCCGAGATGGGGCATATCGAGCTGTCGCGGTCGGCCGACCTCGTGGTCGTGGCGCCGGCGACGGCGGATCTGATCGCGAAGCTCGCCGCGGGGATCGCCAACGATCTTGCGAGCACGCTGCTGCTCGCGACGGACAAGCGGGTGCTGCTCGCGCCGGCGATGAACGTTCGGATGTGGGAGCATCCGGCGACGCAGCGCAATCTTGCGGCGGTCCGGGGCGACGGCGCGCTGTTCGTGGGCCCGGACGCCGGCGAGATGGCCTGTGGCGAGTACGGACCGGGCCGGATGGCGGAACCGCCGGCGATCGTCGCCGCCGCTGCTGCGGCGCTGGCGCCGGCGGGGAGCGGGCCGCTGGCCGGGCGGCACGTGCTGGTGACGTCGGGGCCGACGCACGAGCCGATCGACCCGGTGCGCTACATCGCCAACCGCTCTTCCGGCCGGCAGGGGGCCGCGATCGCCGAGGCGCTGGTCCGGCGCGGCGCGCGGGTGACCTTCGTGACCGGCCCGGCGGAGGCGCCCCGGCCGGGCGGCGCGGAGGTCATCGAGGTGGAGACGGCGCAGGAGATGCTGGCGGCGGTGGAGGCGGCGCTGCCGGCCGACGCCGCGGTGTTCGCCGCGGCGGTGGCCGACTGGCATGTGGTGGGGGCGGGCGCGTCGAAGCTCAAGAAGCAGGCGTCCGGCCGGGCGCCGAGCTTCGAGCTCGCGGAGAATCCCGACATCCTGCGCACGGTTGCCGGGATGGGCGACGGGCGGCCCCGGTTGGTCGTGGGGTTCGCGGCGGAAACCGACGACGTCCTGGAAAACGCCGCGGCGAAGCGGCTGCGCAAGGGCGCGGACTGGATCGTGGCGAACGACGTGAGTCCCGCGACCGGGATCATGGGCGGCACGGAGAATGCGGTGACGCTGGTGACGGCGGCCGGGGCGGAAGCCTGGCCGCGGCTCAGCAAGGCCGAGACGGCGGAGCGGCTGGCCGACCGGATCGCCGGGGCACTGGCGTGAGCGTCAGGGTCGCCGTCCTCCGCCTGCCGCACCATGACCCGGCGCTGCCGCTGCCGGCCTACGCCACCGCCGGGGCGGCCGGGCTCGATGTCGCGGCCTGCCTGCCCGAAGGCGAGCGGGCGGCGGGGCGCGTGCTCGCGCCTGGCGCGCGGACGCTGGTGCCGACCGGCCTTGCGCTGGCGATCCCCGAGGGGTGGGAGGTGCAGGTGCGGCCGCGTTCCGGGCTTGCGCTGCGGCACGGGCTGACGCTGCCGAACAGTCCGGGGACGATCGATGCCGACTATCGGGGCGAGCTCGGGGTCATCCTGCTGAACCTCGGGGACGCGTCGGTCGTGATCGACCACGGCATGCGGATCGCACAGCTGGTGCTGGCGCCGGTCACCCGCATCGTCTGGGACGAGGTGCAGGTGCTGCCGGAGAGCGTCCGGGGGGCGGGGGGCTTCGGCTCGACCGGAACCGGGTGAGCCTGTCACCGGAAGAGCTCCAGCGGTATGCCCGCCACCTGGTCCTGCCGGAAATCGGCGGGCCGGGACAGCAGCGGCTGCGCGCGGCGCGGGTGCTTGTGGTCGGTGCAGGGGGCCTCGGCAGCCCGGTGCTGCTCTATCTCGCGGCGGCCGGCGTCGGCGCGCTGACCGTCGTCGACGACGACCGGGTGACGACCGGCAACCTGCAGCGGCAGGTGCTGTTCCGCACGGCGGACGTCGGCGCGCCGAAGCCGGCCGCGGCCGGGGCGGCCGTCGGGGCGCTCAATCCGCACGTGCGGTTCCAGGCGGTCGAGGCGCGGCTCGACGCGGGCGCCGCGGCGGCGCTGGTGCCGGCGGCGGATCTGGTGCTCGATGGCAGCGACAACTTCGCGACGCGCCATCTCGTCAACACCGCGTGCGTTGCGGCCGGGCGCCCGCTCGTCTCCGGCGCCATGAGCCGGTGGGAGGGGCAGGTTTCGGTCTTTGATCCGGCACGCGGCGGCCCCTGCTATGCCTGCGTCTTTCCCGAGGTTCCGGACCCGGCCCTGACGCCGCCCTGTGCGCTGGCCGGGGTGGTCGGCGCGCTGCCCGGGGTCATCGGGTCGCTGATGGCGCTGGAGGCGATCAAGCTCCTGGCCGGGGCCGGCTCATCCTTGCGCGGCTGGCTGATGATCCACGACGGGCTCCACGCCGACACGCGGCGGATTCGCGTGCGGCCGCGCGAGGGCTGCCCGGTCTGCGGCGGGCGGGGCGCAGCGGTGCCGTCGGCTTGACAGCACCCTGCCGGGGCGCAAGGGTCGGCAGGGCGTGGCGGCTGCGCGGGGTTCCATGATCGACGTCCGACCGGTCGCCTACATCGTCGGATGGCTGATCCTGATGCTCGGCGGGCTGATGGTGCTGCCGATGGTTGCCGACCTCATCCACGGCAACCCGAACGCGCAGGCCTTCGCGATGGCGGCGGTTCTCACGCTGATGTCCGGGGCGGCGCTGGCGGCGGCCTGCGCCTCGGAGCGGACGACGGCGCTCGACCTGCGACAGGGGTTCCTGCTGACCGTGGCCTGCTGGGGGGTGTTCCCGGCGGTCGCGGGGCTGCCGCTGATGCTGGGTGCGCCGGGTCTCAGCTTCACCGATGCCTATTTCGAATGCGCTTCCGCGCTCACCACCACCGGGGCGACGGTCCTCACCAGGCTGCAGGAGATGCCGCATGGCGTGCTGCTCTGGCGGGGACTGGTGACATGGATCGGCGGGATCGGCGTGGTCCTCCTCGCGCTCATCCTGCTGCCGATCCTCAACATCGGCGGCATGCAGATGCTGAAGAACGCCGACTTCAACACGCTCGGCAAGGTGATGCCGCGGGCGAAGGCGATCGCGCTGTCGATCGGCGTCACCTATGCGGTGCTGACGTTCGCCTGCGCGCTCGGGTTCCTGTGGTCGGGGCTGACCGGGTTCGACGCGGCGGTGCATGCGATGTCGAGCATCGCGACCGGGGGCATGGGCAACTACGACAGCTCGTTCGCCGACTTTCCGCCGGCGGCCCAGTATGTGGCGACCGTGTTCATGCTGCTCGGGGCGATGTCCTTCATCCGCTTCGTGCAGTTCGCCCGCGGCGATCCGGGCGCGCTGTTCGGCGACAGCCAGATTCGGGCATTCCTGATCCTCTACCTCGGTTTCGTGGTCGCCCTCCTCGTTGCGCGGTGGCTGGATGGCGAGGTGCTCGACGAGCGGACGATCCGGGAGGTGACGTTCAACCTGGCGTCGATCATCACCACCACAGGCTTCGCCTCCACCGACTATTCGCAATGGGGCGGCCTCGCCGAGACGCTGTTCTTCTGCTCGATGATGATCTGCGGCTGTTCCGGCTCGACGGCCGGCGGGCCGAAGGTCTTTCGCTACCAGCTGCTGCTTGGCGTCGTGTCGAGCGAGGTCAGGCGGCTGCACAGCCCGAACATCGTCTACACGCCGCGCTTCCGGGGCGAGCCGGTCGACGGCGACGTGCTCGATTCGGTGATCGCCTATTTCATGATGTTCTTCCTGACGCTGGCGATCGGCGCGGTCGTCCTGGTGCTGCTGGAGGTCGATCCCCTGAGCGCCATCTCCGGCGCGGCGGCCAGCATCTCCAACGTCGGGCCGGGGCTAGGCCCGGTGCTGGGACCGGCGGGAAACTACGCGACGCTGCCGGACGGGGCGAAGTGGGTCTGCGCGTTCCTGATGCTGGCCGGGCGGCTGGAGATCCTGACGGTCTATGTGCTGCTGACGGCCGCGTTCTGGCGCGGGTGACGGGCGTTGCGGCGTTGCCGCTCCGCCGCCGCAGGCCCGCGGTCAGGAGGGTCGAGGTCCGCCAGCGGCACATCCGTTCGAATATCTGAGTCGGCCCGGACGGCGGCCGTTCCGGAGTGCGGCGCAATTGACCGCGAGGCCGGCGCTTCCTAAAAGCGCGCGACCGCTTGGGAATGCTCATGATGACCGCGCCGCGTAGCTTTCAGGAGATCATCCTGCGCCTGCAGGCCTACTGGGCGGGGCAGGGCTGCGCCGTCCTCCAGCCCTACGACATGGAGGTGGGGGCGGGCACCTTCCACCCGGCGACGACCCTGCGCTCGCTCGGGCCGACGCCGTGGGCCGCGGCCTATGTCCAGCCGTCGCGGCGGCCGACCGACGGACGCTATGGCGACAGCCCGAACCGCTGGCAGCACTACTACCAGTACCAGGTCATCATGAAGCCGTCGCCGCCGGATCTGCAGGCGCTCTACCTCGGCTCGCTGGCGGCGATCGGCATCGACATGGACCTGCATGACATCCGCTTCGTGGAGGACGACTGGGAGAGCCCGACGCTCGGCGCCTGGGGACTCGGCTGGGAGGTCTGGTGCGACGGAATGGAGGTGAGCCAGTTCACCTATTTCCAGCAGGTCGGCGGGCATGACTGCAAGCCGGTCTCGGGCGAGCTCACCTACGGGCTGGAGCGGCTCGCCATGTATGTCCTCGGCTATGACGACGGCAACCTGATGCCGTTCAACGATCCTGCCGCGCCGATCCCGCTCACCTATGGCGACATCTTCCGCGAGGCCGAGGCGGAATACGCGCGCTGGAACTTCGACGTGGCCGACACCGGCATGCTGCTGCGGCATTTCGAGGACGCGGAGGCGGAGTGCGCCCGGATCCTCGGGCAGCCGGACACCGACCCGAAGACCGGCCGCCGGATCGTCATGGCGCTGCCGGCGTACGACCAGTGCATCAAGGCGAGCCACCTCTTCAACCTGCTCGACGCCCGCGGGGTGATCTCGGTCACCGAGCGGCAGGCCTATATCGGACGGGTGCGGGCGCTGGCGAAGCTGTGCGCGGACGCGTTCGTGCGGGCGGGTGCCGACGCGCCCGAACCCTTCGTGTGAGCGGCCGGCTCGTCGGGCTCGGGCTTGTCGGCTTCGCGCTGGTGTTCGGGGCGGTTCTGGCGTGGTTCCAGCTCTTTGCCTTCTACGAGCGGCAGCGGGATGTCGCGGCGCTGGAGATCGGCGGGGTGGCCGTGCCGGTCGCAGGCTACGACGGGATCGACGCCGCCTCGTCGCCGCTGAAACTGCGCGGCTGCTTTCGCATCGACCCGTCGGCGGTTTCCGCGCTTCCGCCCGTTGCGGACGCGGTGCCGCTGACCCCGCCCTTCTGGTTCCGCTGCTTCGACGCCGGGGCGCTGACGCGGGACCTGCACGCGGGTGTGGCAACGGCTTACCGGATCGGTGTCGACGAGCCATCGGGGTTCGACCGGATGATTGCGGTCTATCCCGACGGGCGGGGCTATCTCTGGCGCCAGATGAACGGTGCGCTCGCGGAATGAAGCCGCGCATCACCGATCTGCGAGTCCATGTCGGCGCGCACAAGACCGCGACCAGCCACCTGCAGAAGAGCCTGCATCGCGGGGCGGACGCGCTGGCGGCGGCCGGGGTGGATTTCGTGCGGCCGGCCGACCTGCGCGGGGCGGCGGCGTCGCTGCCGGCCTGGCGGCGCCTGTTGCCGGGGGCGGCGGCGCGGGCGCTGGCCGAGGCGGTGGAGGCGCAGCGCACCGGCGCGGCCGTGCTGGCGATCTCGGAGGAGGCGCTGCTCGGCGAGATCCGCGACGTCTTTGCCGACCCGCCCTATCCGGGGCTTGCCGATCGGCTCGGAGTGCTGCCGCGGCTCGCGGGCGGGGCGCCGGTCCACCTGTTCCTCTCGGTGCGGAGCTTCGACCGGCTCTGGCCATCGGCGCACGCCGAGGCGCTGCGGCACTATCCTCCGGAGCCGGGGCGGATCGAGGCCCTGCGACGGCGGGCGCGGCAGGCGCCGCCGCGCTGGGTCGACCTGACGGCGCGGATCCGGGCGGCGGTGCCCGGCGCGCGGCTGCAGGTCTGGCGGCAGGAGGACTATTCGGCGCACTGGCCGGAAATCGTCGCGGCCTATCTCGGCCGGCCGGTGCCGGGCCTCAGACCGGCGCGGCCGCCGCGCTTCACCGCCTCGCCGGCGGCCGAGGGCGTCCGGCTCGCCGAGGCGGACACGCGGCCGCTGCCACCGGCGGAGCGGCGCGCGGTGGTCGCGCCGCTCTATGCCGCGCACCCCGCCGGGTCGGGGCCGGTCTACGCGCCGTTCGATGCGGGAGAGGTGGCGCAGCTGCAGGCGCAGTACGCCGCGGACATCGCCGCGCTCCGGGTCGAAGGGACGCTTGTCGAGGTCGGCGCCGGGTAGCGTGCCCCGGACGCCTTCCTGAGTCGGCGGCTGCGCTGGTCTTGTCGCCCGTCTCCCCGGTCAGAGGTGCCCCTCGGCCCGCGCCCAGGCGAGGGTCGCGTCGAGCGCCGGGCCGACGGCGGCGAAGAGCTCGTCGAGCTCGTCCTCGGTGACGATCATCGGCGGCGAGAAGGCGATCGAGTCGACGATGGCGCGTCCGATCACGCCGCGCTCGATCAGCTGCTGCGCCATGTAGGCGCCGACCTTCCCCGGCGTGGCAAAGCCCTTCGGCGACTTTTCCGGCGCGAGCTCGAGTGCGCCCATCAGCCCGAGGTGCCGGGCCTCGCCGACCAGCGGGTGTTCCGCGAGGCGGTCGAGGTGGCCGGCGAAACGGACGGCGAGGTGCCGCACCCGCCCCGGCATGTCCTCCCGCTCATAGATCTCCAGCGCCTTCACCCCCACCGCGCAGGCGACCGGATGCCCGCCATAGGTGTAGCCGTGCCCGAGCGTCCCGATCCGGCCGGAATTCGCCTCCAGCACCTCGGCCATCCCCTCGTCGATCACCACGGCCGACAGCGGCAGGAAACCGGCAGTCAGCTGCTTGGCGATCGAGAGGCTGTTCGGGGCATAGTCGAGCGTCTGGGCGCCGAACCATTCGCCGGTGCGGCCGAAGCCGCAGATGACCTCGTCGGAGATCATCAGGATGTCGTGGCGCCGGCAGATCTCGGCGATCGCGGGGAAGTAGCCCGCGGGCGGCACGATGACGCCGCCCGCGCCCATCACCGGTTCGGCGATGAAGGCGGCGATCGTCTCCGGCCCCTCGGCCAGCACCAGCGCCTCGAACTCCTCGGCGAGACGGCCGGTGAAGGCAGCCTCGTCCTCGCCCGGCACCGCCTCCTTCCAGGCGTGCGGGGTGCGGGCGTGCAGGATGCCCGGCACCGGCAGGTCGAAGTCGCGGTGATTGTAGGGCAGGCCGGTCATCGAGGCGGCGACGATGGTGACGCCGTGATAGGCCTTCACGCGGCTGATGATCTTCTTCTTCTGCGGCAGGCCGAGCGCGTTGTTGCGGTACCAGGCGAACTTCACCTGCGTGTCGTTCGCCTCCGACCCGCTGGTCTGGTAGAAGACCCGCGCCATCCGACCCGGCGCCAGCGCCTTGATCTTCTCGGCAAGCTCCACCGCCGGCTCGTGGCTGCGGGCGCCGAACAGGTGGTAGTAGGGCAGCCGCTCCATCTGCCGCCGCGCCGCCTCGACGAGCTCGGCATTGCTGAAGCCGAGACCGCAGCACCAGAGGCCTGCCATCGCCTCGATGTAGCCCCGCCCCGACTGGTCGAAGACGCGCACGCCGTCGCCGCGCTCGATCGTGAGCAGGCCGCCGTCCCGGAGGGCCACGGCGTTGGCATAGGGGTGGAGCAGGGCCTGTGTGTCCCGCGTCTCGTAGTTCGACAGCGGTTTCGTCATGGCGCGGCTCCTGTTCGGCGATGGCGCCCGACCCTAGCTGCGGGCCGGGAGCGCGGTCAACTCGGGGGCGGTCGCCAGCCACCCCTTGCCTCCCCGCGTCGGCACCTGCCATGCTGGATCGAAACCCTTTCATCCGTCTCGGGGGAGATGCCGGATGCTGCGCCTTCTGTTCGCCTCGACGATCCTCGCCGCCGCTGCGCCGGCGGAGGCATTCACGCTCAACATACTGCATTTCAACGACTTTCACAGCCGGATCGAATCGATCAACGCGTTTGACTCGACCTGCTCGTCCGAGGACGAGACTGCGGGCAAGTGCTTCGGCGGGGCCGCCCGGCTCGCCACGGCGATCGCCGCGGAGCGGGCGGCGCTGGGGCCGGACACGACCCTTGTCCTCAACGCCGGCGACGTCTTCCAGGGGTCGCTGTTCTTCACCGCCTATTCCGGCGCGGCCGAGCTGGAGATGATGAACGGCCTCGGGCTCGATGCCATGGTCTATGGCAACCACGAGTTCGACCTCGGGCCGGAGCCGCTGGCGAATTTCCAGAAGGCGGCGACCTTCCCGATCCTGTCGGGAAGCGTCGATGTCACCGGCGACAAGCTGCTCGCGCCCCTGGAGAAGGACCATCTTATCGTCGAGAAGGGCGGCGAGAAGATCGCCATTCTTGGCGTGACGACGCCCGAGACGGCGGAGATCTCGAGCCCCGGCCCGACGGTCAGCTTCCGCGATCCGGCGCCCTGGGTGACGGCCGAGATCGCCAGCGTGAAGGCCGAGGGCGTCGACAAGGTCATCGTGCTGTCCCACCTCGGCGTGACCGCCGACATCGAACTGGCCGAGGCGGTCCCCGGCATCGACCTGATCGTCGGCGGCCACAGCCACACGCTGTTCTCCAACAGTGACCCGGATGCGCCCTATCGCTATCCGCTGATGGTGACGGGGCCGGACGGGGTGGCGGTGCCGATCGTGCAGGCGGGGTCCTACTCGAAATATCTCGGGCACGTCGCGCTCACCTTCGACGATGCCGGCGTGGTGACGGCCGCGACCGGCGACAGCATGCTGCTCGACGCCTCTGTGACGCCGGATCCGGCGATCCTCGCCCGGATCAAGGAGCTGTCGGGCCCGATCGACGAGCTGAAGGCGCGCAAGGTCGGCGACCTCGCCACCGGGCTCGACGGAAGCCGCGAAACCTGCCGGGCGGCCGAATGCCCGATGGGCGACGCCGTGGCGGACGCGATGCTCGACCGGGTGAAGGGGCAGGGCGTCACCATCGCGCTGCAGAACGGCGGCGGCCTGCGGGCCTCGATCGGCGCCGGGGCGGTGACGATGGGCGACGTGCTCGCGGTGCTGCCGTTCCAGAACACGCTCTCGACCTTCAACATCTCCGGCGCCGGGATCACAGCCGCGCTGGAGAACGGCGTCAGCAAGGTCGAGGAGGGCGCCGGCCGCTTCCCGCAGGTCGCCGGCCTGCGCTTCAGCTGGGATCCGAAGGTGGCGCCGATGCAGGGCCGCATAAAGACCGTCGAGGTGCAGGACGCCGGCGGTGACTGGGCGCCGATCGATCCGGCCAAGGTCTATACCGTCGCGACCAACAACTTCGTCCGCAACGGCGGGGACGGCTATTCGGTGCTGAGGGACGAGGCGACCAACGCCTACGACTTCGGGCCGGGGCTGGAGGACGTGCTGGCGACCTGGCTCGCCGCCCACCCGGACTATGCGCCGGGGCCGGAGCCGCGCATCACCCGCCTCGATTGACGCCCGGCAGTACGTCTGTCCGAACCGGAGGGGCGTCACCGGCAGCGCAGGTTGCCGAGCGTGTCCGGGCGGCAGCGTCCCGGATCGGCGTCGAGGATCGTTCCGCCGAGTCCGCGGGTCTTCCGCGCCGGAATGAAGCTGGTGCCGGTGCCGGGGTCATCGGGGAGCACGCGGTCGAGCGCCTGCACGGGCGGCGCCCCGAGGTCCGGCGGCCGCGGTTTCGGCCGGGGCGTCCCCTGGCAGACGGTTGCCCCGAGCGGTCCGGGGCGGCACACGGCCTGCGCGGCTCCGACGTCAGGCATTCCGGCGGCGAGGGCGAGGGCAAGGATCAGCAGGGCGCGGGGCATCACGGACAGGTCTGACTGGCGTTTGGTCCGGCGTCGGAGGCCGGCCTGCGCATCCTGCAGGGAGAGCGGGAGATTTTCCACTCCCCCGCGGTGACGCTGCCCGCTTCCTCGCGGGGACCGCCTCTGCTAGCCTCGCGGGAACGGCACGAGAGAGTTGCCGATTTGTTCCCGTTCTGGCATCGTCCGGCGGGTACGAAAGAGGAACGGGCATGGCAGGCACGGCGGATGAGAAGGCAAGGGGCGCGTTCTTCACGCCCGAGCCGATTGCCGACTATCTCGCCGCCTGGGCGGTCCGCGCCCCCGCCGACCGCATCCTCGAGCCCTCCTGTGGCGAGGCGCGGTTCCTGCTCTCCGCCGCCGCCCGCCTGCGCGGCCTCGGGACCCGGCGCGGCTGGGACCAGCGGCTGCACGGCATCGAGATCCATCCCGCCTCCGCCGCGGCGGCGCTCGCGCGCCTGCGGGCCGCCGGGGCCGCGGCCTCGATCGCGACCGGGGACTTCTTCACCGCCGAGGCCGCCGGCGGTTTCGACGTCATCCTCGGCAACCCGCCCTTCATCCGCTATCAGGACTTTTCCGGCGCCGCCCGCGCTCGCAGCCTCGAGGCGGCGCTGGCGCAGGGGGTTCGGCTCTCCGGCCTCGCGTCGTCCTGGGCGGCCTTCGTGATCCGCGCGGCCGAGCATCTGCGCCCGGACGGCCGGCTGGCGCTGGTCCTGCCGGCCGAGCTGCTGAGCGTCGGCTATGCCGCGGAGGTGCGGCGGTTTCTCCTGCGCCGCTTCGCGCGCCTGCGGCTCGTCGCCTTCGAGGAGCGGGTATTCCCCGGCGTGCTGGAGGACGTCGTGCTGCTGCTGGCGGAAGGCTCGGGCGGCGCCCCCGGCTTCGAGCTGCGCCAGACGCGCAACGCCGCGACGCTTGCCGCCGACGATCGCGGCTGGACGCCCTACGCCGCGGCCGAGGGCGACAAGTGGACCCCGGCCCTCCTTGCCGACGCCGCCTTCTCCGCCTACGAGGCGATCCGGGCGGAGCATTGCGAGACGCTGGCCGACTGGGGCCGGACCTATCTCGGGGCCGTCACCGGCGCCAACGGGTTCTTCGCCCTGACCGCGGCGGAGGCCGCGGGCCTGCCGCCGCGTGAGCTCGTCCCGATCTCCCCGCCCGGCTCGCGCCACCTGCGCGGGCTCGCCTTCACCCGCGCCGACTGGCATGCCGCCGTCGCGCATGGCGCCCGGGCGCAGCTTTTCCGTCCCGGCCCGCGGCCCTCGCCCGCCGCGCGCCGGCGGATCGAGGCCGGCGAGACGACGGGAATCGCCAGCGCCTACAAGTGCCGGGTGCGCGCGCCATGGTGGCGGGTGCCGCTTGTCGAGGTGCCGGACCTGTTCCTCACCTACATGAACCACGACCGCCCGCGGCTGATCGCCAACAAGGCGGGGGCGCAGGTGCTGAACTCGCTCTACGGCGTCAAGCTGCGCGAAGACTGCCGCGCGGCCGGCATGGCGCTCCTGCCGCTCGCGAGCCTCAACAGCGTCACCCTGCTCGGCGCGGAAATCGTCGGGCGCAGCTATGGCGGCGGCCTTCTGAAGCTTGAGCCGCGCGAGGCCGACCGGCTGCCGATGCCGTCGGCCGGGGCGCTCGCCGCCCGCGCCCCGGCGCTCCAGGCCGCGCGGCCCGCGGTGGAGG
>JBGALW010000239.1:0-5098 GCA_044223585.1 Amaricoccus sp.
GGCGCCGTGCTTGCGATGTTGCTGCGGGCGGCGTCGGGGTCCCAGAACAGGAAGGCGTCCTTGCCGTCGACCACATCATAGGCGAAGGCGAGCACGTAATGTTCCGGCCGCGGAAACGGCCCGCGCGCGCCGCTCAGCACGCCGCACTGGACGAACCCCTTCGCGTCGATCGTGGCCCGCATGCGCGCATAGGCTGCCGGCAGCGCCGCGGGATTGGCATGCCGCACGACCTGCTGCCCCGCATCGTGCGTCGCCGGCGCCGCGGGCACCGTCTCGAAGACATCGGCCCCGGCCAGCCGCCCGTCGCTCACCGCGGCGGCGGACGGCGGCGGCGCGACCGCGCCCGCCTTCGCGACCTTGCGCGCCAGCGCGCCGCTCACCTGGAAGCAGCGGTCCTTCTCCAGTTCCCGCGCCGCCAGCGCCTTGCCGAGCGAGGCCGACGACGCCGACCAGTAGGGATAGGCCGGGATGGAGTCGCCCGACCAGATCTGCTCGAAGTCCGCCCGCGCGCCCGCCGTGTCGGCCTTGCTGCTCGCCGCCGACCTGAACATCGCGCGGATCGCCGCCAGGTCTCCGTTGTGCTCGATGAGGTTGAGCATCGTGTTGATCGCGACGACGCTGATCTCCCGGACATCGACCTTGAGCTTGTTGTGGAACCACTTGAGCGTGTTCTCAAGCTGCTCTGGGCTCAGCATGAAGCGGATGTTACCGCGCAATTCCGTCTCGATGGTGCCGAGCATGTCGTCGATCGTCCGGTTCGTGACGTAGAACTGCCCGTAGGTGAACAGCTGCGGGTGCGTTCCGAACGTGCTCTTGAAGCTGGCGACCGCGGCGTTGAACTTCTGGGTTGCGAAAGTCACGGCCCGGCACCTCCCACACTTGCGGTCTGTGATCGGCAGCTTCCATGTCTCCGCGGTCGAGCCGAGGTGCCTGCTTTGGCACCCATCCGACCACCGGGCCGCCGCTGTCCGTATCGGAGCCGAAACCCCGACTGCCACGAGAAAGCGTGGCATCTGGCTCGGCCGTTCTCAAGCATGATCTCCGCCAGTCGGGCAGGTGGACCGCCGGAAACCGAACCGCCACTCCATTGATATCCCCGCCCTGCAGAGCTTGCCGCTCCCGCCCGAAGCTGCCCCAGTCGCGCCTGATCCGGTCGCGCCTGTGCCGGTCGCGTTACGCTTGAGTCATGGGCGCTGCCTTCGCTTTGACAGCGCCATGGAGCGGCCACTCTGACGCGCCTGATCCGGGCGGTGGAGGCGGCATGATCGGCCCGGGGACCGGTGTTCGGGTCTATCTCGCCTGCGGCGTCACGGACATGCGCAAGGGGATCGAAGGTCTGGCGGCCCTTGCACAGGATGTGCTGCGCCAAAAGCCGACAAGCGGTGCGGTCTTGCCTTTCGGGGGCGGCGTGGTGACTGGCGGACCTGCTGGTCGCGGTGGCCGAAGGCAAGACGGGGCCGCTGGATGAAGCGCAAGATGCCTCGGCAGACGCTTCGTCACCCACCGCCGCCGAAACGCCATCACCGGGACTGGTCCACCATTCGGATCGCGGCAGCCAATACTGTTCGGTGGACTATCGGGCCATGCTTCGAAAACGCGGCATTCAGATATCGATGCGCGGGAAAGGGAACTGCTACGACAACTCGATGGCCGAGACGTTCTTCAAGACCATCAAGTCGGAGCTGATCTAGCCTGTTGCCTGGCAGACCCGCGCACAGGCCGAAAACGCCGTCGCCAGATACATCGACGGGTTCTATGACCCCGTCAGGCGGCATTCATCGCGCGGTTTCCAGAGCCCCATCGCCTTCGAGCGAAAGGCCCGAGAAGTAAGCTCAAAGCTCTCCACCAAACACGGGCAAGTCCATTCTGCCGCAGCGATCAGTTTTTCGAGCCTTGCGCATCCGCCCCGTTGAACTCTCGCGCCAGCCAATCGACGAAGACACGAACCCGCGGCGAGAGCTGTCGATTTCGCGGATAGAGGACGGAGACCGGCGTCGGAGGGGGCGGCGCCTTTGGCAGGACCTCGATCAACTGGCCGGTCTCCAGCGCCGTCCGGACATGATAGCGCGGCACCTGAATCAGTCCGAGGCCGAGCCTGGCGGCCGCCACATAGCTTTCGGCGGCATTGACCGAGACGCGCGTCGGAAGAGTCAGATAGCGTACCTCGCCTTCGACGGTGAACTCGAGCGGCAGCAGCCCGCCTGTGGCGGTGGAGTGGAACCCCACCATGAGGTGGCCGTCGGCAAGCGCATCCGGATGCGTCGGCAGGCCGTGCACGTCGAGATACGTGGGTGACCCAAGGGTAACCTCGTCCAGCATGGCAAGGCGGCGCGCGATCATATCGCTGCCCTGCGGCTGGCCGACGCGCAGGACGCAATCGATGCCCTCCTCGATCAGGTCCGCGAGCCGGTCGCCCTCGCTCATGTAGAGGTCGATGCCCGGATAGGCCTCCAAGAAGCGCGGAAGGGCGGGCAGGACGAAATGCCGGGCGAGCGTTCCATGCACGTCGACGCGCAGCAGGCCCTTTGGCTTGACGCCGGCGAAGGCGCCCTCGGCGTCCTCGACGTCCGCGAGGATGGCGAGGCAACGCAGGTGATAGGCCTCGCCGTCCAGCGTGGCGGCGACGCGGCGCGTCGTGCGCTGGATCAGACGCACGCCGAGGCGCCGTTCGAGCTGCTGCACCGCATCGGTGACCGTCGAGCGCGGCAGCCCGAGATCCTCCGCCGCCAGCGTGAAGCTGCGCCGTTCCACGACGCGGGCGAACACCCGCATGGCGTCGAGCCGGTCCATGGCTTTTGTTCGGAATTCCCGGGCAGTGATGCCGAAGAATGCCCGATTATCCGGTCACCGAAAAGGTCGATGTTCCCTGCATTCGGAACGCGCGGTGGCGCACGGCAGAAGGAAGGGAAGGCCAATGTCAGAGAACAGCAGCAAGGTGGCGCTCGTCACAGGAGCCTCGCGGGGCATCGGCGCAGCGGTAGCCGAGCGCCTGGCGAAGGATGGCTGCACCGTCGTCATCAACTACGCGGGCTCCGTCGGACCCGCCGAGGCACTGGCGGCGAAGATCGACGCCGCCGGGGGACGCGCGATGACGGTGCAGGCGGATGTGAGCGACCCCGCGGCGGTCGCCCGGATGTGGGACGCGGCCGAGGCGGCCTTCGGGGGCGTCGATATCCTGGTCAACAACGCCGGCATCATGAAACTTGCCAAGGTCGCGGACGGGGAGGACGCCCTGATCGACCGCCAGATCGCCATCAATCTCAAGGGCAGCCTCAACACCCTGCGCGAGGCGGCGAAGCGGCTGCGCGACGGCGGGCGGATCGTCAACTTCTCGACCAGCATCGTCGGTCTGAAGCTCGAAACCTATGGCGTCTACGCCGCGACCAAGGCCGGCATCGAGGCGCTGACCGGCGTGCTCGCCAAGGAGCTGCGCGGCCGCGACATCACGGTGAACGCCGTGGCGCCGGGACCGACCGCCACCGCCCTCTTCTTCGACGGCAAGTCGCCGGAGCTGATCGAGCGGATGGCGAAGATGAACCCGCTCGAGCGGCTCGGCACACCTGAGGACATCGCCGCCGCCGTCGCCTTCCTGGTCGGGCCTGACGGCGGCTGGATCAACGGCCAGGTGCTGCGCGCCAATGGCGGCATGGTCTGACGCCCCTGAACCCATTCTCAAGAAGGAACTCTCCCATGGGCAAAAAGATCATCCTCGTCACCGGCGCCTCCAACGGCTTCGGCCGGCTGACGGCGGAGGCTCGCCCGAGCAGGCCACACCATCTACACCTCCATGCGCGACACCCCCGGTCGCAACGATGACCTTCGCGGTCTTTGCCATCTACGGTGTCTGCGCCGCCCTGAAGCTGGCCCTGCCAATGTGATAGCACCGTCCTTCGGTCCCGCGGCGAAGCCCGGTGCAGGGCAGCGGATCGACGCCGCAGGTCTTGGATCCGAACGGGTCCTAACCGACGGTGATCCGTCCCTCATTCGGCCCGAGAAGCGTCGCGGAGCCCACAGGTTCGGTTGCAGTGGACAGGAGCGTTTCGCCCAGCTCCGGCACGGGTTGCGGTACGTCCGAGAGGTTGAGCGAGACGACCAGCCGCCGCGCGCCCAGCTGCCGCGCATAGCTGAACACCTGGGCATCGACATGCAGGGTCGCGTAATCGCCGAGGCTCAGCGCGGGTTCGGCGCGGCGGAGCGCCAGGAGCCGGCGGTACAGCGACAGCATCGACCCCGGATCCTCGGCCTGACGCGCGACCACCATTCCGGGCCGCATATCCATCGGCAGCCAGGGCTCGCCCGTGGTGAAGCCGCCCCCCGCCCCCCTCTCCCAGGCGACCGGCGTGCGGACCGGATCGCGCCCCAGCCCATGGCCGGGCACGTTCTTCTCCCACGGATCCATCACGCGGTCGGGCGGGATCGGCACGCTCTCCATCCCGAACTCCTCGCCATAATAGACCGTCGGCGTGCCGCGCAGGGTCAAGAGCAGCATCGCGGCGACGCGGGCCTGCGCCTGCCCGAGGCGCGAGGCGATCCGCGGCCGGTCGTGATTGCCCATCACCCAGTTCGGCCAGGCGCCGGCGGGCAGGGCGGCCTCGTAGGCCTCGGCCAGCGACGCCAGGACCTGCGGCTCCCAAGCCGCGCCGATCAGATGGAAGTTGTAGGGCATCTGAAAGCCCTGGAGGTTCTCGCCGTGATAGAGCGCCATCTTCTCGAAGGGCAGATAGGCCTCGGCCGCCAGCAGCCGCCCGCCATAATCCTCGGCGACCTGCCGCATCCGGGCGATCTGGGCATGAATCTCCGGCCTGTCCTTCTGATAGAGGCGCAAGAGTTGGTCGGGCGGCGGCATGCCCTCACGCCAGGCGGGATTGGGCGGGTTGTCGCGAAAGTCGGCATCCTTGATCATCTGATCGACGGCATCGATGCGAAACCCGTCCACGCCGCGCTCGAACCAAAAGCGCATGACGTCGAGCATCGCGTCAGTGACCTCGGGGTTGCGCCAGTTCAGGTCCGGCTGCTCGATCAGATGGGCGTGGAGATAATATTGCCCCCTCGTCGGATCGAGGGTCCAGGCCGATCCGCCGAACTCGCTTAGCCAATT
>JBGALW010000016.1:0-36908 GCA_044223585.1 Amaricoccus sp.
CGAAGACCTTGTCCCTGGTCTGCGGCTCCGGCCCCCAGTGCGCGCCGAAGGCATAAAGGCGCGCCTCCGGATCCTGCGCCGCGCGGTCGACGAAATGCGCGAGCCGGTCGGCGAGGTCGTTGTCCGCGCCGGGCAGGCTCGGAGGCAGCGGCCGCATCTTCGTCCGGTCGAAGAGGTTGGCGCGGATGTAGTCGAGCGCTGTCCCTCCGCCCTGGCTCGCAAGCGGGTAGAAGCCGTCGGCGAGGCCCGAGAGGCCGGCGGTCACCGGATGGCTGAAGCTCTCGTCGACCAGAAAGAGCAGGTCGGACGGGCTCACCTGCGACTTCACGTTGACCGCGAGCCGGTAGTGGACCTGCCCCGCGAGGGCATGGATCTGGTAGTGCGGCGTGGATTGCCCGTCCTCTCGCCGCGCTTCGAGAGCCCTTGCACACAATACGCCGTAGTCGGAAATTGGCATGACAACACCTGAAGAAAGAAATCTGATTTCGCGAAAACATTGAACGAGTGGCAGGCGGCAAGCACTGGCCGTGGATTATGGACTTGTTGGCGAACGCGCCGGGGAAACCTTCAGTCCGGAGGCAGGATCAATCGAATCGGCGGGACGCTCCGCAATTTTATCACGGCCGGCGGATTGCAGCGTGGCAAAATGCCGGTGGAGGCGAGGAAAGGGGCGTCCGACTGGCTGACGGACTTCGCCGTGCCTGAAGGCGGGCCGGATGGCGGCCGACCCCGAAAGGCCGGCCGCGGCGGCCGTCAGCCCAGAAGGTTGGGCAGGAACAGCACGATCCCGGGGAACGCGATCACCAGCGCCACGACGACGAAGTCGGCGAGGATGAAGGGCAGCACGCCGAGGAAGATCTGCGCCACGGTGACGTACTTTGCCGCCACGCTGCGGATCACGAAGACGTTCAGGCCGACCGGCGGCGTGATCATCCCGATCTCCAGGAGCTTGACGACGAGAACGCCGAACCAGATCAGGCTCAACCCTTCCTGCTTCAGCACCGGCAGCAGAACCGGCAGGGTGACAAGCATGGCGCCGAAGGGTTCCATGAACGTCCCGAGGGCGATGTAGATCAGCACGATGATGACCATCAGCTGCACATAGCCGAGGTCGGCCGAGCCGACGGCGTTCGAGATGAAGCCGGACAGCCCGGTGATCCCGAGGAACCGGGTGAACATCGCCGCGCCGATCCCGATCACGAACAGCGAGGCCGAGGTCATCAGCGTTTCGGTCAGGCTTTGCCGCATGACATCGCGCGTCAGCCCGCCGGTCAGGGCCGAGATGACGATTGCCCCGAGCGCGCCGATCGCCCCGGCCTCGGTCGCCGTGAACAGGCCCGAAAACAGGCCGCCAAAGACCAGCAGGACCAGCAGGCCGATCGGCCAGACCCGCAGCAGCGCGGCGCGCCGGCTGCCGGTGGCGGCGACGGGCTGGCCGTGCGGGATGACGTCCGGCCGCAGGAGGCAGATCGCGACGACGATCAGGGCGTAAGAGACCGCCGTCAGGAGACCGATGGCGATTCCGCCGATGAACACGCTGGTGATCGAGGTTTCGGCGAAGACGCCATAGATGATCATCAGGATCGACGGCGGGATCAGCGCCCCGATCGTGCCGCCCGACGCGATTGTCCCGGCCGCGATCGACGGCCGGTAGCCCGCCTTCACCATCTCGGGGATGGCGATCCGCCCCATCGCGGCGGCGCAGGCAAGCGACGAGCCGGAGACCGAGGCAAATCCCGAGCAGGCGAAGATCGACGAGATGGCGAGCCCGCCCGGCACGCGGACCAGCAGGGCCTTCGCGGCGTCGAACAGGCCCTCCGTCAGCCCGGCGTGAAAGGCGACGAAGCCCATCAGCAGGAACATCGGCACAGCGCTCATCGTCCAGCTGGCGACGAAGGAATAGGGCGTGTCCGCGACGATCCCGAGCGCCGGGGTCGGCCCGAGCAGCATCACGATCCCGCCGAAGGAGACGCCGATGAGCGCCAGCGCAACCGGCACCCTCAGCAGCAGCAGCGTCATCAGGATGCCGACGCCCCAGAATCCGATCTCGACATTCACGACGGCGTCCTCCGATCATCCGCGCGCGACCCCGAGACGAGCTCGGCAAGCCGGACGAGCACCACGAGACCGGCCAGCGCGAAGCCGACCGGGGGAATGAAATAGGTCTGCCAGACCGGGATCTTGCTGTTCAGCGCGACGACAAACGTGCCGGTGTGGAAGTTCTGCATTGCGGTCGTCCAGGTGGTCCACACCATCACCGCGTAGATCGCCAGGGCGAGCAGGGCGACGGCGACGTCCGACGCCCGGCGCAGCGCCGGAGTCATCGCCGCATCGATGAGCTCGACCGAGATCATGGCGTTCTGCCGCTCGACCAGAGCGACCGGCAGGAAGGCGATGACTACCATGTAGTAGCGCGAGACGATCTCGACGGTGGCGGGAAGGGGACGGCCGGACAGGGTGCGCCAGATCACGTCCGCGCCGACATGCAGCATCATGGCCAGCACCCCGATGGCGGCGAGAAGCGCCAGCAGGCGAGCGATCCGGTCGGTGAAACGGAGGATGGGTTGCATTCTCGTGGCTCCGCGAGGCGCGCGTGGCCAGCCGGCCGACGGGCGCGGTCAGGGGAACGAAGCGGCGGGGTGGGACCTCCGGCGGCCAGCCGCCGGAGGGGTGGCGGTCACATGCCGTAGGTGGCGAAGTCTACCTTGTCCCAGACTTCCTGCTGGACGCGGGCAGCGATGGCGGCCGGGTCGTCGCCGGTCTCGGCGACGATGGCGGTCCACTTGTCCACCAGTTCGCCGAACCGGGCCACGCGCGCCTCGGCGTCATCGAAGCCGAAGCGTTCGGCGGAGATCCGGGCCGCCGTCGCCTGGTCGGTCTCGGCAAAGGCGAGCGTCGCCTGCAGCAGGTCGGCGTCTGGCTCTACGAATTCGATCCCTGCCTCGGCGGCCGCGGCGCGGGCCTCCGCGGGCATCTCGACCGCCCAGCGGTTGGTGAAGACGGCGTTCAGCCGGTTGGCGGCGCGCGCCAGCGCCTCGCGGTCCTCGACCGCAAGCGAGGTCCAGGCCGCCTCGCCGACGGTGAAGTCCGAGGTTGCATGGTAGGTGCCGAGCGGCAGGACGGTGACATACTTGACGAGTTCCACCAGCCGGAAGGACACCAGATCCGCCACGGAGGCGATCGAGCCGTCGATCACCCCCTGGCTCAACGATTCAAACTGGTCGGAGACGGAGACGTTGGCCGGAACCGCGCCCATCGCCTCGGCCCAGCGCGAGAAGGGCGACCCGCCCGACCGGAGCCGCAGCCCCTTCAGGTCCTCGCGGGTCCGGACCGGGGTCTTGGTCAGAAGGCCGTAGACGTCGGAGGAGCCCGAGCCGAGATAGACCACGCCGAAATTCTTCAGCTCGGTCTGGCACTGCTCGCAGAGGACCATGTATTCCGTCATGGCCGCGGCCATCGCCTGCGGGTTCCGCCCCGACAGCGCCAGCTCGCCCGCCAGCGCCATGTTCGGCAGGTCGGCGGGGAAATAGAGCGGCAGCAGGTTGCCGACCTCGACCAGCTGGCTCTTCAGGGCGTCCTTCATCTGGCCGAGATTGACGACCTCGGGGCCGAGCAGCGTCGCCGACAGGCGGCCGTCGGACTCCTCGCTCAGGACCTCGGGCAGCAGGGCGTACATGTGGCTTGTGGCCGGATGGGCCGGGGGGCCGCCGGACGCCGCGCGCAGGTCGCGCGCTTCCGCCCCGGTCCCGGCGAGCAGAGCCGTTCCGGCGACCAGCGCGGCGGTCGCCAGGGTCAGACACGTCTTCATGAGATTTCCTCCCTCTCATGTTCGTTGAAATTGGGCGAGCGGCCCTAGAGCCCGAGGAGCTTCTTGGCGTTCTCCTTCAGGATCAGCGGGCGGACCTCCTCGCGGATGTCGATCTTCCCGAAATCGGCGAGCCAGCGGTCGGGCGTGATGGCCGGCCAGTCGCTGCCGAACAGCATCTTGTGCTTCAGCAGCGTGTTTGCGTACTGGATCAGGATCGGCGGGAAGTACTTGGGCGACCAGCCCGACAGGTCGATGTAGACGTTGGGCTTGTGGGTCGCGACGCTCAGCGCCTCTTCCTGCCAGGGGAACGAGGGATGCGCGAGGATGATCGGCATGTCGGGGAAATCAACCGCCACGTCGTCGAGATGCATCGGGTTGGAGTATTTCAGCCGCATCCCCATGCCGCCGCGCATCCCCGACCCGACACCGGTCTGGCCGGTATGGAACAGGGTGATCGCCCCGGTTTCGGCAATCGCCTCGTAGAGCGGATAGGCCGCGCGGTCGTTGGGGTAGAAGCCCTGCATGGTGGGGTGGAACTTGAAGCCCCTGACGCCGAACTCGTTGACCAGCCGACGCGCCTCGCGCGCGCCCGTCCGGCCCTTGGCGGGGTCGATCGAGGCAAAGGGGATCATGATGTCGGCGTTCTCGGCCGCGATCCCGGCGACTTCCTCGTTCGAATAGCGCCGGAACCCCGTCTCGCGCTCGCCGTCGACGGGGAAGATCACGCAGCCGATCCGGCGCTCGCGGAAGTAGGCGGCGGTCTGCTGCACGGTCGGCAACATGCCCTCGGTGCCGGCCGGGTTGCGGAAATACCTGGCCATGCCGGCCTGAAACTCGTGATAGCCGTCGTCGCGGTGGCCGCAGCAGGGCTCCTCAGCATGGGTGTGAATGTCGATGGCGACAAGCTCGTCAGCGTTCATGTCTCGCCCCCAATCCGGCAAATTTCCTCAGAAGCACGATGAGCTGCTCCATCTCGTCGGCATCGAGGTCCGTCTCGCCGCCGTTGAACTGGCTGAAGGCCCCATCCTCGCATTGCTCGACGAACTTCCTGCCATCGTCGGTCAGCGTCAGTTCGACAGCGCGGCGATCGTCGTCAGGCACGCGGCGGCTGACGTAGCCGTCGTCCTCGGCCCGACGCACCAGCTTGGTCATCTGCGCGTTCTTGATCGACAGCCGCTGGGCGACCCGCCCCTGCCGCACGCCGGGGTTGTTGTAGATCAGCCAGAGCACCGAGAACTCGCCCGGCTTCATCCCGAAGGCACCGAGCTCCTCGAAGTATTTCTCGTAGATCGAGATCTGGCAGACCCGCATCAGGAAGCCCAGGGATCCCGCAAGCCGGTCAAAGCCGCGCAGGTCCGCGTCGCAGGGTTTTCGCTGGGTGTCGGGCATCAGGCCTGCCCCGGGCGCTTCAGCTTGACGGCCCGTTTCTGAAGGAAGGCGTTCAGCCGCTCCTCGGCTTCGGGGCTGGCGGCGGTGAAGGAGGCGATGAAGCTTTCCACGAACAGCCCGTCATCCGAGCTCATGTCCTGGATCCGGGGGAGGGCGTTGATGACCGCGTAGTTCGTCAGCTGCGCGTTCCCGGCCGCCGCCCGCGCCAGCTCGGCCGCGCGTTCCAGCGCCTTGCCGGGCGCGACGACATACTGGACGAGGTTCCAGTTCTCGGCCTCGCGCGCCGAGGCGACCCGGCCGGTCAGCATCATGTCGGTCATCCGCGCCACGCCCATCAGCCGCGCCGTCCGGACCGAGCCGCCACCGCCGACGAAGATGCCCCTCTGGCCTTCGGGCAGGGCGAAGAAGGCCGTCTCGTCGGCCACACGCACATGGGTCGCCGACGCCAGCTCCAGCCCGCCACCGACGACCGCGCCGTGCAGCGCCGAAATCCAGGGGATGCGTCCGCGCTCGATCATCGAGAAGACCGCATGCCAGCGCCGCGAGCCCTGAATGCCCTCGAACTGCGTCTTCTTGACGTGCTCGGCAAGGTCGAGGCCGGCGCAGAAATGGTCGCCATGCCCGAAGATGACCGCGGCCTTCGCCTCGCACTCGGCCCGCGCCACGGCGTCGGCAATCAGTTCGACAAAGCGATCACTGACGGCGTTCCGCTTGGCGGCGCGGTTCAGGCCCACGAATGCCACGTCGCCCTGGACCTCATAGGTCAGGAACGTGTCCGGGGTCATCTCTCCCATCGAAGTCTCCTCCGCTGCACGAAATCGGTCTGCGCGCCCGGTGAGCCGGGTCGTTTTCTCGTATAATGTTTACTAATAAAAAGTTTCCATGTAAACTACTTTCCATCGGCACGGGAGATTGCGCATCCGGTCGCCCGTTTCCAGAAAAAACAGGGGAGGGAAGGAATGACCGAGGAAAAGCTGCGCAAGGTGCCGCTTTGGAAGCCGGAACTGGCCTGGGAGGATCGCCCCGACGGCACCACGCTGATCTGGCGAAAGGACCCGTTGGCCGAGCACGCCGACCGAATCACCGACCGGGTCCTTCACTGGGCGCGCGAGGCGCCCGAGCGGACCTGGATGGCACAGCGCGACGGCAGTGGCGAATGGCGCAGGGTCACCTACGCCGAGCTTGCCGCGACGATCGCGCGGCTG
Source organism: Amaricoccus sp. (assembly GCA_044223585.1). GTDB lineage: Bacteria > Pseudomonadota > Alphaproteobacteria > Rhodobacterales > Rhodobacteraceae > Amaricoccus. The sequence continues at coordinate 6,403 of JBGALW010000016.1, forward strand.
GGACAGGCGATTCTCGACGGCAAGCTGTCAGTCGACCGGCCGGTCCTGATCCTGTCGGGCAACAGCATCGAGCACGCCCTGCTGGCGCTGGCCTGCCAGCATGTCGGCGTGGCCTCGGCGGCGATCTCGCCGGCCTATTCGCTGGTTTCCGAGGACTACGGCAAGCTGCGATACATCGTCGATCTCATCACCCCCGGCCTCATCTTCGCGCAGGACGGCCGGACCTTCGAGAAGGCGATCGCCGCGGTGGTGCCGAAGGACGTGCCCGTGCTGTCGGTCACGAGCCCCGTGACGACCGGCCACGAGCCGCGCGACTGGCGGGACATGATGGCGGCGGACCCGACCGCAGCGGTGGGCGAGGCGCATGCGCGTGTCACCCCGGACACGGTGGCAAAGTTCCTGTTCACCTCGGGCACCACCGGCAGTCCCAAGGCGGTGATCCAGACGCAGCGCATGCTCTGCGCCAATCAGGAGATGGTGCTCGACTGCTATGCCTTCATGAAGGACGAGCCGCCGGTGCTGGTCGACTGGGCGCCCTGGAACCACACCGCCAGCGGCAACAAGGCCTTCAACATCGCGATCTATCACGGCGGCACCTACTACATCGACGAAGGCAAGCCGACGCCGAAGGCGATGGCGGAGTCGGTGCGCAACCTCCGCGAAATCTCGCCCACCTGGTATTTCAACGTGCCCGCCGGGCTGGAACTGCTGGTCGAGGCCATGGAGACCGACGAGGCGCTGCGGCAGAGCTTCTTCCGCAACATGCGGCTCATCATGTACGCCGGCGCCGGGCTGGGCCAGCATACCTGGAACCGGCTGAAGTCACTGGCCGAGGAAACCGTGGGCGAGCGGGTGCTGCTCACCACCGGCCTCGGCTCGACCGAGACCGCGCCCTTCTCGCTCTACTGCACCGAGGAGCAGGACGCGCCGGGCAACGTCGGCATCCCGGCCCGCGGGGTGACGATGAAGCTGGTGCCGAACGAGGGCAAGCTGGAGGTCCGGCTGAAGGGACCGAACATCACGCCAGGGTATTGGCGCAGTCCCGACCTGACCGCCGCCGCCTTCGACGAGGAGGGGTTCTACCGGATCGGCGACGCCCTGCGCTATGCCGTGCCCGGCGATCCGACGCGCGGCTTCTTCTTCGACGGGCGCACGGCCGAGAATTTCAAGCTTCGCACCGGCACCTGGGTGGCGGTCGGGCCGCTCCGCGCGAAGCTGATCGACGATCTCGGCGGGCTTGTCCGCGACGCCGTCCTGACCGGCGAGGACCAGACCGACCTCGGCGCGATCCTTGTCCCGTTCCAGCCCGCGTTGCGGGCGCTGATCCCCGGCGGCGAGACGCTGGAGGAGGACGTGGTGCTCGACCATCCGCTCGTGAGGCAGGCGGTCGCGGACAGGCTGGCCGCGCATGCCTCCGCCGCGACCGGATCGGCCACGCGGGTGGTGCGCGCGGTGCTGCTGAAGGCGCCGCTCGACATCGACAGGGGCGAAGTGACCGACAAGGGCTCGGTCAATCAGCGCGCCGTGCTTCGCCACCGTCCGCATCTGGTGACGATGCTGCATGAAAGCGACGATCCGCGCGTCATCCACGCGGCCGTCCGGGAGGGGCGGGCATGAAGGTCGCGGGGACGTCCGCCCTGGTCACCGGCGGCGGCTCGGGCCTTGGCGCGGCGACGGCCGAGGCGCTGGCAATGCGCGGGGCGCAGGTCGCGGTGCTGGACCTGAATCCGGACGCGGCGCAGCGTGTGGCGGCCCGGATCGGCGGTCTGGCGGTCACTGGCGACGTCACGTCCGAACCCGACATGGCGCGCGCGCTCGACGAGGCGGGCGCGGCCCACGGCGTGCCGCGGATCGTCGTGAACTGCGCCGGGATCGGCACCGCGGCGCGTATCGTCGGGCGCGACGGGCCGATGCCGCTCGGGGCCTTCGAACGGGTCGTCAGGGTCAATCTGATCGGCACGTTCAACGTCATGCGGCTGGCGGCCGCCCGGATGTCGACGCTGGCGGCGCTGGAGGACGGCGCGCGGGGCGTGATCGTCAACACCGCCTCCGTCGCGGCGCAGGACGGGCAGATCGGGCAGGCGGCCTATGCCGCCTCGAAGGGGGGCATCGCCGCGCTGACCCTGCCGGCGGCGCGGGAGTTCGCGCGCTTCGGCATCCGCGTGAACACGCTTGCCCCAGGGATCTTCCTGACCCCGCTGCTTGGCGAACTGCCGCCCGAGGCCCGTCAAACCCTGGCCGATTCGATCCCCTATCCCAGCCGGCTGGGGCTGCCCGAGGAGTTCGCCGCCGCAGCCCTTTTCTGTGTCGAGACGCAGTATCTCAACGCCGAGACGATCCGCATCGACGGGGGCATCCGCCTGCCACCGAAATAGGCGCCGGGTCGGAGCACGCCACCCCCCGAACCGGCGTGGCGCGGCAAGCCGCTCGTGGGGCGAGAGCGCCGCCGTTGGGTGCGGGCGAAGAGCTATAGCTCGAACCAATGTTCCGCGCGCAGTTCAGAATTGCCCGGAAGTCGCCCCCCTGGAATGAATCGGCCGCACGGCGGGCGGAGGCAACGCGCAGCCCCGGCCCCCAGGCGATCCCCCGCGCAGTTGCGGAGCCTCACCGCCGGCGGCCGGGATCAGCAGAGAGAAGAATGGTCGGGACGATACGCCCCTGCACCCGCGGCCCAATCAAGGAGGAGACGACCGATGAGACTTCCAACGCTGCTTTCAGCGGCGATGCTTGCCGCTATTGTCGTGGTGCCCGCCAGCGCAGAGACTCGCGTCATTGTGCTCGGGACCGGCACGCCCGTGCCGAACGGGGACCGGGCAGGCTCGGGACTTGCGATCATCCACGACGGGGAAGCCTATCTCTTTGACGCCGGGCACGGAATGGTCCAGCGCGCAATCAAGGCATGGAAGGATCTGGACGCCGAAGAGCTGTACCCGCCCAGGATAACCCACCTCTTCATCTCGCACCTGCATAGCGACCATACGCTCGACTATTCGGAACTCGCGGCGACGTATTGGTGGCGCCGCGAGGAACGTCTGAACGCGTATGGGCCCGTCGGTCTGCAGGCGATGACGGACGGCTACTACCAGATGATGGCCGCCGACATCGCGCTGCGCACGACCGGGAGCAATCCCGTTGCGGATCCAACCATGTACCGGGTCAACGTCACCGAGATACCCCGGGACGGCGTCGTGTTCGACGCGAACGGTGTCACCGTGGAGGCATTCTCGGTGCCGCACGGCGACATCTCCCCGGCCTACGGCTACAAGATCACCACGCCGGACAGGACGATCGTCTTTTCTGGCGACACGAGCTACAGCGAGGTGGTGGCGGAAAAGGCGAAGGGCGTCGACATCCTGATCCACGAAGTCATCAGCGAGGAAGGCTGGAGCGCGCTCTCTCCAGACTGGCAGGCCTATCATCGCGCCGCCCACACCCTGACCAGCGAACTGGCTAAGATTGCCAATCAGGCGCAGCCCGGTGTGCTGGTGCTGACCCACATCGCCTACTATGGCGCGCCGATCGAGAGCGCCCTCACCGAGGTGCAGGCTGCCTATGACGGCAAGGTCGTGCTGGCCAACGATCTCGACGAATTCTGATGGCTGGCGTGGCGCGCCCGCCAAGGGGGGGCGCCACGTTCATTGAGTGTGGGACCAGTCAGCGATCAAGGCGCGGCGACATCGGGTCGCCGATCCGTGCCGCCTGGAACCCGTCCGGCAACGGCGTGATGTCGATCTCGCGCACGATCCCGGCCTTGGCGAAGGGATCGCCCTCGGCGAAACGGCGGGCATCCTCGGCCGACCGCGCCTCGAGGATGCCGAAATTGCCGATGCCCTCGCCGTCCGGCCCCTGAAGGGCCGAGCCGATCAGCACCGCGACGAGCCCACCGCCGCCCGAGCCGACCCAGCCGCGGTGATCCGGCCGCAGGGTGTCGCGCCTTTCATCCATGCCGGGGTGGTGCAGGCAGCGCATCAGGAAGAACGCCATCAGGCGTTCTCCATCACGATGCAGCCGGCGCCGGTCATCGAGGCCGGCACGAAATAATGCTTGTGCAGTGTGCTGACGTCGCGGTTCAGCGCAGCGCGCATGACCAGCCACATGATCAGTTCCGCGCCTTCCGAGCCGAAGGTCTCGACATAGTCCTCGCGGCTCATGTTGCGCCAGCGATCCGGGTCCGAGCCGATCGTGTCCAGCCATTGCCGGTCGGCCTCGGCATTCAGGAAGCCGGCCCGCTTGCCCTGCAACTGGTGCGACAGCCCGCCGGTGCCCATGATCACCACCCGGTCGTCGCCCGGGAAGCTCTCGATCGCGCGGCGCAGGACGGTGCCCATCTCCCAGCAGCGCTGCGGCGTCGGGATCGGGAACTGGATGGTGTTGACCCAGATCGGCAGCACCTTGACCGGCCATTCCTCGCCCTCGGCCGGGCGGCCGCAGAACAGCTCCATCGGGACCTGGAGGCCGTGGTCGACCTCGATCTCGCGGCAGACCAGCGGATCGAAATGGCTCTCCACAAGCTGGTCGACGAAATGCCAGCCAAGCGCCTCGGCGCCCCTGAAGGCCGGGATGCTGCGCGGTCCCCAGCCCTCGTCCACCGGCTTGTAGCTGTCGGCGACGCCCACGGCGAAGGTCGGCACGCGGTCGAGGAAGAAGCTGTTGCCGTGATCGTTGAAGATGACGACGGCAATGTCGGGGCGCTGCTCGCGCATCCATGCCTTGCCGTACTCGTACCCTTCGAAGAACGGCTTCCAGTCGGCGCTGTCTGCAAGGCCGCGGTCCAGCGCGACGCCGATCGAGGGAACGTGGCTGGTGCCCAGCCCACCGATGATCCGTGCCATTACTTTCCCAGCCTTTCTTTCAGGAACTGCTCATGGCTCATGCCCGCCTGATCGGCGCCGATCTTGGTGATCGGGGTAGGGTCGATGGCCGAGATCTTGAGGATGAAGAACAGGTTGCCGCCGAGGCGCACCATCTCGTGCCAGTCGCGCGCGGAGACGGCGGCGCGGGTGGCGTCGTCGAGTCCGTAGCGGCGCAGATAGGCGTCCTCGTCCGCCTTGAACGCCTCGCGGTTGGCGGCAACGCCGAGCGACATCGCCATCTTGTTCAGCTTGTAGCCCTGCAGGTTGCTGCCGCGGTCGAACAGCGGGGTGTCAGGGATGTCCCGCCCGCCGGCGGCCTCCGGCGCTTCAGGCATGTCGGCCATGGGAAAACCTCTTTCGTCCAGCCAGTCGGTGATTGCCGCGACCGTTTCCGCGGGCTTCTCGGCGGGCAGGAAGTGGCCCGCCCCCTCGATCACCCGCAGGCGGGTGTCGGGTGCCAGTTCGGCGATCCTCTGGTGCTGAGGCACCGGCGACCAGCCGTCGTCGCTGCCGACCAGCAGCAGGATCGGACAGGTGATCGCGGGCAGATAGGCGGCAGCGTCCGGGCGGCCGACCAGTGCGTGGACCTGACGCTCGTGGATCCGGGCGTCATGGCGCAGCACCATCTCGCGCAGCGCCTCCATCAGCGCGGCGTCCTCCCGGCGGTGCGGCGCGACCATTCCGGGCAGCCAGTCGTCGGCCAGCCGGGCCATGCTCTCGTGACCCAGCGCGATCCGGGCCCGCCGCTTGGGCAACTCGGCCTCGGTGCCGCCATTGTGGCCGGTGCTGACCAGAACCAGGCCACGCACGCGGTCGGGCGCCTGCCGCGCCATCTCCATCGCGACCCGGCCGCCCATCGAATGGCCGATGGCGACGAACTCGCCCCCGGTTTCGTCGAGCAGCCGGCGCGCCATCCGCTCGATACTGTCGTCGCGCGTCACGTCGGCCGCGACGACGGCGGGCCCCAGCTTCCGGGCGAGATCCTTCCAGACGGCATCGTCCGACAGCAGGCCCGGGATCAGCACATAGGTGATCATGCCGCCATCTCCCGCGCCATGTCCGGCGAGACGGGATCCGCCCCGGAGAGCAGCTTGCGCGCCCTCATGTGGACCTTGGCGTTGTTGACCGTTTCGACGGCCGTCAGCCGGTCCGAGCCGTCGAAGCGCAGAACGACATGGGCGTCCAGCGCCTCGCTGCGATCGTCCGGGTGCGCGAGGCCCGCGATCTGGAGCTTGTAGTCGGCCTGATCGGACCAGAACCACGGCAGCGCGGCATAGGCCTCCGGCGCCCGGCCGGTCAGCCGCGCGGCGATGTGGCGGGCGTGGTCGGTGGCCGCCTGGACGCTTTCCAGGCGTATCCGCCGCCCGCTCCGCGCCTCGGGGAAGCAGGCGCAGTCGCCCAGCGCCGAGATCCGGGGGTCGGAGGTCAGCAACTGCCCGTCCACCAGCACGCCGTTGGCGCACTCGATCCCCGCAGCCTCGGCAAGCGCGGTATTGGGACGCACTCCGGCGGCGAGCAGCACGTCGTCGGCCTCTATGTGGGTGCCGCCAACCAGCGCGATGCCCCGCGCATCGATGGCCGACACCGGATCGCCGAGGACCATGGTGCTGCCGAGCTCGCGGTGCTTGCTCAGGAACAGCTCGGACATTTCGGGCGAGACGGCGCGCGCCATCAGCCGGGGCATCGCCTCGGCCACCACCACCTCATGCCCGGACTTGCGGGCAACCGCGGCGAACTCCAGACCGATGAAGCCGCCCCCGATGACCGCGAAGCGGCGCTGCTCCTCGAGCCGGCGGCGCAGCCGGTCGGCGTCGGCCATGGTCCGCAGGTCGAGCGCGCGCTCGAGGCCCGGGATCGGCGGGCGCAGGTTGCTTGCCCCGGTCGCGAGAACCAGATGCCCGTAGGGCAGTTCGCCGGCGGTCGTCGCGATCCGGCCGGCGACGCGGTCGATCGCGGTCACGCGGGTTTCGGGCAGATAGCGGATCTGCTTCGCCTCGTAGAATTCGGCCGCGCGCAGGTTCAGACCCTCGGCCCGACCGTCCTGCATGTAGGCCTTGGACAGCGGCGGGCGCTGATAGGGCAGGCCGGGCTCGTCGCCGATCAGCGTCAGCTCGCCCGCATAGCCGAACTGGCGCAACGACGCCGCGACCTGCAGCCCGCCCTGTCCGGCGCCGATGATGACGACCGGTCCGCTTTCCATCGGCGCCTGCGGTGTCTCGTTGCCGCCCGCCACGGTCAGAACTGCTCTTCGGGGGTGTGGATCACCAGCCCGTCGAGCGCCTCGTCGAGCTTGATCTGGCAGGACAGCCGCGAATTCGAGCGGACCTCGCTCGCGGCTCCTTCCAGCATGTCGTCCTCGTCATGCTGGCGCTCGCCGGTCTTGTTGATCCAGGCTTCGTCCACGTAGCAATGGCAGGTCGCGCACATCATCGAGCCGCCGCATTCGCCGACGATGCCTTCCACGTCATGGGCGACGGCGGTCTGCATGACGCTGCTGCCGACTTCGCCGTCGACAACGGTTTCCGTGCCGTCCGCGGCAACGAAGGTCACCTTGACCATCTGATCTTCCTCCTGATGTTCTTGTTAGGGCGAGCGGCGCTCAGCCCATGATTACCGGCATGTTGATCGGCCCGCGGAAGCCGAAGCCGCGCCACTTGACCGCCTTCGGGTCGGGCAGCCGCATGTTCGGAAAGCGCTCGAACAGCATCGGAGCCATGATCTTGCCGATGGTCCGGCGGGCGGTATGCGAGCCGGCACAATGGTGCGGGCCGTTGCCGAACGCCTGGTGCAGGTTCTTTTCGCGGAACACGTAGAATTTTTCGGACGTGTCGCCGTAGACCTCCTCGTCGCGATTGGCCGATGCCTGGATGGTCATCACCGTGTCGCCCTTGGGAATGTCGAAGCCGCGGATCTGGGTGTCGCGGGTGACGAGGCGCGAGCTGGCCTGGATCGGTGCCACCCAGCGAACCGCCTCTTCGAAGGCCTTGCCCCAGTCACCGGTGCGCCTCACCTCTTCCAGCTGGTCGAGATTGGTCAGCAGCCCGTAGATCAAAGTCGCGAGCGCGTCGCGCGGCTCGTTGATGCCGCCGCCGATGGCGATCTTGATGTTGGCATAGATCTGGCTCATCGGGATCGGGTCTTCGGCGTTGACCATGATCGAGAAGGCCGAGGCGTCGGGTTCGGCACGGACCCGCTCGACCACCTTGTCGAAGAGCGCGTTCATCTCGTCGTTCGCGGCATCGGTCACCTTGAAGGGTTCCGGACGCCAGGCGAAGTTCCCCGCCCCGTCGATCAGGTTCTGCGACCAGCGCTGCATCTGCTCGTCGGTCGCCTCGGGGATGCCGAGGATGTGGGCGAGGATGCGCGCCGCGATCGGGCCGCAGAGGTCGATGAACAGGTCGGCCGGGCCTTCCTTCGGCAGGCGGTCGAGGTATTCGGTCGTGAGCTTCTCGTAGAGCGGCGCCCAGCTGCATTGCAGCGCCTTCGGCGTCAGCGCCGGCATCATCGCCTTGCGCTCGCGCAGGTGCTCCAGTCCGTCCTTGCGCATCAGGGTGTGGGCCCGGAAGGCCGGTTCCATCGGCGTTCTCGGATCGTCGGAGCTGAACAGCTCGGGATCGTCCTTCACCATCTTGGTGTCGGACGCCTTGGTGAGGAAGGTCCGCTGGACGGAGGTGACACGGATCACCGGCGTCTCGGCACGCATGCGGCGGTAGAGCGGATACGGATCGAGTGTCAGCTGGTCAAACGTGATCGTCTCGTCGACTGGCGCTAGCGGCATTTGCCTTTTCCTCCCTGGCTTGCAGGGACCCTAGCAATCTCTTGACCATGCAGCAATGCGATGACATTTAACTACTCCATCAGAAACTCTGATGGGCCTGCAATGCCGAAGGTTTCCGTCGATCCGCTGAGCCTCGATTTCTCGACTTTGCGGACGCTTTGCACGGTCCATGACGCGGGTTCGTTCAGCGCGGCGGCCGAGGTGATCGGCGTGAACCAGTCCGCCATCAGCTACACGATGGACCGCCTGCGAGGAGTCTTTCACGACCCGCTTTTCGTGCGCGAGAAGGGCCGGCAGATCGCCACCACCCGATGCCTGCAGGTCATCGCCCAGGTCAGGCCCATGCTCGCCACGCTTGAGCGCCTGGCCCGGCCCGCGAAATTCGACCCGGCCCTTGCGCGGCAACGGCTGACGCTGGCCTGCAATTTCTACGAGCGCCTGCTGCTGGTCCCGCCTCTGGTGCGCGAACTGCGCCGGCGGGCGCCGGGCCTTGAGCTGGTGGTGATCAATTCGCGCGGCATCGGGGTCGCGCGGATGCTGGAAGGCGAGGCCGACCTGCTGATCGGCCCGCATCCGACGGCGCAGACCGGCGTCTATGTCAGCCGCCTGTGCCGCGAGGACTATGTCTGCCTGATGGATCCGGATCACCCGATGGCCGGGACCCGTCTGACGGTCGACGACTATCTTGCGCTGGACCTCATCCACATCACCTACGAGGGCAACTGGATCTCGCCCTATGTCACGCAGTTGCAGGCGATGGGCCGGCAGATGCGCCCGGCGCTGATGGTACCGAGCCCGGCGGGCGTCTCGCGGCTGGTGGCCGGCTCGTCGCTGGTGGCGACGGTGCCGCGCCGGCTGGCGCATGAGATCGGCGACGGGCTGCGCATCGTCGAATGCCCGGTCCCCGGTGACTTCGACATCACCCTGGCATGGCCGCCGCGCCTTCACGTCGATGCGATGCATCAATGGGTGCGCAGCGTGGTGACCGGGCTCCGCCATCATCTCGACGAGATCGGCCAGGTCAGGCGCTAAAGGCTTGGCCCCGCCCGACCGTGCGGGACGGCGGGCGGGGCCGGTTTCTTGTCTGCCGCGCCGCGGCGGCGCGGCTAGTGCATCATCTGGCTTGGCAGGAACAGCGACAGTTGCGGGAAGATGATCAGCAGCAGCAGCGTGACCAGCATCGCCACCCAGAACGGCATCACCCCCGCGAAGATCCGGCTGAGGGGCACCTGCGGTGCGACCGACTTCACGATGAAGACGTTGATGCCCACCGGCGGCGAGATCAGCCCCATCTCCAGCGTCAGGACGACGAGGACGCCGAACCAGATCAGGTCGATCCCCAGCGACGTGACGATCGGCACGAAGATCGGCAGCGTCAGCACCAGCATGGCGAAGCCTTCGAGGAACGCTCCCAGCACCATGTAGATCACCAGGATCAGCAGCAGCGTGCCGGTCGCGCCGAGATTCATCCCGGTGATGACCTCCTTGACGAAATCCGGGATGTGGCTCAGCGCCAGGAACGGGTTGAAGAGGTGAGCTGCGATCAGGATCAGCATGACCGACGCGGTCGTGACGATGCTGCTGCGGGCCGCCTGCCAGAGTGCCGCGAGGCTCAGCGTCCGGGTCGCGAAGCCGGCGAGGATGACCGCGCCCGCGCCGACGCCCGCGGCCTCGACCGGCGAGAAGAGCCCGCCGTAGATGCCGCCAATGGTGAGCAGCGTCAGAACGATGATCGGCAGCGCGTTGATCACCGCCCGCATTTTCTCGTCCATGGTCGTCGAGGGGCCGCGCGGTCCCATCTTCGGCCACAGCGTGCAAAGCACCCAGATGGTGACGATGAACATCATCAGCAGCAGGAGGCCGGGAATGACGCCCGCCATGAACAGCCGGCCGATGCTCTGCTCGGAGAGGATCGCGTAGATCACGAAGCCGGTCGACGGCGGGATCAGGATCCCCAGCGTCCCGCCGGCGGCAACGACGCCCGTCGAGAGCCGCGGGTCGTAGTCATAGCGGTCCATCTCCGCGAGCGAGACCTTGCCCATTGTCAGGGCCGAAGCGACCGACGATCCGGACAGCGCCGCGAACCCGCCGCAGCCGATGACCGTCGCGGCTGCCAGGCCGCCGCGGACCTGCCCGACGATCGCGTAGGCCGCCTCGTAGAGCCTGCGGCTCATGCCGGTGATGCCGGCGACATTGCCCATCAGGATGAAAAGCGGAATGACGATCAGCTCGGCATTGGAAGCCAGCGTGAACGATTCCGAGGCCAGCAGGCCGGTCGCCGCGTTGAGGCCGTTCAGCGACCAGATGCCGACGAAGCCGACAAGGAACATGGAAAAGGCGACCGGCACCCGCAGCGCCAGCATCGCCAGCATGACGAGCGTGCCGCTGAGGGCGATGACGACGGGACTCATTCGACCGGCCTCGTTTCATGGGGGGACTTGCCCGAGATCAGGAATTCGGCCGCCCGCAGCAGCAGCGCCAGGCCGGTGATGAACGCCAGCGCCGCCAGCAGCCACTGGAACCACGCCTGCGGCAGGCCCAGCAGGTTCGTCCGGAGGTTCAGCATCACGCTGAGCTGCGCGGACTTCAGCACCGCGTAGCCGATGCAGAGGAAGATCACCCCGCCCAGAAGATCGACCGCGATGTCGATCAGGTGGTTCAGCCGCTTGGACAGATGATGCTCGAACAGGTCGACCCGGATATGGCCGCCCTGCTTGTCGCACAGCGCCATGCCGCCGAACACGATGATGATGAAGGCCATGGTGGTCATGTCCTGCGACCCGTAGAGCGGATGCCCGAAGGTCCGCCCCACGACATCGACCAGCACGGTCGCGACGACGAAAAGCAGCGCCACCGTGCCGAGGGTCGCGGACAGGTCGATCAACCTGTCCGTCAGCTTCCTGATCAGGGCAAGCATTACTCGCCCCGCATCGACGCCAGCGTGTCGGCGCCACCCACCTCGGCGACATACGCCTCGGTCACCGGCAGCAGCACGGCGTCGAATTTGGCGGCCTCCTCGGGCGTGAGATCGATCACGACGTTGTGGCTGTCGGCCCGGGCCGCGGTAAGCGCCGCGTCGGCCGTCGCGAGCCAGGCCTCCTCGGCCGACTTCGAAAGCTCTTCGCCGGCGATGGCGTCGACCGCGACCTTGCCCTCGTCGGACAGCCCGTCATAGGTCGCCTGGCTCAGCACCGTGTAGAAGGTCAGCCGCCCGAGGTTCGCGCCGAGCGTGTAGCTGTCGGCAACCTCGTCCAGCTTGAAGTCCGACAGCGTCGAGACGCCGGAGATCGCGCCGTCGATCAGCCCGGTCTGAAGCGCGTTGTAGACCTGCGTCATCGGCATCTGCACCGGCGTCGCGCCCAGCGCCGCGATGGCATCGCCGGCCAGCGTGCCGGCGACCCGGATCTTCAGCCCCTTGAGGTCATCCGGCGTGCGGATCTCCTTCGACTTCATGATGAAGACGTTCGGCTCCGACCCCCACAGCGCCAGCACCTTGGTCCCCGGGAACTCCTGCGTCAGATGGTCCGGGTAGGCCTGCAGCAGCGCCACATATCCCGGCTCGTCCAGCGGCAGGGCGCCCGGTGCCTCGGCGATCATGGTCTTGGGGAACTGCGACGAGGTATAGCCCGGCAGCCCCCAGGACATGTCGGCAACGCCCTGGACCACGCGCACGTACTGGTCGGCCGGGCCGGAGCCCAGCTCGCCGCCGTGATAGCCGCGCACCGTCAGGTCGCCGCCCGTTGCGGTGCTGAGACTGTCGTTGAGCTTGTCGATCACGGACGCCGTGATCGTATGGGTCGGCGCGGAGAAGTTGGCGAACTTCAGTTCCGCCGCGTGCGCGGCAAGCGGGGCAGCCACGCCGGCTGCCAGACCCGTGACGAGGGCCAGGTTGCGAAGTGAGAGCATGTCAGTATCTCCTCCCTGCTGCTCTTGCGAACGGACCGGTCCCGTCGCTTTTTGATGGGCTCACACTAGCCTACCTCTCGGCCGGTCACGTATTGAAATCCGCGCTGATCCATAAAATCGCGCTATTTCAGTCGCGGACGTTTTCACGCGAACGACGCATTGCGAGCAACCGGCGCCTTGGCGTCTCGTGAAATCATCGGGAAATATTCCATTTAGGATCATGCCTGTAAGGGACATCCCCCCGCCTTCCTCCGCGATGGGCACGCAGTCAAAGGTCCGGATTTCCACCTCTCCAGTATTCGGTCGCGCTTCTTGCGAGGCCGATGCCGGGATTGCGCGCGGGCAGCCGTTGGCCCTACACGCGGCTTCAGAGCCGTGGCAGCGGACGGGATTTTGGAGGGAGGAGCGAGGGTGTTCGAGGGTCTGCTCGTGGCGGCCGGGTCGTACGCGTTGGGCGGCGTTCTCAAGGGGGCAATCGGGGCGGGAACGCCGATCGTCGTGATCCCGCTGATGTCGATCTATTTCGACGTGCCGTTCGCCGTGTCGGTCTTTGCCCTTCCGGCGCTGGTCTCGAATGTCTGGCAGGGCTGGCAGTATCGGGACTCCCTGCTCGCCCGCGACTTCGTGGTCCGGCTGGCGATCGGGGCGGGGGCGGGGGCGCTGATCGGCACCCTGCTGCTGGTGTCGCTTCCGGCAGCCCTGCTGTCGGTCATCGTCGGCGTGCTGGCGCTGTCCTACATCGGATTCCGTGTGGCCAAGCCGCACTGGCAGCTTCCCTACGCCGTCGCGCGCAGGATCGTCCTGCCGGTCGGCGTCCTTGCCGGGATCCTTCAAGGGGCGGCCGGGATTTCGGCCCCCGTCTCCGTGACCTTCCTGCACGCGCTCAAACTGTCGCGCCTGCAGTTCATCGCGACGATCTCGGTGCTGTTCAGCGCCATGGCCGTCGTGCAGCTCGTGACGCTGGGCGCGCTGGGCGTTCTGGACGGACAGCGCCTCCTCATCAGCGTGCTCGCCTGCGTCCCGCTGTTCGCCGGGATGCCGGTCGGTGCGTGGCTGGTGCGGCATGTCGGCCCGGCGCTCTTCGACCGGCTCATCATGCTGCTGCTGCTGGTCATTGCGCTCCGTCTGATTTTCGACGCGCTGTGATCGGCAGCCGCCGGAGCGACCGGGCCGGCGGCGGATCCTTCCCGTCGCCATCCGGCGAGGCGGCGGCGTGGGCGACTTCGCGCAACGCATCGAGCAGGGCCGCCTGCGCCGGCGTCGGTTTCCAGTCGACCCGGTAGGTGAGGCCGATCGGGCGTGCCGGCCAGTCCCAGCGGATGTCGAGCCGCGCCAGCAGGCCCTTGGCGATCTCGGCCTCGGCCTGCCAGTAGGAAATGCAGCCGAGGAAATCGCCGCTGTTCAGCAACTCGCGCATCAGCAGGATGGACCCGGCCTCGATCATGCTGGCCGGGGCGGCGCGACCGGTGGCGGCCGCAAAGAACTCGTCGAACTGCCGGCGCGACGGGCTGTTGGCGCGCGGGACCACCCACTGGCTGTCCGCGACCTCGCCCGGATCGAGGCCGGCGCGCCCGACCAGCGGGTTGTCCGGCGCGGCGATGATCAGGAGCCGGTCGTCGAACAGCGCCTCCTCCACCACGTCCTCGACGGGAGCCGGGTCCCGCAACGCCCCCACGATCACGTCGATCTCGCCACGCCGCAGACCGGCCAGAAGGTCCGCGTAGGGCCCGTCGTTGACGATGATCGGCAGGGTCGGGCGGACCGCCCGGAACCGCGCCAGCGCCTGTGGCAAAAGGACTGCGCGTGCCAGCGGCAGCGCACCGACCACGATGCGCCCGGCCTCGCGGCCGTCCAATTCGGCCAGCTCGGCCACGGCCTGACCCATCTCGGCGAAGACCAGCTGCGCGGCCTGCGCTACCGTCTGGCAGAGGCGGGTGGCCACCACGCCATGCGGCATTCGCTTGAACAGCGCCCGGCCGGCCTCCTGCTCCAGCTGGGCCACGGCCCGGTGGACGGTCGGCTGCGCGAGCCCGAGCCGCTTCGCCGCAAGGGTGAAGTTCTCCGCCTCACAGACGGCGATCAATGCGGTCAGCTGCGAGCAGGAGACGATCTGGGCGGCGCGGGGCGACACGCCCTTCAGGCCGTTGTCGAGCAGCTTCACGGCGCGCCGGGCGCGGTGAACCAGGATCTGCCCGCGCTCGGTCAGGTATCCGCCCTTCTTCGACCGCTGAAACAGCTGGCCGCCCGCCAGCGCCTCCAGCCGCGCAATCGCCTGCGTCGCGGCCGGCTGCGAGATGTTGCAGTGTCTGGCGGCGTCGGTGATCGAGCCGGCGTCCTCGACCGCAAGCAGGACCCGCAGATGACGCAGGTTGCCGAAGATCATGATGCGGCCGGGACCACTACTTGGGGCCTAGCTCGCGGGCTCCCCGCGCTGGCCGGCCGCGCGTCGGGCGCCGTGAGGGCGCATCATCCGTGGCGGAGCGAACCAACCGGTCCGGATTTCGCGGATTGAGCCACCCCGCAGGTTCCCGCTCGATACCAAGGCCCGCCCTGCCTCGCCGTACCCGACCAGCGCCGGACTTGTCGCACGCATTCTGCTCTCCCCGTCTTTCCGGCGAGGATGCCACCAAACGCGGGCGCCGAACAGCGCCGCGGGCGCTCACCTTCAAGACGAGGGTGCCCTGATGACGTGGGCCTGGAGCCGTCGGATCCGCCAGTTGCGGGCGTACCTTCGCCGGAACTGCTCGCCTTCAGGATGCCGTCGGGGATCGCGGTTGGATGGTACCGCCTCCCCGGCTTGAACGGGGGACCCCCAGATCCACAATCTGGTGCTCTAACCAACTGAGCTAAGGCGGCACGCGCGGACGGGGTTACATATCCCTGCGGAGATTGGCAAGAGTCGATGCGAGTCGGCAGGGCACGGAGGCGGGAGCTTGGGGATCGATCGCGAGAGCAACGTGGCGGCCAGCCTGCAGATCGGGCCGACCTCGCTCGGCATGGTGCGGCTCTACATCGAGACGGATGCGATCGAGCTGCCACTCGACTTCGAGCCCGACGAGGCCGAGGAGATTGCCGAGGAGCTGAAGGCGGCGGCCGAGCGGGCGCGGGCGGCGCAGGCCGGCAAGGGCAAGGGCGGCCGGTAGGCGAACATGCGCAAGCGACTTGTCATCCTCGCCGCGACGGTCGCGGTCGCCGCGGCCGGACTCGCCGTCGCGCTCCGCAACCCGCCGATGCGGCTGATGCCGCCGCCGCTCCTGTTCCAGCAGGGGGGCGACGCGCTCGTCAGGCTGGCGCCTGCGGTGATCGACGACGAGATCGCCCTGTTCTATGCCACGAGCCGCCTGCCGGTCGGACCGCGGGAGGACCGGCTCTACACGATCGCCCCGGACCGGCGGCTGCATTTTGGCGAGGCGATGCTGCGGATCGGCGAGGGGACGAGCCTCGACGAACTGCGGGAATGGACCACGGGCACCGGTGGCGGCGACCGGCCGTTCCTGCATCTCGAACGGATGCGCGAGGCGGCAACGCAGGCGGCGGACGAGCCGCTGGCCCCGGACACGGCGGCCTGGCTCGCCGATCTCGACGCGGCGGTGGCGGCGAGCCGGACGAAGGACGTCATCCTCTACGTGCATGGCGCCAACACCACGGTGGAGCGGGCGGCGGGGCAGGCGGCGCAGCTCAGCCACTTCGCCGGGCGCGACGCCATTGTGGTGCTGTTCGCCTGGCCGACGGCGGAGAACTTCCTGCGCTATCCGCAGGACATCGAGACGGCGTTCGGCGCCGCGCCGCACCTCGCGGAGCTCATCGACCTCATCGCCGCCCATACGGCGGCCCGCAGGGTCGACGTCTTCACCTACAGCGCCGGCGGAACCGTGGGCAGCGACGGGCTGGCGCGGCTGGCGCGCGAACACGGCGACGCGGCGGCGCGGCTGGGCGAAGTCTATCACGCCGCGCCCGACGCGGACACGCGGGCCTTCGTCGACGACCTCGCGGCCTACGCCGGCAAGGCGCAGCGGGTGACGGTGGCGGTCAATCTCGGCGACAGTGCGCTGCGGCTGGCGCAGGTCATCAACCGCGCGTCGCGGGCCGGACGCCCCGACCTGCGCGAGCTCAGTCCCGAGGCGGGCGACTGGCTTCTCGGCGCGGCGCGGGATGGCGTGATCGACGTGCTGCAGATCCGGCCGGAGAACATGCCGGAACTGTCCAGCCGGTCGCACACCTTCTGGTATGACGATCCCTGGGTCAGCAACGACCTCATCGTCACGCTCCTGTTCGATCTGGCGACCGGGGAGCGCGAGCTCGCCTCCGGCACCGCGGCCTCGGGCGCCGCCTACTGGACCTTTCCGGCGGACTACCCCGACCGGATGCCGGCGCTCGTCGCCCGGCTGCGGGAGCGGCTCGCGGCCGTGCCGGGAGGCTGACGGCGGTTTCGAAAGCGTTGACTTTACATTTCGGCAAGCCTCGGATGCTGTGAACGCGTGACAGTTTCGCGAGGGAGAGGTCCATGGCACCCACACCGCTGACGCCCGGAATCGTCGCTGGCCGGCTCGATCCCGAGGTGCTCGCGGAAAATTTCGCCGACATCGCGCCGCGGCTCGACCCGCACGAGGCGATGGTGGCGGCGGACCGGTGCTATTTCTGCCATGACGCGCCCTGCACGACTGCGTGTCCGACCTCGATCGACGTGCCGATGTTCATCCGCGAGATCGCGACCGGCGCGGTGGAGGCGGCTGGGCGGACGATCCTCGGCCAGAACATCCTCGGCGGCATGTGCGCGCGGGTCTGCCCGACCGAGACGCTGTGCGAGGAGGCCTGCGTGCGCGAGGCGGCCGAGGGCCGGCCGGTGGAGATCGGCCGGCTGCAGCGCTTCGCGACCGACGCGGTGATGGCGGCGGGCGGGCATCCGTTCCAGCGGGCGGCGCGGACCGGCAAGCGGGTGGCGGTGGTGGGCGCGGGGCCCGCGGGGCTCGCCTGCGCGCATCGTCTGGCGATGCTGGGGCATGACGTGGCGCTGTTCGACGGGCGCGAAAAGCCCGGCGGGCTCAACGAGTTCGGGATCGCCGCCTCAAAGGCGCTGGATGGTATCGCGCAGGCGGAGGTCGACTGGCTGATGGCGATCGGTGGCATCACGCTGCGGCCGGGCGTGCGGCTCGGGCGCGACGTCACGCTGGCAGAGCTCGCCGCCGACCATGACGCGGTGTTCCTCGGAGTCGGCCTCGGCGGCGTGCGCGCGCTCGGCGTCGAGGGTGCGGACCGGGCGGGCGTGCAGCCGGCCGTCGACTTCATCGCCGGGGTGCGGCAGGCCGACGCGCTGGACGCGCTGGCGGTCGGGCGGCGGGTGGTGGTGATCGGCGGCGGCATGACCGCCGTCGACGCCGCGGTGCAGGCAAAGAAGCTCGGCGCCGAGGAGGTGACGATGGTCTACCGCCGCAGCCGGGCCGAGATGGGCGCGAGCGGCTACGAGCAGGATCTGGCGGCGAGCGTCGGCGTGCGGATCGTGACCGGCGCCGTGCCGGTCGCCGTGCGCGGCAACGGCCGGGTCGAGGGTGTCGCCTTCGCTTATACCGCCGGAGCTGCCAGCGGCCTCACCACCACGGGCGAGGGGTTCGAGCTGGAGGCGGACGAGCTGCTGACCGCCATCGGCCAGACGCTCGGGCCGGTGCCGGACGGCTTGACGCTCGGCGGCGGCAAGATCGTCGTGACCGGGCCGGGGCGGACCGGCCTGCCGCGGGTCTGGGCCGGCGGGGACTGCGCCAGCGGCGGCGACGACCTGACGGTCACCGCCGTCGCCGAGGGTCGTGACGCGGCGATGGACATCCACGCGACGCTGACGGCGGGATGAGGGCTGCCGCACGCCCTGCTTCGGCCCGAGCGTCGGGGGTGGTATGCTCCGGCGCAGGCCATGCCGGCTTGAGGGGCGCGCGATGAACGCTGACGGGGGTTCGGTCGAGACGACGGTCGCGGCCCACTATGCCGGGTCCGGGCTGCACCGCCGCATCATGGAACGGCTTGCCGAGGCCGGGATCGCCACCGGCGCCGTGACCGTGGAGCACCTGCACGCGGTGGACGAGTTCCACATCGGCGGGGTCGAGGCGACGCTTGCGCTGCTCGACCAGCTCGGGATCGGCCCGGCGACGCGCGCGCTCGACGTCGGGTCCGGGATTGGCGGCCCGGCCCGGACGATTGCCGGGCGGTATGGCGCGCAGGTGACCGGGATCGACCTGACGCCGGATTTCGTCGAGACGGCGCGGCAGCTCACCGAGACGGTCGGACTGAAGGCGACCTTCGTTGCGGGAAGCGCGCTGGCAATGCCGTTCGCCGATGCGTCGTTCGATCTCGCCACGCTGCTGCATGTCGGGATGAACATCGCCGACAAGCCGCGGCTGTTCGCCGAGGTTGCGCGCGTGCTGGTGCCCGGCGGCACCTTCGCGGTCTACGACGTGATGCGCTTCGGCGCGCATCCGGCGTTTCCGCTACCCTGGGCGAGCGACGCCTCCTCGTCGTTCCTCGTGGCGCCCGAGACGTACCTGGCGGCAGCGGAGGCGGCGGGGTTCGCGCTCCTCGTCCGGCATGACCGGGGCGAGGTGGCGCGGGAATTCTTCGCGCGGATGCAGGCGCAGATGGCCGGTGCGGCGCCGCCGGTGGTCGGCCTGCCGCTGCTGCTCGGCGAGGCGGCGCAGGCCAAGGTCGGGAACATGGTGGCGGCGGTGGCGGCCGGCGACATCCAGCCGGTCGAGATGATCTTTCGCAAGGCGGCATAGGAGCGGGCGATGGCGGATCTGCGGTGTGACTTCGTCGGGATCAGGTCGCCCAATCCGTTCTGGCTGGCCTCTGCGCCGCCGACCGACAAGGAGTACAATGTCCGCCGGGCCTTCGAGGCCGGGTGGGGCGGCGTCGTCTGGAAGACGCTGGGGCTCGATCCGCACATCGTCAACGTCAACGGCCCGCGCTATGGCGCGGTCTGGGGGGCCGACCGGCGGCTCCTCGGCCTCAACAACATCGAGCTCATCACCGACCGGCCGCTCGAGACGAACCTGCGCGAGATCAAGGCGGTGAAGCGCGACTGGCCGGACCGGGCGATGGTGGTCAGCCTGATGGTCCCCTGCGACGAGGAATCGTGGCGCTCGATCCTGCCTCTGGTCGAGGAGACCGGCGCGGACGGGGTCGAGCTCAACTTCGGCTGCCCGCACGGCATGAGCGAGCGCGGCATGGGCTCGGCGGTCGGGCAGGTGCCGGAGTACATCGAGATGGTGGCGCGCTGGTGCAAGGCGAACACCCGCATGCCGGTGATCGTCAAGCTGACGCCGAACATCACCGACATCCGCTGGCCTGCGCGCGCAGCGTTTCGCGGCGGGGCGGATGCCGTCAGCCTCATCAACACGGTGAGCTCGATCACCTCGGTCGATCTCGACAGCTTCAGCCCGGAGCCGTCGATCGACGGCAAGGGCAGCCACGGCGGCTATTGCGGGCCAGCGGTGAAGCCGATCGCGCTCAACATGGTGGCCGAGATCGCCCGCGACCCCGAGACGTTCGGCAAGCCGATCAGCGGCATCGGCGGGATCACCACCTGGCGGGACGCAGCGGAGTTCATCGCGCTCGGCGCCGGCAGCGTGCAGGTCTGCACTGCCGCGATGACCTACGGCTTCCGGGTGGTGGAGGAGATGATCGCCGGCCTCGCGGAGTGGATGGACGCGAAGGGCCACGCCGACCTCGACGCGATCCGCGGGCGGGCGGTGCCGAACGTGACCGACTGGCAGTATCTGAACCTCAACTACGTGGCCAAGGCCCGGATCAACGAGGACCTCTGCATCAAGTGCGGCCGCTGCTTCGCGGCCTGCGAGGACACCAGCCACCAGGCCATCGCGATGAAGCCGGGGCGGGTGTTCGAGGTGAAGGACGACGAATGCGTCGCCTGCAACCTCTGCGTCAACGTCTGCCCGGTCGAGGGTTGCATCGACATGGTGCCGCTGGCCGCTGGAATGGTCGACGCGCGCACCGGGCAGGTGGTTTCCGCGGACTATGCCAACTGGACGACCCACCCCAACAACACCGCGGCAAGGGCGGCCGAGTAGGCGCCGCCGGCGTTAACCGAGACGCGATTCCGCGGCCGCTTCCGCCGCTGCGCCGGAAAGTCATGCTGGCAGGCCCGGGATACTTGTGGAATGATCCGCCCGGGTTGGGGATGCCGCCGCGCAGGCACGTTCGCGGCGGATTCGGGGAGTGCCGGGTATGACCGACGTCAGCGTCATCATTGCTTGCTACAATTCTGCCACGACGATCCGCGAGACGCTGGAGGCGATCGTCGCGCAGGAATGGGACCGGCCGTGGGAGATCATCCTGGCCGACAACGGCTCCACCGACGCGACGGTGGCGATCTTTCACGAAGTGGCGGCGGAACATCCCGGGCGCGCGATGCGGTCGATCGACGCCTCGGCCGAGAAGGGCAAGGCCTTCGCCATGAACCTCGTCGTGCCGCAGGCGGCCGGCCGCGCAATCATCATGGCGGATTCGGACGACGTGGTGGCGCCGGGCTGGCTCGCGGCGATGGGCGGGGCGCTCGATTCCGCCGAGATCGTCGGGGCAGCGAGCGACTATCGGCGGCTCAACACCGACTGGGTTCTTGAGTACCGGATGCCGGACCCGGCGTCGCGCGACCGGATCCAGGAACGCTACGTCACCGGCTATCAGCCGGGGCTGCCGTTCGTGAGCGGGCATTGCATGGGCTTCACCCGGGCGCTCTTCGACGTTCTCGGCGGCTTCGACACGAGCTACACTGTGGCGGACGACATCGACTTCTCGTTCCGGGCGCAGCTGGCCGGCCACGAGATCGTCATGGTGCCGGCGGCCGTCGTGCACTACCGCTATCGCGACACCATCGCTTCGATCCGGCGGCAGGCGTTCTTCTACGCCAAGGACCAGGTGAAGCTCTGCCAGCGCTTCCCGGAGCTTGCCCTTCCGATGCGGCGGCGGTGGAGGGCGTTTCTCTATCGCTCGCGCAAGCTCGGGCGGCACAGCGCCGGGCATGTCTGGCGGCGCGAGATGAGCGACCGGGTGGTGCGGGCGAAGATGGCCTGGGAATGGGGCTGGCAGCAGGGCACCGTCGCCGGGATGATCGCCTTCCGCGCGCCGCCGCCCTGATCGCACCCTGATCGCCAGGCGGGGTTGCCGGCGGGCGCGCCGTCCTCGGGGGCCGCTGGCCCGCTCGGCCGGCGCGGGTCGGTCGGCCGCCTTTGCGGCCTCCTTCAGCGGAGGCTGCGCTCCGCGCAGCCGGGCAGCATTCTCCCCGCCCGTTGGCGGGGCCCCGTCTGCTCGATAGGGTTTCTGCCCTTTATGAAACCGGAAGGCCGGGCGTTCGCCCCGGAGGTTCGGACCGTTCCCCTGCTCCAAGGGAAGCCGACAAGGGCGGCGCCTCGCCACAAGGGCGCCAAGGGAACGGGCCGCGCGACCGAGGCGCGGCTCAGGGCCGGGCAGGGGATGCCGCCGCGAACGTCGGACCCGGCTCCCCGGAAGGCGGCGGCTCCCAGCCGAACACGCTGCGGCCGGCGTAGCCGTGCGAGGCGGCCCGTTCGACGGCGATGTGCGCCGGGAGCGCGGGTCCGGTCGCGGCGCCCTCCAGCCGGCGCGCCTCCGCGTCGAGGCGGCGGAGGGCCGCGAGGCGGTCGTCCTGCCCGAGGCGGGCGCGGGAGACAGCCGTCTTCAGAACTGCGATCGTCCGGTCGTAGACCGCGAGCGGCACCGGAAACGGCTGGCGGTCCTTGCCGCCATGGGCGAGCGAGAAGCGGGCGGGATCGGCGAAGCGGCAAGGGGTACCGTGCACGACCTCCGCCACCATGGCGAGCGCCTCGACGGTGCGGCGGCCGACGCCGGGGGTCAGCAGGAGGTCGGCGAAGTCGGCCGGGCCGCGGTCGGCGGCGGCGGCGAGCGTGCCGTGCAGGCGGCGCAGGAGCACGTCCCTCGGCCGCACGTCATGTTGCGCAGGCATCACGAGGTGGGGCAGGAGCGGGGGCGCCTCGGTTGCCTGCAGGCGGGCGAGGTCCCGGGCGATGGCGTCGGGGCCATGCTCGCGGAGGAGGGTGAGCTGGGCGTTGCGCGCCGGCGCCGCGCGACGGTCGGTCAGGTTGACGATCGCGCCCTGCGGCCGGCCGTCGATGGCGGAATGCGGCGCGTCGGTGAAGTCGCGGACGCCCTCGGACAGCCAGTGGTAGCGGCGGGCGGTGCGGGTGGCGTCGTTCATCCCCTGCTGGACCACCACCCACTTGCCGTCGTCGGCGAGGACGAAGCCGTGGAGGTAGAGTTCGAACCCGTCCTGCACCGCGGCGCTGTCGACCTTGGCGACGAGGCGGCTGGTGCGGGCGAGCGCGTCACCGTCGAGGCCGGTGCGGCCGGCGGCGGCGAGGAGCTCGTCCGGGGTGCGTCGCGAGTGGGCGCCGCGGCCGCCGCAGACGGTGAGGCCGAGGTCGCGGGCGCGCGGGGTGAGCCCCCGCTTCAGCGCGCCGAGGACGCTCGTGGTGATGCCGGAAGAGTGCCAGTCCATCCCCATCACAGCGCCGAAGGACTGGAACCAGAAGGGATGTGCGAGGCGGCGGAGGAACTCGTCGCGGCCGTATTCAAGCAGGATCGCCTCGGTGACGACGGTGCCAAGGCGTGTCATCCGGTCGCCGAGCCAGGCGGGGACGCGGCCGCCGTGCAGCGGCAGGTCGGCGGTGCCGGCGCGGCGGGTCATGTTTTCCTCTCCGTGGACGTGGTGAACGGATGGGGAACATGATAGCGCCGCCGGAGGCGGGTGCCAAGGCCGCCACCCGGAAAACGCCGCCCGGCGTGAAGCGTCAGGCCTTCCTGTCGCGCGTCGCCTCGTTCTGCCGCACCTCGACCGGGGTTCCGGAGGCGTCGTAGGTGCGCAGGCCCTTGCCGGCGTTGCGGATCTGCTCGATCTGCGCCGCGCCGGCCTTGACGCCGGCGAGGCTCGCGAGGATCAGCCGGCTGTTGCGTTCGGCGCGGGCCTTCAGCGCGAGAAGGAAGGCTTCCGGCAGCTCGGTCTCGGTCGCGAGGATTTCGGCCATCGCCGCCTCTCGCCGCTCGACAAGGGCGGCGAGGCCGGAGAGCGGGCCGTTCAGGATCAGCTTGCGCTCCAGGTCGAGAAGCCGGAGGACGCGCGCGTAGCGGGCGGAGGCGAGGATGTTCGCAATCATTCGGCGGACGCCCTTTGCTTGAGGATTTCGAAGACGCGCTCGGCGATGCCGATGCCGCCATGTTCCGACAGGAGGCGGGCATATTCCCCGGTGAGGAAGCTGCCGAAGGCCTGTTCGCCTGCGCCGCCGCCAAAGCCCGAGGGCATTTCGTTGAGGCCGGTATACTGCAGCATCTCGCTGAGGAAGCTCGCCTCGAAGGACCGGGCAGCCTTGCGCATCGCGGCCTCTGCCGGCGTGTCGGCAGCGGGCCTCGTTGTCGCGGCTGCGGGGCGGCTCTGCAGCGGTTGGCCGGTGAGCGGCGGAAGCTCCATGGCCTTCTCCGGTCGGTTGCGTTGTATTGAAACTCGCTGGTGTCAGTTAAAAAAATCGTAAGCTTCTCCGCGGATTCAGGGCGCTGACCCCTCGTCGTGCGGAGCACCCATGATCGCACAGGATCCGACGTTCTCCGGTTCCCGATCCCCTGTCGCCGCTTCCTCTGCCCCCAATGCCGGCCGCGCCCGCGAGACGCGGGCCGAGGGCGGCGAGGACAGGGCGGACGACAAGGACTTTGACACCGTCCTCAAGGGCCGGCCCGCACGCACGGCGGCGCGCGGCGAAGGCGAGGCGGTGGCTGAGACGCCCGCAGCAACGGCGGTCGCGCCCTCTGTTCCGGTGGCTGTCGTGGCCGACGCGGCCGGGACCGACGCGGCGGCGGAGCCCGATGCGATGGCTGCCGATGCGGCGGGGGCCGTCATGGCGGCGGCGCCCGGCATTGCGGCAGACGGGCTGGCGCTGGCCGAAGACGCCACGCTTTCCGGTGCCGGTGCCGGTGCCGATGTGGCGGAAGATGCCGCCGGGGCCAACGAGTAGGCCGGACGTTGCGGCGCCCGTGATTGAGGCCGAAGCCCTGCCGGCGCAGCGGGCCGGGGCAGAAACGGCCGCGGCAGAGGTCGAGGTGCCGGCTGCCGAATCCGGGAAGGCGGAGGGGCATCGGAGGGCACATGGCGCCGGCCGCGCGGGAGAAGCCGCGATCCCGGTCGCTGCGGTGGCGAAGGCGATGGACGAGGTCGTGCCGGTGCCCGTGCCGGGCGATGGTGGCGAGCCGGGCGAAATGGCGGGCACGGACGCGCTGAAGGCACCGGAACCGGCGGCACCGCGGCAGGCCGCCCGCAGTCCGGAACAAGCGGCGCCTGCCGCGGGAACCGCCGGCACCCCCGGAGTCGGAGCTGCCGCGCCGGCCGCGGATGCGCTGGCGCTGGCGCCGGTGTCCGGGACGGCCGCTGCGGCATCTGCCGCTCCCGAAGCCGGCCTCATGCGCGGCGAGGCTGCGAATGCCGCGCCGGCGCCGCAGGCCGCCGCAGTGGTCGGGCAGGTGGTCGTCGCGCTCGGCAAGGCGCACGAGCCGAAGATCGAGATTCGCCTCGACCCGCCGGAACTCGGGCGGGTGCACATCCATCTGACCCCAACCGAGGGCGGCGTGCAGGCGGTGGTGGCCGCGGACCGGCCGGAGACCCACGATCTGCTGCGCCGCCATGCCGACTTGCTGGCCCGCGAACTGGCGGAGGCCGGCTACTCCGGCGTCGACCTGCAGTTTGCCGCCGGCGGCGACACCGGCACGCGGCAGGAGGCGCGCGGCGCCCTCGCCGCCTTCGAGGAAGTGGCGTCGGTCGTTGCCCCGCTGGCCGGGCCGGTGACGGCGCCGGTGCAGGCCGCCCGGCTGGTTGCCGGCGGCCTCGACATCCGCTTGTGAGGAATCTGCGATGACCGTGACATCAACCTCGGCCGCGTCGGCGGCCACCACCGCGACGACGTCAGCAACGACAACGACGAAGACCGAGGCCTCGACCTCCGCGACGAACATGGCGGGCGACTTCGAGACGTTCCTGAAGCTGCTGACGACGCAGATGAAGAACCAGGACCCGCTGAAGCCGCTCGAGTCGACGGAGTTCGTGGCGCAGCTGGCGAGCTTCTCGGCCGTGGAGCAGCAGATCCGGGCGAACGACCGGCTCGACGGAATCCTCGACGCGCTCGGCGGCGGCACCGCCTCCGGCCTTGCCAGCTGGATCGGGCGCGAGGTCCGCGCGCCGGCGTCGGCGGAGTTCACCGGCGAGGAGATCGATGTCGGCGTCGAGACGGCAGACGGAGCGAACCGCGGCGTTCTCGTGGTCTACAACGACTTCGGCACCGCGGTCGCCAAGCGGTCGGTCACCGGCAGCGTCGACAGCGTGACCTGGGACGGCAAGGACGACGTCGGTAACCAGCTGCCGGACGGGAAGTACAGCTTCCAGTTCCAGAGCTATCAGGACGACAACCTGCTCGCGACGACGCCGGGCAGCGTATTCACCACCGTCTCCGAGGTGCGGATGGTCGATGGGGCCGCCACGCTGGTGCTCGCCGACGGCACCGAGGTCTCGGTCACCGACGTCAGCGGAATTCGCTGAGCCACCCTTTCCCCTCCCGGGTTCGCGCCCTAAGACTGCGGGGCATCCGTTCATCCAAGGGAGGGGAAGGCGATGAAGCGAACCGGATCGGCGGTCTGGAAGGGCGGCCTGAAGGACGGCACCGGCACGGTCTCGACCGAGAGCGGCGTGCTCGACGGCGTCAACTACAGCTTCGGCAAGCGGTTTGGCGACGAGAAGGGCACCAACCCCGAGGAGCTGATCGGGGCGGCGCACGCGTCCTGCTTCTCCATGGCGCTCTCGGCCGTCCTCGGCGAGGCGGGCCTGACGGCGGACGAGATCCGCACCTCCGCCGCGGTCAGCGTGGTGCCGGGCGACGGCGGCTTCGTGATCGACAAGGTTCACCTGACCGTCGAGGCGAAGGTTCCGGGCGCCGACGATGCGGCGTTCACCAAGGCGGCCGAAGGCGCCAAGGCCGGCTGTCCGGTGTCGAAGGTGCTGAAGGGCGCCGAGATCACCATGGACGCCAAGCTCGTCGGCTGAGGCCGGCGGCCCGGACGGGGCCTCCCTGCGCCCCGTCCTTCCTTGCCCGGCGCGGGGGGCTGGGGTAGGAGGGCGCCCGAACGCGAGGCCGGGACGCCATGAGCAAGGACAAGACGAAGAAGCCGCGCCGCCCGCGGGCCGAGACGCCGCGGGGCTTCCGCGACTATTTCGGCGCGGAGGTGCGGGCGCGGGGCGCCATGCTGGCGCGGATCACCGAGGTCTATCACGCCTGGGGCTTCGATCCGCTGGAGACGAGCGGCGTCGAGACGGTCGAGGCGCTCGGCAAGTTCCTGCCCGACGTCGACCGGCCGAACGAGGGTGTCTTTGCCTGGCAGGACGAGGACGAGCAGTGGCTGGCGCTGCGCTATGACCTGACGGCGCCCCTGGCGCGGGTCTTTGCCCAGCACCGCATGAGTCTGCCGAACCCGTACCGGCGCTATCAGGTCGGCCCGGTCTGGCGCAACGAGAACCCTGGCCCGGGGCGGTTCCGGCAGTTCTACCAGTGCGACGCGGACACGGTAGGCGCGGCGAGCGTCGCGGCGGACGCCGAGATCTGCATGATGCTCGGCGAAGCGCTGGAGGCGGCGGGGATTGCGCGCGGCGACTACGCGGTCCGCATCAACAACCGCAAGGTGCTGAACGGGGTGATGGAGACGATCGGGCTCCTCGACCCTTCTGATCCGGAGGCGCACGCCGGGCCGCGCGGCGTCGTCATGCGGGCGATCGACAAGCTGGACCGGCTGGGAGAGGCGGGCGTCAGGGCGCTGGTGGGCGCCGGCCGACGCGACGAAAGCGGGGACTTCACGCCCGGCGCCGGGCTCGGCGAGGGCGCGGCCGACGCGATCCTCGCCTTCATGGCCGCCCGCGGCGGCGACGCCGCCGCCACCTGCGCCAGCCTGCGCGCGCTCGTCACCGGGTCGAAGGCCGGGCTTGAGGGGGTGCAGGAACTGGAGACAATTGCAGAGCTGCTGGAAGCCCGCGGCGCCGCCGGCGTCGTCGATCCCTCGGTGGTGCGCGGGCTCGGCTACTATACCGGGCCGGTCTACGAGGCGGAGCTGACCTTCGAGACGCTCGGGGACGACGGCAGGCCGCGGCAGTTCGGGTCGGTTGCCGGCGGCGGGCGCTACGACGATCTGGTGCGGCGCTTCACCGGCGAGACGGTGGCGGCGACCGGCGTCTCGATCGGGGTGGACCGTCTCCTCGCGGCGCTCGGCGAGAAGGGCCGGCTGACGGCGCAGGAGCCCGGGCCGGTGATCGTCACGGTGATGGATCGCGACCGGATGGCCGACTATCAGGCGATGGCAGCGGAACTGCGCGGTGCCGGGCTCCGGGCCGAGGTGTTTCTCGGCGGCGGCAACCTCGCGCGGCAGATGAAGTATGCCGACCAGCGGGGCAGCGCGGTGGCGGTGATCGAGGGCGGCGACGAGCGGGCGCGGGGTGTGGTGCAGCTGAAGGATCTGGCGCTCGGGGCGCAGCTGGCGGCCGAGATCGAGACGCGCGCGGAGTGGGCGGCGCAGCCGGCGCAGGTCGAGGTGTCGCGCAGCGCGCTCGTCTCCGAGGTGCGGGCGATGCTGGCGCGCACGCTTCGCTGATGGTCGCGGATCGGGCCTATCTCCGGGGCGCGCGGATGGGCGCAGGCCTCGGGCGGCTGGAGGCCGGGGTCGCGCGCATCCTCGCCGTGCTCGGTTCCACCGGCGCGATGCGGGTGGAGCCGGCCGCGTTGCAGCCGGCCGAGATGCTGCTCGACCTCTACGGCGAGGACATCCGGGCCCGGGCCTTCGTCACCCGCGACGAGGGGGCGGAGATGGTGCTGCGCCCGGACTTCACGCTGCCGATCGTGCGGCTGCACATGGACG
The DNA here is from genome assembly GCA_044223585.1 of Amaricoccus sp. GTDB lineage: Bacteria > Pseudomonadota > Alphaproteobacteria > Rhodobacterales > Rhodobacteraceae > Amaricoccus. The sequence goes on from JBGALW010000016.1 coordinate 34,906, forward strand.
GGGGCGCAGCGCCGGCGCGCTATGTCTATTGCGGGCCGGTCTGGCGACGGCAGGAGTTCGGCTCCGACCGGCCGCGCGAATACCTTCAGGCGGGCTTCGAGATCTTCGAGGCCGGCGATCCGGCGGCGCAGGATGCCGAGGTGCTGGGGCTGGTCCTCGAGGCGCTGGGGGACGCGCCGGTCGAGGTCGTGACCGGCGATCTCGGGCTCCTGATGGCGGCGATCGAGGCGCTGGAGACGACCGACACGCGCAAGGCGGCGCTCCGGCGGCACCTGTGGCGGCCGCGCCGCTTCCAGGCGCTGCTCGCCCGCTACGGCGAGGGGCATGCGGCGGCGACGGCGGCGCGGGCGCGGCTGCTGGAGGCCGAGGCGCTGGGGCTGACGCCGACGCTGGTGGCCGAGGCCGGGAAGCCGGTCGGGCTGCGCTCGGCCGAGGACGTCGCCGCGCGGGTGGCGCGGCTCGCCGAGGAGGCGGCGACCCCGCCGCTGCACCCGGCCGAGGTGGCGCGGATCGAGGCGCTGCTCGGCGTCAGGGGTGACGCGGTGGCGGCGCTCGGTCAGCTCCGCCGTCTCGCGGCGCCGGTGGCGGTCGACAGGCTGGAGGCGCGGCTCGACGCCTTTGCGGCCCGCGGCATCGACCCCGCCCGGCTGCGGTTCGAGGCGAGCCACGGCCGGACGTCGCTCGAATACTATGACGGCTTCGTCTTCGGTGCGCTGGCAAGGGGGCGCCCCGACCTGCCGGCGATCGCGAGTGGCGGGCGGTATGACGCGCTGACCCGGGCGCTCGGCGTCGGGGGCGCGGGGATTCCGGCCGTCGGCGGGATGCTCCGGCCCGAGGCGCTGCTGGCGCTGACGGAGGGAGCGGGATGCTGAGGCTCGGGATCCCGTCGAAGGGGCGGCTGCAGGAGGAGACGATTGCCTGGTTCGCGGCCCGCGGCGTCACGGTCGCACGAACCGCGGCCCGCGAGTATCGCGGCAGCATCGCCGGGCTGGACGGGGTCGAACTGCTGCTGCTGTCGGCGGCGGAGATCCCCCGCGAGCTAGCCGCCGGGCGGCTCGACCTCGGGGTGACGGGGCAGGATCTGGTGCGCGAGGAGATCCCGCGCTGGCGCGAGCGGCTGGTGGAACTGGCGGAGATGGGCTTCGGCTTCGCCGACCTCGTGATCGCCGTGCCGGCCTTCTGGGTCGACGTCGCCGACATGGGGGATCTCGACGCGGCGGCGGCCGAGTTCCGCGCGCGGCATGGCCAGCGCCTCCGGGTGGCAACCAAGTATCCGCATCTGGTGCGCGGCTTCTTCGAGCGGCACGGCGTGGCGAACTATCTCCTGGTCGACAGCCAGGGGGCGACCGAGGGCACGGTCAAGAACCTGACCGCCGAGGTGATCGCCGACATCACCTCGACCGGCGCGACGCTGGTGGCGAACCATCTGAAGATACTCGGCGACGGGCTGGTGCTGAAGAGCCAGGCGACGCTGTTCGGCCGGCGGGCGGCGGAAACGTCGGCACCGCTCGCCGCGGCCTGCGCGCGGCTTGGGCTGGCGGCTCCCGCCTGAGCGGCGGCCCGGAGGGCATAGAGAGGGTGCGCCCAGGACTCGATCTGGTTGTCCCGGATCAGGCGCGTACCCGGCCTTGACCGTCGGCGGCTGCATCCGGCTCCCGCGACATCGCGATAGGGGCATCGGCGCGCCTGCCAAGGGGGCAGGCAGACGCTGCCGATGCTGGCGCGTCGGCGGAGAAATGGGCGCCGCTAGCCGCCTTGAGGCGTCCGGCGCCGTCCCCCCTGCCGGATCCCTGTCAGCGGCCGGCGTAGGCGGCGAGGCGGTTCCGGAGCGTGTCGCTGCGGCGGGTGGCGAAGAGGATGTCGTCGACGCGGCTGCCGCCATCGATTTCCGGGACGATGACGAGATATTCGATCCAGGCCGGCGCGGCGCCGCCCTGGCCGCTGCGGCGGATCTCGACGAGGGCGGCGCTCTTCGTCGTCGCGGTGCAGACCGGCACCGCGTT
>JBGALW010000240.1:0-5040 GCA_044223585.1 Amaricoccus sp.
CCTTCGTGATGGGACGCTCCCCGAAGGGCGCCCGAAGGGCTGCCCGCGGGGCCGGCACCCGCGGCAGGCGCCGGCGGACCGTCTCAGATGGTCGCGCCGCCCTCTCCGGCATCCCCACGATCCAGCTGCCGCCGCTGCAAGGCGTCGAGGGCGGCGATGGCGGCCGCCCGGTCGCCGCCGCGGCGCTCGAGCGCGCGGGCGAAGGCGCGGGCCGCCGACCGCGGACTCCACGGCAGCACGGCGGAGGCGAGCCAGGCGCGCACGTCGGCAGGGAGCCGGTCATAGTCGGCCATGGGACAGCGGGACCGCCAGCGCCGCTGGAGCCCGGTCCGTCCGAGGTTGCCCGTCACGCTGCGACGCCCCAGCGCGGGAATGGGTCGGGGAGCCGCGCCCAGGCCCGCGGCTCGAACGCGGTGCCCGGCAGCAGGCAGGCGTCGAGGGCGGCGGTGATCGCCGCCCGGTCGAGGCCCGTGCCGATGAAGACGAGTTCCTGCCGGCGGTCGCCGTAGGTCGGGTCCCACTGGCTCCGCACCGCCGCGCGCCAGTCGGGGTTGTCGGGCCAGCGCTCCCTCGGCACCGCGCTCCACCAGCGGCCGAGGCCGGAGGTCTGGGCCACCGCGCCGGCGAGGCTGAACTCGCCGACCCAGTCGGGGCGGGTCGCGATCCAGAAATGGCCCTTGGCGCGGATCACCCCGGGGAGCGGGCCGGTCAGGAAGGCCTGCAGCCGCGCCGGGTGGAACGGCCGGCGCGCGCGATAGACGAAGGAGGAGATGCCGTATTCCTCGGTCTCGGGCACATGGTCGGCAAAGCCGTAGAGTTCCTTCGCCCAGAGCGGATGCTCGTGCGCGCGGTCGAAGTCGAAGCGGCCCGTCCCCATGACCTCGGCGAGGGCCACGTCGGCGAAGTCGGTCTCGACGAGCTTCGCGTCGGCATTGAGGCTCCGGACGATCTTGCGCGCGGCCTCGACCAGCACCGGGCCGGCATCGGAGACCTTGTTGAGCACGACGACGTCGGCGAACTCGATCTGTTCGACGAGGAGGCTCACGATGGTGCGTTCGTCCTCCTCCCCGAGCGACTCCGCGGTGTCGCGCAGGAAGTCCTGGCTCGAGTACTGGCCGAGGAGGTTCACCGCGTCGACCACCGTCACCATGGTGTCGAGGCGGGCGACGTCGGACAGGCTGTCACCATTCCCGTCGCGAAAGGCGAAGGTCGCCGCCACCGGCAGCGGCTCGGCGATGCCGGTCGATTCGATCACGAGATAGTCGAAGCGTCCTTCCCCGGCGAGCCGGCGCACCTCGGCGAGCAGGTCGTCGCGCAGCGTGCAGCAGATGCAGCCGTTGGTCATCTCGACCAGCTTCTCCTCGGTGTGGCTGAGGTCGGCGCCGCCGGCGCGCACGAGGTCGGCGTCGATGTTCACCTCGGACATGTCATTGACGATCACGGCCACACGCCGGCCCTCGCGGTTCGTCAGGATGTTGTTGAGGAGCGTGGTCTTGCCGGCTCCGAGGAAGCCGGACAGAACGGTGACGGGGAGACGGGGGTCGTGCACGGGGGCCTTCTCCTGGCTTGCGGAGGATCGCGCCGACACCTGCCGGCGGAAAGCCAGATTGTTACAGTGTAACACATCTCGCATGCAACCCCTCCGAGGGCGGCAACGCCGATCGGCGGACGATGAGCTGCATTGGAGCCCGCGGCGCGGCGGCCCGCGCTCAGGGGAGGCAGGCGGCGGGGTACCCGTTCCCGTCGTTCGTCTCATCGACCGGGGTCAGCGGGTGGCTCCGAGATCGCCGACGACCGGGCCGTCCCACGGAACGGGGATGCGGGGGGACGCTACGGCCGGACCCATGCCTGCCTGCTGCTGCTGCTGCTCGTCCCTACGCCGGCTATCCGCACGCTCCCACGTGCCCGCAGGCGGTGCAGAAGTCGCAGCCGTCGCGGCGGATCAGCGCCGGGTGCCCGCACTCGGGGCAGACGCGCCCGGCGACCGACGGTGCGGCGCCCGGCACCGGGGCGTCCGTCCAGAGGACCGCCGACCCGGCCCGCGGGTAGCCGCCGGGGTCGAGCACCCCCAGCATGTCGTAGCGATGCACCAGCAGTCGCGCGACGTAGGCGAGCGTCGAGGGCTGCACCGCCTGCTTGTCGCTCCCGGGCACCCGGGCGAAGAAGTCGCCCTGCGCCTCGGGCAAATCCTTCAGCCCGCGGAGTTTCTTGCCGATCCAGGCGGGGTCGATCACCCGCATGTCGAGGCTGAGCGACCGGGTGAGCCCGTTGAATTCCGTCGGATAGGCCCCTGACAGCCAGACCGAGTAGGGCCGCTTTGACCCGTCCGGCAGAACGCATTCCTTCACGAACATCGCGAAGTCGTCGCCGGTCGCCGGGTTCAGGATGTCGACGGTCCAGGACAGCGTGCCGTCGACGCCGGACTTCGGCTCCTTGCGCGAGAACATCGCGTCGACGAGCGGCGTCTCCCCCTCCGGCCCGTCGAACACCCCCAAAGCGGCACAGCGATACTCCACCACCTTGGCAAAGGCGCTGACCATCCCCGCCACCGGCACCGGCCGGCCATCCGGCGGCATCGCCATGGTGAAGTGCGTGCCCGGCGTCTTCGCAAGGCTGTCGAGCTTCAGGCGCAGCCATTCGCGATCCTGCGCCCGCATGTCCATCGACAGGTTCTTGGCCAGCGCGCCGAGCCCGCGCGGCGTCTTCTCGCCGTTGACCCAGACCTCGAAAGGATGCGCGCCGCCGTTCTCCACATGTCCGACAAAGACCGCGAACCGGTTGTCCGGCGCCTCGACCATGTAGGTCCAGGACGGCGAGCCCGCCGTCAGCTTCGGCCGGTGCGGCCAGCGCAGCGCGGCAAGCGCCACCTGCGGCGCGTCCGAGATACGGATCCGCCGGTCGGGCTCGGTCTGGTCGAGATCCTGCGGACCCTCGGCGTTCTCGACCGAGAGGACCGAGCCGAGCACGCTGTTCGGCCGGTAGGTGGTGATCCCCTTCAGCCCGGCCCGCCACGCCTCCAGATAGAGGTCCTCGAACGCCTCGAACGGATAGTCCTCCGGCACGTTGACCGTCTTGGAGATGGCCGCGTCGATGTAGGGCTGCACCGCCGCCTGCATCTTCATGTGGTCGCGCGCGGCGATCTCCAGCGCGTTGACGAACGCATCCGGCAACGCCGCGCTGCCGCCCCGCGCCCGCCACAGACGCCAGGCGTGGTCCTCCACGCGGTATTCCCGCATCGACCCGTCCGCCTCGCGCTTCCTGCGGGTGTAGAACCAGCTGTAGGCCGGCTCGATGCCGTTCGAGGCATTGTCGGCGAAGGCGAGACTGATGGTGCCGGTGGGCGCGATCGACAGGAGGTGGCTGTTGCGCATGCCCCCGGCCCGGATCGCCGAGCGGATCTCCTCCGGGAGCCGCCGCGCCATGCCGGAGGCAAGGTATTTCTCGGCGTCGAACAGCGGGAAGGCGCCCTTCTCCGCGGCCAGCGCCACGCTGGCGCGGTAGGCCGCGTCGCGCATGGTCTGCGCCATCGACGCCGCCATCTCCCGCGCCTCGTCACCGTCGTAGCGCAGCCCGAGCAGGATCAGCGCATCTCCGAGCCCGGTGAAGCCGAGACCGACCCGCCGCTTCGCCGCCGCCTCCGCCGCCTGTTCCGGCAGCGGCCAGACCGTCGCGGTCAGCACGTTGTCGAGCATCCGCACCGCCACCGCGACGGTCTGCGCGAACCGCTCCTGCTCGAAGCGCGCCGCGCCGCTGAACGGGTCCGCGACGAACCGCGTCAGGTCGATCGAGCCGAGGCAGCAGCAGCCATGGTCGGGAATCGGGATCTCGCCACAAGGGTTGGTGGCCTCGATCCGCTCGCAATAGTGCAGGTTGTTCTCGGCATTGATCCGGTCGAGGAACAGCACTCCCGGCTCCGCCGCCTCGTAGGTGTTGCGCATGATCGCGCGCCACAGTTCCCGCGCCTGGATCGTCGCATAGACCCAGAGCCCGTCCTCCCGCCGGTGCGCCCCGCCCGCAAGCTGCGCCGCCGAGGGCTCGGCCTTGTGCACCAGCTCGAACGGGCCGTCGGCCTCGACCGCCGCCATCAGCGCGTCCGTGACGCCGACCGAAATGTTGAAGTTGTTGAGCCGCCCGGCCTGCCGCTTGGCGCCGACGAACTCCAGGATGTCGGGATGGTCGCAGCGCAGGACGCCCATCTGCGCGCCGCGCCGGGCTCCCGCGCTCTCCACCGTGGCGCAGGACTGGTCGAAGACGTGCATGTAGCTGATCGGCCCGGAGGCGGCGCTGTCGGTGCCATGCACCTTCGCCCCGCGCGGCCGGATCGCCGAGAAGTCGTAGCCGACCCCGCCGCCGCGCCGCATCGTCTCGGCCGCCTCGCGCAGCGCCATGTAGATGCCGGGCTTGCCGTCGACGGTTTCGGAGACCGAATCGCCCACGGGTTGCACGAAGCAGTTGATGAGCGTGACCTCGCGAATCCCCGATCCCGCGGCCGAGTTGATCCGCCCGCCCGGAATGAACCCGTCCTCCAGCGCCTGCAGGAACGCAGCCTCGTGCGCCGCCGGATCCGCCTCGACCGCCGCCAGCGCCTTCGCCACCCGCGCCCGGATCGCGCGCGCCATCTCCGGGCCGGAGAGGTCGCGCTCCGCCCCCTTGGCGTACTTCTCGCGCAGGACGTCGACCGTCACCTCCTGCCACGGCAGGTCGGCACGGGTCGGAAAGCGGGACTCGGGCTTGTTCATGCGAGGGACCGGAGAGGACTGACGGGCCTTCAAATCTAGGCGCGTGCCCCCCGCCGGTCAATTGCGGCGGCGCAGCGCGGCCGCTATGTTGGGGCGCCGCCGGAAGCGCGGCCCAATCGCTAGCGACTCGCGCGGGACAGAATGGCCGCCACCGTCCACCTCCTGAAACTCTGCGTCGGCGCCGACGGCGTCGAGGATCTGGTCGCCTGGCAGGCCGACCGCCTTGCGGAAGCGCGCGCCGCCGGCCGGGCGCCGCACATCTTCCACGTGACCCGGATGTGGCCGAAGCGCGAGGCCGACC
>JBGALW010000241.1:0-5036 GCA_044223585.1 Amaricoccus sp.
CGGATGCGTGCTGCTCGACGTGCGGATGCCGGGCACCGACGGCCTGACGCTGCTGGAGCGGCTTGCCCCGGTGCGGCGCGGCGTCCCGGTGGTGATGATGACGGCCCACGGCGACGTGCCGATGGCCGCGCGCGCGATGCGGGCGGGCGCGTCGGACTTCGTGGAGAAGCCTTTCCAGCAGGCGGCGCTGGTCGAGAGCATCGCCGGAGCCATGGCGCGGGCCGGGACGACGGTGCCGGACGCCGCGGCGGCGGAGCGGTTCGCCCGGTTGACCCCCCGCGAGGGCGAGGTGATGCGTCTGATGGTTGAGGGCCTGCCGAACAAGCTCATCGCCCATGCCCTCGGGCTCAGCCCCCGGACGGTCGAGGTGCATCGCGGCCGGGTGATGCACAAGACCGGCGCGGCCAGCCTCGCGCAGCTGGTGCGGATGGCGATCGCGGCGGCGCTGGTCCCGGACGATTCGGCCGGCTACTGAAGCGGCGTGAGGGAGATCCCTAGGATCCGTCCCCGGATCGCTTGGCGTAGCCTCGACGTTGTGCAGCCGACAGCCCCGATGGATCAGGACCGATGGCGGAGCGCAGCGATTTCGTGATCTGGATTGTCGACGACGACCTCGCGGTGCGCGAGTCGCTGGAGGCACTTCTTCTCGTCTCCGGCTACCGGTCCGAGCTCTACGCGTCGGCGGAGGATTTCCTGTCCGGCGACCGCGCGTCACAGGACGGATGCCTGCTCCTCGACCTGCATATGCCCGGTCTCGGCGGTTTCGGGCTGATGCAGGCGCTTGCGCCGCTGCCGCCGGTGCTGGTGCTGACGGCGAGCCGGGACGAGGCGCTGCACGCACGGGCGCGCGCGCTGGGCGCGCAGGCGGTGCTGATGAAGCCGGTCCGCCAGACGGTGCTGCTGGAGGCGCTGGAGGGCGTGCGCCGGGACGCTGCCTGACGGGCCCGGCAGGGCCCCGGTTTTGTCGCGGCGCGGGATAGGGACTATCCCCGACTGTAAGATCCGGCCGATTGCGGGCTTTCTCACCCTCGACAGCAGCGCCGCATAGTGCCTGGCGCGGGCCATCCCTGGAGAGGCGCGGAATGCCGGTCTTCGCCCACAATCGCCCTGACAGCGCGCGCGACGTGCGGCTTCGCCGCGGTCAGGCGCTGTTTTTCGAGGGCGACCCGGCGGAGGCCTACTATGCCATCGTGCGCGGGACCGTGCGCTGCTGCCGGATGACCCCGGATGGACGGCGGCAGATCTTTCGCTTCGCGGGTGCGGAATCGCTGCTCGGAGTGGGCTGCCAGGAGCGGCACGGCTACACCGTCGAGGCGGTGACCGAAGTCGTGGCGCACCGGCATCCGATGGCGGGGCTGGAGGCCGAGATGGCCAACCCCGTCGTGCGCAACCGGGTGCTGGAGGGGCTGCGCGCCGAGCTTGCGGCGACCCGGACCCAGCTGATGCTGCTCGGCCGGATGAGCGCGGCGGAGAAGCTCGCGAACTTTCTCCTGACCGTCACGGCAGGCGGGCGCAGCGGCTTCGTCGAACTGCCGATGAGCCGGGCGGACATCGCCGACTATCTCGGCCTGACGATCGAGACCGTCAGCCGCAAGCTCAACGCGCTGCATGCGCTGGGTGTCATCTGCCTCGAATCGCCGACGCGCATCCGCATCACCGATCCGGGACGGATCGAGGCGATCGCCGACGCGGCCTGACCACGGGTCACGCGCCGGGATCCCGGCGATACATCGCGATCCAATGGCTCCGACCACTGGAGCCAGTCCGACCGAAGGTCGCTGTCGGACAACCGGTCAGCCGGAGACCATGCTCCGCAGCGCCTCGGCCAGCCGCTCCGGGCAGAAGGGCTTCGCGAGCAGCGGCGCATCGCGGAATGCGGCGGGCAGGGCGTCCCGGTCGTAGCCTGTGACGAAGGTGAAGGGGATCCCGCCTGCGGCCAGTGCCGCGACCACGGAATCGACCGGACGTCCGCCAAGGTTGCCGTCGACGAAGGCCGCGTCGAAGCCGCCGGCCTCCACCAGCGCCATCGCCTTTTCCAGCGTCGCCGCCGGGCCGATCACCGTGCAGCCGAGCCCGATCAGCTGGGATTCGATGTCGAGCGCGACCAGCGGTTCATCCTCGACCAGCAGGATGCGCCCGCGACCGTTCGAAGGTTCCGGCGCGGCAGCGGGCGGCGGCGCCGGATCGGGATCGGCCTCTGCACTGGCGAGCGGAAGGACAAGGCGGGCCGTCAGCCCGTCCGGCGTGTCGTCAACCGTGGCGCTGCCCCCGACGGAGGTGAGCGCCCGCTCGATCAGCCGGCGGCCGAAGCCGTGCGCCGGCGCCGCCGCCGGGCGCGGGGCGCCCGTCTCCTGCCAGTCGAGCGTCAGCCGGCCATCCGCGGTGTGCCAGCGAACCGACAGCCGCCCGTCGTGCGCCGCTTCCGAAAGAGCGCCGTGCGCCGCGGCGTTGGTCGAGAGTTCGTGCAGGGCGAGGCCCAGCTGCTCGGCCGGCTTGGGTGCCAGCAGTACCGGCGGGCCATCGATGAGCGTGCGGCCCGCGGCGCCTGGCAACAGCGCCCCGAGCAGCGCCCGGACCTCGGCGCCGCGCAGTTCGCTCGCGACCAGCAGATCGTGGATGACCGAGAGGGCACGGATCCGGCCGCTGAAGCTGGCCGCGAAGGCGGCGGGGTCCGGCGTCCGGCGCAGCGACTGGCTGGCGATCGCCTGGATCGTCGCCAGCATGTTCTTCACCCGATGGTTCAGCTCGTTGAACAGCAGCCGTTGCAGCGCTTCCCTGCGTTTCCGCTCGGTGACGTCGCGCGCGACCTTGGAGGCGCCGACGATCCGGCCGGCCTCGTCGATCAGCGGCGAGATCGTCAGCGAGACGTCGACCCGGCCGCCGTCCTTGTGCAGCCGGACGGTGTCGAAATGCGCGACGCGCTCGCCACGCGCCAGCTTGGCGAGGATCGCCGTCTCCTCATGGTGGAGCTCGGCCGGGATGATGCGGGTGATCGGCTGGCCGATCATCTCCTCGGCTGAGTGCCCGAAGATCCGCCGGGCGCTGTCGTTCCACGAGGTGACGATGCCGTCGAGCGTCTTGGAGACGATGGCGTCGCTGGAGGAGGCGACGATGGCGGCGAGGCGGGCGCGGTCGATGTCGGCGCCGGTGCCGTCGGGGAGCCGGACCAGCAGGTCGAGGACGCCGGTGATCCTGCCGGCGCTGTCGCGCAGCGGCACCGGGTTGGCCTCGACGCGGATCCGGCTGCCGTCCGGCCGCTCGGCCAGCAGCGCGAGGTCGCGCAGGGGCTGTTCGGCGCGCAGGGCGCGGGCGGCGGGCCGCTCGTCGGCGGCCAGCGGCCGGCCGTCCGGCGCGAGGAAGCGCCACGCCTCGGGCCAGGCGGTCCCGGCCTCGGGCGCTGCGCCCCAGAGGTCGGCGGCGGCGGCGTTGCAGGCGGTCAGGCGTCCGGCGGCGTCGGTGCGGTAGGCGGGCAGCGGCAGGGCGGCCAGAAGGTCACCGTCGCTGTCGTGCTGGAGTGCCGGATGCTGGTCCATCGGCGGCAGGATAGCGGCGGCAGGGCGCGTCCGCCACTGGTCCGGCCGCGCGGCCTTCAGGCGGGGTCGTCCGGCACGCCGAGCTCCGAGGGGTCGAATTCGTAGTGGGCGCCGCAGAACTGGCAGTCGGCCGTCACCTTGCCCTCGGGCGTCGTCATCGAGGCGATGTCGGCCGCGGGGTAGATCGCCAGCGACTGCACGACCTTTTCGGCGCTGCAGGTGCAGCCGAAGCGCACCGGCTGGGCCGGATAGACCCACGGTCCCTCGTCGTTGAAGAGCCGGAGCAGCAGCTGCTCGGCGCCGACATGTGGGCCGAGGAGTTCGGTCGCCTCGACCGTCTCCAGCAGCATGACCGCGCGGCGCCAGTTGTCTGCCTCCGGCCCGTCCAGCGCGTCCTCGGCCGCCATCAGCCCGTCGAAGCCCGTCGCGCCGGTATCGGCCCCGGGCGAGGCCTGCGGCATGTGCTGGAGCAGGACCCCGCCGCCGCGCCAGTGCGCCTCGCCGCCGGGCTCCACCGCCTCGGCCATGGCGAGCGCGAACCGGGTCGGCAGCTGCTCGGACTGGGCGAAGTAGGTTTCGGCGCAGTCGGCGAGCGAGGTGCCGGCGATCGGCGTGATACCCTGGTACGGGACGGCGCCGGCGCCCTGGTCGATCAGGATCGCAAAGACCCCCTGGCCAAGAAGATCGAAGGGCCGGGCGTCCGCGCCGTCGGAAAGGCGCTCCGCCAGCGCGTCCGGGTCGAAACCTGCATAGGCACGCATCCGCGCCGGCTGGTCGGCCTCGGCCGGGCCGAAATAGTCGGTGGCGATCAGCCGCACCGGCCCGTCGCCGCGGATCTGCAGGCTGAGCTTCCAGCGAAGCTTGATGGTCTGGCCGATCAGCGCGGTGATGAGGGCGGCCTCGGCGACCAGCTGCGCCACCGGCGCGGGATATTCGTGCTGGCCGAGGATCGTCTCCAGCACCGCGTCGAGCCGCCCGACGCGGCCACGGATGTCGGCACGGTCCAGCTGGAACGGCAGGACGGTGTCATCCCAGGCGATGCGGCTGGCGAGGGTCATGGGCGGCTCCTTCGATGGCCCCCCCGAAATAGGCCCCTGCGGCGCAGAGTGCAAAGGGGCGGGGTCCGGCCGGACTGCCACATTTGTTTCACTTCGGGGGCATGCCGCCCCGTGCTAGCCCCGGCGGCGGCAGCGTGCGGGGCAGGGAGAGACGCCATGGACGGGACCGGGACGGAACCGCGGGACTCCGTCGCCCGGCCGACACTGGTGCATCCCTTTGGGCTGCTGCTGGCCGGGCTCGCCTTCGGGGCGGCGCTCACCCCCTCGCTTCTGCCGCGCGATCCGCTGACCCAGGGCCTCCTCGCCGGGGGCGTCGCGGCGCTGGCGCACGAGCTCGGGGCCTTCGCGGGCGAACTCTGGGACTTCCTCGAGCTGCCGCGCCTGCCGCGGGGCTGGCGCGGGGCCGCGGCGGTGGCGGCCGGGCTCGCGGCCCTGACGGTGGCGG
>JBGALW010000242.1:0-5035 GCA_044223585.1 Amaricoccus sp.
GCGTTGCCGCGGCTGTCCTGGCCGCCGATCTGGCCGCGCCGGGAGGTCAGGTCGCCGATGATGCCGCCGGTGTAGTCGTCCGGGGTCACCACCTCGACCTTCATGATCGGCTCCAGCAGCTTGGCGCCGGCCTTCTTCAGGCCCTCGCGCATCGCCGCCCGGGACGCGATCTCGAATGCGAGCACCGAGGAGTCGACGTCATGGAAGGCGCCGTCGATCAGCTGCACCTTGAAGTCGATCACGGGGAACCCCGCCAGCGGACCGGAGTCCATGACCGACTGGATGCCCTTCTCGACGCCGGGGATGTATTCCTTGGGCACCGAGCCGCCGATGATCTTCGACTCGAAGGAATAGCCCTCGCCCGGCTCGGTCGGCAGGATGTTCAGCTTCACCCGCGCGAACTGGCCCGAACCGCCGGTCTGCTTCTTGTGGGTGTAGTCGATCTCGGCCGCCTTGGAGATGGTCTCGCGATAGGCCACCTGCGGCGCGCCGATGTTGGCCTCGACCTTGAACTCGCGCTTCAGCCGGTCGACCAGGATGTCGAGATGGAGCTCGCCCATGCCCTTCATGATGGTCTGGCCGCTCTCGCGGTCGGTCTCCACCCGGAAGGACGGGTCCTCGGCGGCGAGGCGCGCGAGGCCGGCGGCCATCTTTTCCTGGTCGTTCTTGGTCTTGGGCTCGACGGCGATCTCGATCACCGGCTCGGGGAAGGTCATGGTCTCGAGGACCACCGGCTTCGTCGGATCGCAGAGCGTGTCGCCCGTCGTGGTGTCCTTGAGGCCGGCCAGGGCGATGATGTCGCCGGCGTAGGCCTCTTCGATCTCCTCGCGGTTGATCGCATGCATCATCATCATGCGGCCGACGCGCTCGCGCTTGCCCTTGGTGGAGTTCATGAGCTGGTCGCCCTTCTTGATCACCCCGGAGTAGATCCGGGTGAAGGTGAGCGAGCCCACGAAGGGGTCGTTCATGATCTTGAAGGCGAGGCCCGAGAAGGGCTGCGCATCGTCGGCGGAGCGGGCGATGTTGCGGGTTTCCGTCTCGTCGCCCGGCGCGAAGCCCATGTAGGGCTTCACGTCCAGCGGGTTCGGCAGGAAGTCGATCACGGCGTTCAGCATCGGCTGCACGCCCTTGTTCTTGAAGGCCGAGCCGCAGATCACCGGCACGAACTTCATCTCGAGCGTGCCCTTGCGGATCAGCTTGCGCAGGGTGGCCACGTCGGGCTCTTCGCCCTCCAGATAGGCCTCCATCGCCGCGTCGTCCATCTCGACGGCCAGCTCGACCATGGTGGCGCGCATCTCGGCGGCCTGGTCGGCCAGCTCGGGACGGATCGCCTGGCGGGTCCAGGTGGCGCCCAGATCCTCGCCGGTCCAGGTCCACTCTTCCATGGTGATCAGGTCGACATGGCCTTCCAGCGCGGTCTCGGCGCCGATCGGCAGCTGGATCGGGCACGGGGTCGCGCCGGTCCGGTCCTTGATCATGCGGACGCAGTTGAAGAAGTCCGCGCCGATCTTGTCCATCTTGTTGACGAACACGATGCGCGGCACCTTGTAGCGGTCGGCCTGGCGCCACACCGTCTCGGTCTGCGGCTCCACGCCGGCATTGGCGTCGAGCACGCACACCGCGCCGTCGAGCACGGCGAGGCTGCGTTCCACCTCGATGGTGAAGTCGACGTGGCCCGGGGTGTCGATGATGTTGAAGCGGTGCTTCGGGGTGTCCGGCGTCTTGCCGTCCTCGGTGCGCTCCCAGAAGGTCGTGGTCGCGGCCGAGGTGATGGTGATGCCCCGCTCCTGCTCCTGCTCCATCCAGTCCATCGTCGCGGCCCCGTCATGGACCTCGCCGATCTTGTGGCTCTTGCCGGTGTAATACAGGATACGCTCGGTCGTGGTCGTCTTGCCGGCATCGATGTGCGCCATGATGCCGAAGTTACGATAGAGATCGAGAGGATACTCGCGGGCCATCTGCCTGTTCCTGTCTTCCGCCGTTACCAGCGGTAATGGCTGAACGCCTTGTTGGCGTCGGCCATCTTGTGGGTGTCTTCACGCTTCTTCACGGCGGCGCCGCGCATGTTGGCGGCGTCGAGCAGTTCGCCCGCCAGACGCTCCTCCATCGTGTGCTCGTTGCGGGCGCGGCTCGCCTTGATGAGCCAGCGGATCGCCAGCGCCTCGCGGCGCTCCGGGCGAACCTCGACCGGTACCTGGTAGGTGGCACCGCCGACGCGGCGCGAGCGGACCTCGACCGACGGCTTCACGTTGTCGAGCGCCTCGTGGAACACTTCGACCGGCGGCTTGCGGAGCTTCGTCTCCACGCGCTCGAAGGCGCCGTAGACGATGCCCTCGGCGACCGACTTCTTGCCGTCGTGCATCAGGTTGTTCATGAACTTCGTGACGACCTTGTCCCCGAACTTGGCGTCGGGAAGGATCTCACGCTTATCGGCCTGGCGGCGTCGCGACATCTCTCAGTTCCTCACTTCGCCCGGAATCACTTCGGGCGCTTCGCGCCGTACTTCGAGCGGCGCTGCTTGCGGTTCTTGACGCCCTGCGTGTCGAGCACGCCGCGCAGGATGTGATAGCGCACGCCCGGAAGGTCCTTCACGCGGCCGCCGCGGATCAGCACGACCGAATGCTCCTGAAGGTTGTGGCTCTCGCCGGGGATATAGCTGATGACCTCGTAGCCATTGGTCAGGCGCACCTTGGCGACCTTCCGCATGGCCGAGTTCGGCTTCTTCGGCGTGGTGGTGTAGACGCGCGTGCAGACGCCCCGCTTTTGCGGGCTGCCCTGCAGGTGCATCGACTTCGACCGGTTCACGCGCGGCTGCCGCGGCTTGCGGATCAGCTGTTGGATCGTTGGCATTCGAGTCCTGACCTCGTCTCACCCTATTCGTCATCGCGGCCCCCGCGACGCGAAAGCCAAAACAGCCACGGCGGAACCACCCATGGTCCGCCGCGGCGAAATTCCAGAGGACTGGGGCCTCGGCCCGAGTCGTGACCGCCATTTGCAGGCTGTGCGAAAGGCGGCCGGAACCCCCCTTCGGAGCGCGCGGAACCTAGGGGGGAGGTAATGCCTTGTCAACACCCGAACGACCGCGGACCGGGCTTTTCTCAAGGCCGTCCGGCAGACCTGCATGCCGACGGGAGCCCGCCGACGCAAGAGACCCGCGACGGCGCGAAACGCGGCTCGTCGGCACCGGGGAACAAGGAGTGAGAGCCTGGCCTTCGCGTCGGCGGCGTTGCCGGGGAGACGGGAGGACGGCGGTGGCCCGGACCGCGCGCGGCTGTCAGGAACAGAGACCGCGGGCGGTGGTCAGGCGGCAGCGACGATGGTGCCCGATGTCAGCCGCTCGAGGCCGCGCCGCAGCGCGGCCACGCACGTCGCGTCGAAGGCAGTACCAGTGTCCTTGTCGAGAATCGCGAGCGCGTCGGCGATCGGCATGGCCGGCCGGTAGGGCCGATCGGCCGAAAGGGCGTCAAAGACATCGGCCACGGTCAGGATGCGCGTCTCCAGACAGATCTCGTCGTCGCGCAGACCGCGCGGATAGCCCCGCCCGTCCAGCCGCTCATGGTGAGCGCCGGCGAGCGGCGCAATGTCGCGAAAGGCGGCGACCCGCATCAGTATTTCCTCGCCCCGGCCGGGATGCGCGCGCAGCGCGGCCCATTCCGCATCATCCGGTCGGCCGGGCTTGTCGAGGATCGTGTTGCTGACCGCGAGCTTGCCGATGTCGTGCAGCAACCCGGCCCGCCTCAGCCAGCGGCGGTGCGCACTGCCGAGGCCCATCTCCTCCGCGATCATGTCCGCGTAGAGCGTCACGCGGCGGGAATGGTCGGCGGTGAAGGTGCTCTTGGCGTCCACCACGTCGGAAAAGGCGGACGCAATGTCGTCGAGATACCCCTCGTCCACCGGCGCGGCGTCGGCCGACGGATCGAGGGCCAGGACCCGGTCGGCCACCGCCGGATCGGCAAGGCCCTCCCAGAAGCCCGGAACGGCCTGCGCGGCGAGCAAGCCGTCGACCAGCGCCGGGGCAAACCAGTGGCCGGCCCGCGCCCGGACCTCGGCGACCGCCGCATCCGGGCCGCGCTCGGTGTGAAAGACATCGACGACCTGCGCCAGCAGCGCGATGGCGGCGTTCATCGGAATCGCATTGCCCCGCAGTCCCTCCGGTTGGCCGGCGCCGTCCCAATGCTCGTCGAGGCTGCGGATCCCGCGCTGCACCTCGACAGAGAAGCGCATCTTCGCGGCGATCTCGGCGCCGCGGTGGCATCGCGTCTCGATGAGGTCGCGGACGATCTCGCCGCCATTCTGCAGGATGTTGACGATCGCGCGGATTCTCTCCGAAAGGCCCGCTTCGAGCCCGGTCTGGGTAAAGACAAAGCGCAGGGCAGAGGCGAGGCTGCCGTCGATGGTCTTGAACCCGCGCTTGAAGCGGATGTCATCGGCCAGATAGAGCGAGCAGATGCGGGCGGCGTTGCTGCTGCAGCCGAGATCCTTCAGGAGCAGCGTGTAATAGAGGTCGGGCAACAGGCGCGGTTCGATCTGCAGCGCCTGACCGACATGAACGCCGATCCAGCAGGCACGGATGCAATGGCCGGGCGGCTGGCCTTCCGTCATGTCGAGGGCATGGCTCAGGGCGCCGATCAGCTCGGCAAGCCGCACAGGCGGCGGCGCATCCGACGTGCGATAGCTCGACCTGACCATGACCGCCCCCGATTCCCCGGCGCCGAGAATGGGGCGTGGCCATTAAGATTTGCCTCTGTGCGGCGGAAGTCCCGACGACATCAATGCAGGGTCGCGAAGGCTGACATCCCGCGCTTGCGCTTTCGGGTGATTGCCACTATCTCGCGCCCATTCTGCGGAAAGGGGGGCGAGGCACGCCCGCGCCCCGAACAAGGGAAAGCCGAAGGATGGCGAAGGCAAAGTTTGAGCGGACGAAGCCGCATGTGAACGTGGGAACGATCGGCCACGTGGACCACGGGAAGACGTCGCTGACGGCGGCGATCACCAAGTACTTCGGCGAGTTCAAGGCCTACGACCAGATCGACGC
>JBGALW010000243.1:0-5025 GCA_044223585.1 Amaricoccus sp.
CGCTTTCCGCCAACAGGCGGAAAGCCGGCAAGGAAACAATGCGCGCACCTGCGCGCTCCTTCCGGCCGCAAAGGCGGCCCGCGACCGGCCGGGGTCGCTGCGCCGCACCCGGGGCGTTGCGTCCGGCGTCCCCACAGGGAATAAACGTTTCGGAAATCCTCGCGGACCGGCCCGACCGCGCCCGGACAAGGTAGTGTGAGCCTATGGCATTTCAGGAATCCGAGTATCACCCCTACGACTTCGCCAACCGGCGCCACATCGGGCCGAGCCCCTCGGAGATGGCCGCGATGCTCGAGGCGGTCGGCGCGCCGTCGCTGGACGCGCTGATCGACGAGACCGTTCCGGCAGCCATCCGCCAGGCGGCGCCGCTCGACTGGGGCGCCCCCCTGTCCGAGCAGGCGGCGCTGCACCGGCTGCGGCTGACCGCGGCGAAGAACCGGGTGCTGACGAGCCTCATCGGACAAGGCTACCACGGCACGGTGACGCCGCCGGTCATCCAGCGGAACATCCTCGAAAATCCCGCCTGGTACACCGCCTACACCCCCTACCAGCCGGAGGTGAGCCAGGGCCGGCTGGAGGCGCTTCTCAACTTCCAGACCATGGTCTGCGACCTGACCGGCCTCGACGTCGCCAACGCGAGCCTCCTCGACGAGGCGACGGCGGCGGCCGAGGCGATGGCGCTCTGCCAGCGGGCGGCGAAGTCGAAGGCGACCGCCTTCTTCGTCGACCATCACTGCCACCCGCAGACCATCGCGGTGATCCGCACCCGCGCCGAGCCGCTCGGCTGGGAGGTGATCGTCGGCGACCCCTTCGCCGACCTCGACCCGGCAGCGGTGTTCGGTGCGATCTTCCAGTATCCCGGCACCTACGGCCACTGCCACGACTTCGCCGGGCCTATCGCGGCGCTGCACGCAGCGAACGCCCTCGCCTGCGTCGCCGCCGACCCGCTGGCGCTGACGCTCCTCAAGCCGCCGGGCGAGATGGGCGCCGACATCGCCATCGGCTCGACCCAGCGCTTCGGCGTGCCGCTCGGCTTCGGCGGACCGCATGCGGCCTACATGGCGGTGCGCGACGGCCTGAAGCGGTCGATGCCGGGCCGGATCGTCGGCGTCTCGATCGACGCCCGCGGCAACCGCGCCTACCGCCTCGCGCTGCAGACCCGCGAGCAGCACATCCGCCGCGAGAAGGCGACCTCCAACGTCTGCACCGCGCAGGCCCTGCTCGCGGTCATGGCCTCGATGTACGCGGTGTTCCACGGCCCGGAGGGCCTGAAGGCGATCGCCCAGCGCATCCACCGCAAGACCGTGCGGCTCGCCAAGGGCCTCGAAAGCCTCGGCTTCACCGTCGAGCCCACGGACTTCTTCGACACGATCACCGTGCACGTCGGGGCGCTGCAGGGCGTCATCCTCAAGGCCGCCGTCGCCGAGGGGATCAACCTCCGCAAGATCGGTGGCGACCGCATCGGCGTCAGCCTCGACGAGCGCACCCGGCGCGAGCACACGCAGGGCGTCTGGCGGGCCTTCGGCGGCGACATGCTCGACCGCGCTCTCGACCACGAATACCGCCTGCCCGAGGACCTGATCCGGACCAGCCCCTACCTCACCCACCCGATCTTCCACATGAACCGGGCCGAGGCGGAGATGACGCGCTACATGCGCCGCCTCGCCGACCGCGACCTTGCGCTAGACCGGGCGATGATCCCGCTCGGCTCCTGCACGATGAAGCTGAACGCCACGGCCGAGATGATGCCGCTCAGCTGGCCGGAATTCGCCGACATCCACCCCTTCGTCCCGTCGGACCAGACCGAGGGCTATCAGGAAGTGATCGGCGACCTCTGCGACAAGCTCTGCGCGATCACCGGCTACGATGCCTTCTCGATGCAGCCGAACAGCGGCGCGCAGGGCGAATACGCCGGCCTGATGACGATCCGCGCCTGGCATGCCAGCCGCGGCGACGGCCGCCGCGACGTCTGCCTGATCCCGACCTCGGCGCACGGCACCAACCCGGCCAGCGCCCAGATGGCCGGGATGCGGGTGGTGCCGGTCAGGGCGGCCGAGAACGGCGACATCGACCTCGCGGACTTCGAGGCGAAGGCGGCGCAGTACGGCGCGGAACTCGCCTGCACGATGATCACCTATCCCTCGACCCACGGGGTCTTCGAGGAAACCGTACGGGCGGTCTGCGACATCACCCACGCCCACGGCGGTCAGGTCTATCTCGACGGCGCCAACATGAACGCGCTCGTGGGGCTGGCGCGGCCGGGCGACATCGGCTCGGACGTCAGCCACCTCAACCTCCACAAGACCTTCTGCATCCCGCACGGCGGCGGCGGGCCCGGCATGGGGCCGATCGGGGTGAAGGCGCATCTCGTGCCGTTCCTGCCCGGCCGCCCCGGCGGCGCCGGACGGGTCAGCGCCGCGGACTTCGGCTCGCCCTCGCTCCTCGTCATCTCCTGGACCTACCTGCTCATGATGGGCGGGCCGGGAGTGACGCAGGCGACACGGGTCGCGATCCTCAACGCCAACTACATCGCCGCGCGCCTCAAGGACGCCTACCCGGTGCTCTACTCGCGGGGCGGCCGGGTGGCGCACGAATGCATCATCGACACCCGCGTGCTGAAGGACAGCGCCGGCGTGACGGTGGACGACGTCGCCAAGCGGCTGATCGACAGCGGCTTTCACGCCCCGACGATGAGCTGGCCGGTCGCGGGCACGCTGATGGTCGAGCCGACCGAAAGCGAGCCCAAGGCCGAGCTCGACCGGTTCGTCGCCGCGATGCTGGCGATCGCCGACGAGGCACAGGCGATCGCCGACGGCACCATGGATCCGGAGAACAACCCGCTGAAGCGCAGCCCCCACACGGTCGAGGATCTCGTCGGCGACTGGGACCGGCCCTACAGCCGCGAGGCCGCCTGCTATCCGCCGGGCGCCTTCCGGGTCGACAAGTACTGGGCGCCGGTGAACCGGGTCGACAACGCCTTCGGCGACCGCAACCTCGTCTGCTCCTGCCCGCCGGTCGAAAGCTATCAGGAGGCGGCGGAGTAGCGCATCACCCCGCGCTCGGTCGCGATGGCGTCGAGAACCATGTCGGTCCCGGCGTCCGGCAGCGCGGCCACCTCCTGCGCCGCAAAGGCGAGGCCGAGCGCCAGCACCCCCGGCCCGGCCCGGAGCGCCGCGATCGTTCGGTCATAGAAACCGCCGCCATAGCCGAGCCGGTGCCCGCGCGCATCGAAGGCGAGCATCGGCACCAGCAGCGCGTCCGGCACCACCGGCGCGCCGTCCGCAGGCACCGGCACCCCGAAGGCGCCCGGCTCCAGCGCCGCACCCGGCGCCCAGTCGCGAAACGCCAGCGGCTGCGCCCGGCCGGTCACCACCGGCAGGCACAGCACGACGCCGGCCGCCGCGAGCGCCGTCATCGTCGGCAGGGGATCAAGCTCGCTCCGGATCGGCATGTAGCCCGCAACCCGGCGCACCGCCGGAAGCCCGCGGACCAGCGCCGAGACATGCGCCGCGACCGCCCGCGGCGCCTCCGGCGCACCAGCCAAGGCCGCCGCCCGAACCGCGAAGGCCGCCGCACGGACGGCCGCCTTCTCTGCGGCGCGATCGGTCACGAAATGCGGAAAGTGGCGGGCCCGGCGCGACCGTGGAAGCGATCAATCCTTGAGAGCCTGGCTGACCAGGTGGGCACCAGATGCGATAGGCCAGGACCAGTCACAGAGCCGATTCCCTCAAGAATACTTAAGGCCAACAGGATATGGGCCCCTCACGGGAAGGCCAGCACCCGCCACCCGGCAATGTAGCGCGCCGCGACCCCGATTTGAAGGGCTGCGCGGGCCGCCGGACGTCACCGCCGCACCATCAGGATCCAGGCCTCGCTGTCACAGGTCCAGCCCTCCCGGACGATCGGCTCGGACGCCACCTCGTCATAGCCGACCGCGCGATAGAGCCGCCGTGCCGGGGCGTTCCCGTCGGCGACGATGAGGCTCATCCCGCCGGCCGCGTCCCGTCCCAGCCGCGCCGCCTCGGCGAGCAGCGCGGTGCCGACTCCCCGGCCGCGGAACGCCTCGAAGGTCGCGAGCATGTTGACGTACTGGCTGCCCGGCGCGCGGTTCTCCAGCGCCTGGAGCGGCCGGAACATCGGCGGCAATCCGTCGAGCGGCTCCGGCGCGTCGGGGATGCGCCAGGTCAGCAGCCCGCCGGCCACGACACCGCCGACCTCCGCCAGGGTCGCGTTCCGCCAGGAAAACGCCCCCTCGTCCCGCGCCGCCCGCGCCGCGCCGACCGCGAGCGGATCGGCCCCCGGTTCCGCCCGCGCCCAGAGGTACGAGGTCAGCCCCTCGCTCGCCAGCACCGCCAGCCGCGCGAGGGGCAACCCGTCGTCGCGGGTGGCGGGCCGCAGGGTCATGTCTGTCGCGATGAACGCGGGCATGAGAAATCCCTCGCCGCTTGACCGCAGGCAGGATCCCGGAAATCGTCCGGCCTGAAAAGCCCCAAGACGCGGGACTGAGACGCCATGCTCGCCTCCGCCTGATGCCAGAGCCCGACCTGCCTTCGCGCGGCATCCTCTGCGCCGGCGCCGCGCACTGGGACATCATCGCCCGCACGGACGCCGCGCTGCCGCCCGGCGCCGACGTCCCCGGACGCGTCACCCGCCAGCCGGGCGGGGTCGCGCTCAACGTCGCCCTTGCGCTCGCCGGCCTCGGCGGTGCCGTCACGCTGCTCGCCGCCCTCGGCAGCGACCCGGAGGGCGACGCGCTCGCCGCCCGCATCGCCGCCGCCGGCATCGCCACCGGCGCCCTCACCCGCCACCCCGGCCCGACCGACCGCTACGTCGCGATCGAGGCGGCCGACGGGTGCCTGCTCGCCGGGGTCGCCGACTGCACCGGGCTGGAGCGGACCGGCCTCGCCCTCCTCGCGCCGCTCCGCCTTCCCTGGCCGGGCGCGATGCTGCTCGACGGCAACCTCGCGCCCGCCGTCCTCACCGCGCTCGCCGGCGGCGCGACCGGCCGCCTCGCCCTCGTCCCCG
>JBGALW010000244.1:0-4989 GCA_044223585.1 Amaricoccus sp.
GAGGACCGGGCGGAGCCGTGCACGCTGCTGGTCTTCATCGACGATGCCAGCGGCCGGCTGATGCAGCTGCGCTTCGTGACCTCGGAGAGTGCCTTCGCCTACTTGGGATCACTGCACGGTTTGCTCAAAACTGCACGCTAAGCGGCGCGTGGGAGGAACGCGGCAGGAACGTCGCGGAGCGGCCTGAAACCGCCGGGTGGCGGTGAGACCGACGCCCAGTCGTAGTCGCCGGTGAGCGAGATGTGCTCCCAGCCGAGCGGCGCGACATGGGCCAGCATGTCGTCGGGCACGGCGACGCCGCCGGCGCGCAGCCGCCTGACCGCGAGGTCGAGGTAGATGGTGTTCCAGTGGACGATCGCGGCGGTGACGAGGCTGAGGCCGGAGGCGCGGAAGCTCTGGCTCTCGAAGGTCCGGTCGCGGAACTCGCCCTGGCGGTGGAAGAACACGGCGCGGCGCAGGGCGTTGCTGGCTTCTCCCTTGTTCAGCCCGGCGTGGCTACGCTGGCGGAGCACTGGGTCGGACAGCCATCGCAGCACGAACAGCGTCCGCTCGATGCGGCCGACGGCGCGCAGCGCGCGCGATAGCACGTTGCCGGCGCTCGTGGCGGCGAGGCGGCGGAGGATGACCGAGGGCGCGACGGCGCCGGCCTCGATCGAGGCCTTCACCCGGACGAGCTCGGCCCAGCCTGCCACGATCGCCGTGGTGTCGACCGGATCGCCGAGCAGCGGCTCGAGGAGCGGATAGCGATCCGACTTCCCGATAACGTAGAGTTTGCGCTCCCGCAGGTCGCGGACGCGCGGCGCGAAGGAGTAGCCGAGCAGGTGGCACAGGCCGAACACGTGGTCGGTAGCGCCGGCGGTGTCGGTGTAGTGCTCGGCGATGCGGATGCTCGTGCGGTGCGCGTCGGGATGCAGCCCGTCGAGCACGTAAGGCGCCTCCCCGGCGGTAGCCGCGATGACACGGCTGAACATCGGCGCGTAGCGGCCGGAGTGGTGGGTGTAGAGCACCACGCCCGGGTCGGTACCATAGCGGGCGTTGACGTCGCCGGCCGGCCCGGCTCGGCCGCCGGCGCGGAAGTACTGGCCGTCCGAGGAGGCGTCGGTCCCGTCGCCCCAGCGTGACGCCATCGGGTGCCGGTGCTGAGCCTCGACGATGGCTGCGCGGCCGGAAGCGTAGTTGTCCTCGTTGATGTGCCACTGCGCCATGTTGACGAGGTGGTGGTAGGTCAGGCCGCGGGTCGCGTCGGCCATGCGCGCAAGGCCGAGATTGGTGCCGTCGGCCAGGATCGCGGCGAGCAGGGCGGGCACGTCGGCGGGCGGGTTGCCGGTGCGCAGGTGGGTAAAGCAGGCGGCGAAGCCGGTGGCGCGCCCGACGTCGGCCAGCACCTCGGTCACCCGCACCCGGGGCACCATGCCGTAGAGCCGGTCGGCCCAGAGGCGGGCCTCGTCCGGAACCGCGGGCCTGGCCCGGGCGATGTAGAGCTCGCCCTCTTCGATCTCCACACCGTCGAGCGCGCCACGGGCAGCGAGGTCCGCGATCGCGGTCAGGCGTTCGTTCAGCAGGGCCGCGCGGGCGGCGACGTAGCGCTCGGGGTCCGCTTCCCCTCCGATGGCCGGCGCGGCGATGCCTGCCGCCTCCGCCGACAGCAGATAGCTCTCGAAGGCCTGGTGGTCGCGGGTTCCGGCGACCCAGATGCCGGCGCCGCGGAGACGGTCACGGAGGATCGCCAGCACGGCGGTCTCGTAGAGGCGCCGGTCTGGCGTCTCCCCGGCGAAGATCAGCTTCCGCCATCGCGGCGGCAGGAACGCCGCCGGCGGTCGGCGCGGCAGGGCACGGGTGCCGTCCCGGTCGAGGGCCTTGAGGAGTTCGATCGCGGCCAGGAGCGGGTCCCGTGGCGTGTTCGACCGGAACTCGAAGGCGGCGAGGAAGCGCGGCACGACACGGCGCAGCACCGTGTAGCGCTCGGCGACGGTGACGAGGATCTCCGGCTCCGCCACGCCGGCCGCTGCGTCGATCACCGGCAGCGCGTCGGCGAGTCGGGTCATGCCGACCTCGCGCTCGACGGCGGCGACACCCTCCTCGCCGACGTCGCGGGCCCGCTGCAGCGCCGTGATGGTGCGGCGGAACAGGAGGAGGGTGCGGGCGACGTCGCGCCGGGTGGCCTGGAAGCGCCGGTCGTCGCGGTTGCGGGCCTTGGTGAACAGCGAGCCGGTGTATTTGCCGAACATGGCGAGGGAGGCGTCGGCGAGACGGGTGCGCAGCTCGGCCACCTGCACGACCAGCAGTGCCGCCCGGCGCACCGGCTCGAGACCAGCGAGGTGCTGCGCCGTGGCGATGCTGCCCTCCTCCACCAGCCGGGCCAGCCGCAGCGGGTGGATGCGCCCTGCGCACCCGGTGTCGACACTGACCGCCTGCACCCATTCCAGGCGGTCGAGCAGTGCCAGGATGTTCCCCGGACTTGGCGCCTCCGGCACGTCGCGGAGCCAGGCGAGGCGCGACCGTCCGCGCAGCGCCGGGTCAGGCCTCAGCATGGCGTCAAGGGTGGTCCGCTCGGCATCGCCGATGCCCTCGATAAGCCTGGTGAACGCGAGGCGACGGGCCCGTGCGCGTGCGGCGAGCCCGATCCGCTCCAGCACCGCCGCGCCCGGTACGATGACCCCTTCACGCCGCAGGTGAGCGAGCATTGCCGCGACGATCGGCTCGCCCCGGTCGGTCGCCCAGGCTGCCTCGGCTCCGACCCGCAGGCAGGCGCGCCAGTTGGCCAGGCGGAAGCTCTGCAGTCGCAGCGCAGCCGCCAGTTCGGCGGCGTGCTCACGGCGGGTCTGATCGCGCGCGGCGTAGTCGGCAAAGGCGGTGAGCGGCACGCCGAGTTGCTCCGCGACGAAAGCGATCATCGCTGCGGGTGGCCGCTCGACCGGCCCGAGGCCCGCGCCGGGGTGACGCAGCAAGCAGAGCTGGACGGCGAAGCCGAGCCGGTTGGCTGCACGACGCCGGGCACGGACGAGCGCGAGGTCCGCCGCATCCAGGACATAGTGCCGGGCCATCTCGGCGCGCTCGGTCGGGATGCCGAACAGGCGCGAGCGTGCCTCGGCGGAGAGCAGGGTGCGGCGGGGCATGAGGACGTCCTTGGTTCCGGGGCCGAGCACCGTTCGTAAACCAGTTGCCTTTCGGAGCCGATCTGAAAGAGGATATCGAAAGCCAAGACCCGAGGATCTGCCGTGACCCGCCGCCCCGTGCGCAAACCCTCGTTTGCGAAAGCCGCCCCCGACCCCGCGACCGGCATGCTGCTCGGTTATGCCCGCGTCTCGAAGGGCGACGACCAGAGCAGCGCCCTGCAGGTCCGTGCCCTTCGGGCGGCCGGCTGCCGGAAGATCTTCGAGGAGGCCGCCTCGGGCGGCCGGTGGGACCGACCGGAACTGCATCGCCTGCTCGATCAGCTGCGCGAGGGGGACATCGTCGTGGTCTGGAAACTCGATCGGCTGTCCCGGTCTTTGAAAGACGTGCTGCACGTCATGGAGCGGATCGCCGCCGCCGGCGCGGGTTTCCGCTCACTGACCGAGAGCATCGACACCACCACGCCGGCAGGGCGGATGATGATGCAGATGGTCGGCGCCTTCGCGGAGTTCGAGCGTGCCATGATCCGCGAGCGTACCTCCGCCGGCCTTGCCGCAGCGCGCGCCGAGGGCCGCATCGGCGGGCGGCGGCCGAAGCTCGATGTTACCAAGCGGCGGGAGATCGCCGAAAGCGTCATCTCGGGCCGGAAGACCGGCGCCGAGATGGCCCGCCTGTTCGGCATCAGCCAGCCGACGGTGTCGCGGATCGTCGCCGCGCATCGGACGGATGGCCCCCCGGCGGGGAGCGCCGCGGCGCGATGAAGAAGCGGAGGATGAGCATGCCGGTCCCAAAGAAACCGCGGGCGAAGACGACCGTGAAGGCACCGCGGCGCTCCGCAGCCGCCGCGGTGCCGGCGCTGCTGCCGGATCGGCGAGCCATGGAGGGCTTTCTGGCGGCCATTGGCGGGCGCGGCGACGACCCGACCACGAAGGCGCAGGACGTGATGTACGAGGCCTGGGAGCGGACCACCTCCCGCTCCCGCATCGCCCTCGCCTTCAAGGCGCTGACCATCTCGCCGCTCTGCGCCGATGCCTACGTCCTCCTCGCCGAGGAAGCCGCGCGGTCGGCGGAGGAGGCGCGCGATTTCTACGTCAGGGGCCTTGAGGCGGGCGAACTCGCGCTCGGGCCCGAAGGCTTCGCGGAGTACGACGGGCACTTCTGGGGCTTCCTCGAGACCCGGCCCTACATGCGCGCCCGGGTCGGCCTTGCGCTCACGCTGCTGAAGCTCGGTGACGAGGACAGCGCCATGAGCCACTTCCGCGACATGCTCCGGCTGAACCCGAACGACAACCAGGGCATCCGCTATCTCCTCGCCGGCTGCCTGCTGCGGCGCGGCGAGGATGCTGCGCTGAAGGAGTTGCTGGCCTCCTACGAGGACGAGGGCAGCGCGTTCTGGCTCTACACCGAAGCACTGCTCGCCTTTCGTGAGGGTGGGGAGGACGACAAGCGGGCGGTGAAGCTGGCGCGGGACGCTTGGAGGGCGAACGAGCACGTGCCGGGGATCCTTGCCGGAACCAAGCCGCCGGTGCCCTCGACCGAGGGCTACGTCACCATGGGAGGACCGGACGAGGCGACCGACTACGTCACCGAATGCGGGGCGGCCTGGCACCGCACGCTCGGGGCCGTCGCCTGGCTGACCAAGGCTGTCGCCGCCTTGCCGCCGAAGCGGCGGACGCGCCCGACCGCCCATTGATTCCGCCTTGGCGTGCAGTTTCGAACAAACCGTGCAGCGACCCCTACTTCGAGGCTCTGCAGGGCTATCTCGAGGCGCATGGCTGCCCGGTCGCCTTCTACTCCGACAAGCACTCGGTGTTCCGCGTCGCCCGCAAGGAGGCCAAGGGCGGCCAGGGCATGACTCAGTTCGGCCGGGCGTTG
>JBGALW010000017.1:0-36390 GCA_044223585.1 Amaricoccus sp.
AGGGCATCCTGCCGGCGGAGGGGGCGGACGCCTTCGACCGGGCGCTGGCGACCGGGCTTGCGCAGGTGGTGGTCAGCTCGCTGGACCTGCCGGCGCTGGTGGCGCAGGCGGCGGAGGGCGTGGCGGCGACGGCCGAGGCCGGGCAGAAATTCGACCGGCCGGAGCTGGATACGGCCTATGTCGAGCCGCGCAACGACATCGAGCGGATGCTGGTGGGCTTCTGGGAGGAGCTGCTGGGCGTCAGCCGGGTGGGCGTCGAGGACAGTTTCTTCGACCTGGGCGGCCATTCGCTGATCGCGGTGCGGCTGTTCGTGATGGTGAAGAAGGCCTATCGCGTCGACTTCCCGATCTCGGTGCTGTTCGAGGCCCCGACGATTGCCAAGTGTGCCGCGCTCATCGCGGCGGAGGTCGGCCACACCGACATGCCCGCGGAGGGCGGGGCGCCGCGCGAGGCCGCGCCGGCTCCCCGCTTCAAGCACCTCGTTGCCATGCATGACGGCGAGGGCGGCGCGCGGACGCCGTTCTTCCTCGTCGCCGGGATGTTCGGGAACGTCCTCAACCTGCGCCACCTCGCCCACCTGCTCGGCGCCGACCGGCCGTTCTATGGCCTGCAGGCCCGCGGGCTCTATGGCGGCGAGGAACCGCACGCGACGCTCGCCGAGGCGGCGGCGGACTACATCGCCGAGATGCGGGCGGTGCAGCCGCACGGCCCCTACCTCGTCGGAGGCTTCTCCGGCGGCGGCCTCACGGCGTGGGAGATGGCGCGCCAGCTGGAGGCCGCGGGCGAGAAGGTGGCGCTCGTCGTCATGCTCGACACGCCGCTGCCGATGCGCCCCGTCCTGACCCGGCGCGACCGGGCGATCATCAAGTGGCAGGAGATCCGGACGAAGGGTCTCGGCTATTTCGCCGAATGGGCGAAGGCGCGCATCGCCTGGGAGCTTCGCCGCTTCAGCCGCGCCGAGGATCCGGCGGCGGCGCCGGAGCATGCCTTCCACAACGCGGCGATCGAGGCGGCCTTCCGCGCCGCGCTGCCGGTCTATGACCTCGCCGCGTGGGACGGCCCGGTGGTGCTGTTCCGTCCGCCGCTCGACCGTGCCTTCGCGGTGTCGAACGGCAACTTCGTCGACCACAAGCGCGAATACGTCTTCCCGGACAATGACTGGGGCCGCTGGGCGCCGCACCTGACGGTGCAGGAGGTCCCGGGCGACCATGACTCGATGGTGCTGGAGCCAAACGTGCGCGTCCTCGCCGCCCGGATGAAGGCGGCGATCGAGGCGGCCGAGGCCCGCACCGACCACATCGGCGACTGGCCGGTCGCCACCGCAGCGGAATGAACGGCATGATGATGACCCGCAGCAGGCTGCTCACGGTGATCCTGAACTGGCGCACTCCCGACATGACGCTGGAGGCGGCGGCAGCGGCGGTGCGCGAGATGGAGGGGATCCCCGGCGAGATCGTGATCGTCGACAATGCCAGCGGCGACGGGTCGCTGGAAAAGATCGAGGCCGGGGTCGCGGCCGCCGGCTGGGACCGGGTGCGCGTCGTCGCCTCGCCGCGGAACGGCGGCTATGGCGCCGGGAACAATGTCGGGATCCGCGCCGGCCTCAGCGGCGGCAGCCGGCCGGACTATGTCTACATCCTGAACTCGGACGCCTTCCCGGACAAGGACGCGATCCGCTATCTCGTCGGCTATCTCGACACCCACCCGAAGGTCGGCTTCGCCGGCAGCTACATCCACGGCACCGACGGCGAGCCGCACTGCACCGCCTTCCGCTTCCCCTCGGTCTGGAGCGAACTGGAAGGCGCCGCGCGGTTCGGGCCGCTGACACGCCTGCTCGCCAACCATGTCGTGCCGCTGCCGATCCCGGAAAGGACCGTCGAGGTCGACTGGCTGGCCGGCGCGAGCGTCATGATGCGCCAGCGCGTCCTCGACAAGATCGGGCTCTTCGACGAGCGGTATTTCCTCTACTTCGACGAGACCGACCTCTGCCGCCGCGCCCGGGCAGCCGGCTTCCCGATCGTGTACGTCCGGGAAAGCTCGGTCACGCACCTCGGCTCGGTCTCCACCGGCATGAAGGAGTGGCAGCGGACGCCGAGCTACTGGTTCGACTCGCGGCTGCGCTATTTCGTGAAGAACCACGGTCCGGGGACGGCCGTGACGGCAACCCTCGCCCATCTGCTCGGCGGCAGCCTCTGGCGCGTGCGCGCCTTCATCCAGCGCAAGCCGGTCGGCGACCCGCCCGGCTTCCTCAACGATCTCACCGCGCACGCGGCGCGGGCCGTCTTCGCGAGCCTCCGGCCCCGCGCCGGCAGTTCGCCGGGCGGCCCCGCCGAAGCCAAGGGCTGACGCCTTTCCCGATGCGACCCGGCGGGCACGCCATGCGCCCGATTGATGGAGTGTTTCGATGAGTACCTTTTCCTGCGTCGTCATCGGCAACGAGTCGCTGCTGGTCCAGTGCAGCGAGCTGATGCTGGAGCGTGGCCACGCGATCCGCGCGGTGGTGACCGACAGCGCCGAGATCCGTGGCTGGGCCGAGGGACGCGGCCTGCCGGTGCATCCGCGCCGGCGCGACCTCGCGGAACGGCTGGGCGGGCTCGCCTTCGACTGGCTGTTCAGCATCGCGAACCTCTGGGTGATCCCCGACCCGGTGCTGGCGCTGCCGGGCAAGGGCGCGATCAACTTCCATGACGGCCCGCTGCCCCGCTACGCCGGCCTCAACGCCCCGGTCTGGGCGCTGATCGCGCGCGAGCCGCGGCACGGCATCGCCTGGCACATGATCGAGGGCGGCATCGACGAGGGCGACATCGTCGCCGAGGCGGGCTTCGAGGTCGGGCAGGAGGATACCGCGCTCACCCTCAACACCCGCTGCTATGCCGCGGCAATCGACAGCTTTCACGGCCTCGTTGCCGCAATCGAGGCGGGCGGCCCGGAGCGCCGGGTTCAGGACCTGACCCAGCGCAGCTATTTCCCGAGGAACGCCCGGCCCGAGGCCGCGGCGCGGCTCGACTTCGCGCGCCCGGCGGAGGACCTCGCGGCGCTGGTCCATGCGCTCGATCATGGCGACTACTGGAACCCGCTGGCTCTGCCGAAGATCGAGGCCGGCGGGCGGGTGCTGATGGTGCGCGGCGCCACGGCGCTGCCCGACCATGGCCGCGGCGAAGCGCCGGGCACCGTGCTGGAGGCGGGCGACGCGCGGCTCGTCGTCGCGACCGCCACCACGGCGCTCGCGATCACCGCGCTGACCTGTGCCTCCGGCTTTCCGGTCGCGCCCGCATCGGTCGCCGCCGCGGGCGACCGCCTGCCGCTGCTCGACCCCGCGACGGCGGCGCGGCTGACCGCGGTGACGGCGCGCACCGCCGAGGCGGACGGCCTCTGGCGCACCCGCCTTGCCGATCTGACCCCGCCGGAGCTGGCAGACGTCGGCGCGGCGTCCGGTCCGGCGGTGATGGCCCGCCGCCCGGTGCCGCTCGCCGCCCCGCTCGGCACCGCCCGGCTGGTCGCCGCCACTGCCGCGTGGCTCGCGCGGAGTTCCGGCACGCCCGCCTTCGACGTCGCCTTCCGCGACCCGGCGCTGGCCGAGGCCGCGGCCGAGGCGCCCGCCTACGTCAAGCCGTGGGTACCGCTCCGCGTCGCCGGCGACAGCTTCGGCGCGCTCCTGACCGGCCTTGCCGAGCAGCGGGCGACGCTCGTCCGGCGCGGCGGCTTCGCCGCCGATCTCATCGCCCGCGATCCCGCGCTCGCCGGGATGGTCACGCCGGCCGTCGCCATCGTCACCGGCGAGGCGCCGCTGGCGCCCGTCGAGGGGGCGGCGCTGACCGTCGCCGTCGCCGAGGACGGCACGGCCGAGCTCGTCTACGACACCGCCCGCCTGCCGCTGGCGCAGGCCGCGACCCTTGCCCGCCGCCTCGCGATCGTCGCGGCGGCCGTGGCCGACCCGGCGGCGGACGCCCTGCCCCTCGCCCGCCTGCCGCTCCTGTCGGCGGAGGAGCGGGAACAGGCGCTGCACGGCTGGAACGACACGGCGGCGGACTACGATCGCGCCGCCTGCATCCACACGCTGATCGAGGCGCAGGTGGCGCGCACGCCGGAGGCCGTCGCGCTGGTCTTCGAGGGCGAAGCGGTGACCTATGCCGAGCTCGACGCCCGCGCCAACCGCGCGGCGCAGGTGCTCGCGGGCATGGGCGTCGGGCCGGACAGCCTCGTCGGCCTCTGCGTGCCGCGCTCGCTGGAGCTGGTGATCGGCGCGCTCGCCATCCACAAGGCGGGCGGTGCCTATGTGCCGCTCGATCCCGCCTATCCGGCCGACCGCATTGCGCTCTACATCGAGGACAGCGCCTGTGCGGTGATCGTCGCGCGGACCGACACGCTGGCCGCGCTGCCGGCGCACACCGCGCAGGTGCTGGTGCTCGACCGCGACCCGCGGCTGGCCGGGGCGCCCGCCACGGCGCCCGCGAGCGGGGTCACCGCCGCGAACCTCGCCTATGTCATCTACACCTCCGGCTCCACCGGGCGGCCGAAGGGGGTGATGATCGAGCATCGGAACGTCGCCAACTTCTTCGTCGGCATGGACGACCGCATCGCCCACGATCCGGCCGGAACCTGGCTCGCGGTCACCAGCCTTTCCTTCGACATCTCGGTGCTGGAGCTCTTCTGGACGCTCGCCCGCGGCTTCAAGGTGGTGCTCTCGTCGGACCAGAACCGCGCCCTCGTCTCCTCGGGGCAGGCCGCCGTCTCGGCGCGGCCGATGGACTTCAGCCTGTTCTACTGGGGCAACGACGACGGCGTCGGGCGCGACAAGTACCGCCTGCTGCTGGAGGGCGCGAAGTTCGCCGACGCCCACGGATTTGCCGCGGTCTGGACGCCGGAACGCCACTTCCACGCGTTCGGCGGCCCGTACCCGAATCCCTCGGTCACCGGCGCCGCCGTCGCCGCCGTCACCTCCAACCTCTCGGTTCGCGCCGGCAGCTGCGTCGCGCCGCTGCATCACACCGCCCGCATCGCCGAGGAATGGGCGGTGATCGACAACCTGACGAACGGCCGCGCCGCGCTCGCCATCGCCTCCGGCTGGCAGCCGGACGACTTCGTCCTTCGGCCGGAGAACACGCCGCCCGCCAACAAGGCGGCGATGTACCGGGCGATCGAGGATCTGCGCCGGCTCTGGCGCGGCGAGACGGTGGACTTCCCCACCGCCGCCGGCACGCCGTTCGCGGTATTGACGCAGCCGCGGCCGGTGTCGGCCGAGCTGCCGATCTGGGTGACGACCGCCGGCAACCCCGATACCTGGAAGGAAGCGGGCACGCTCGGGGCGCACGTCCTGACCCACCTCCTTGGCCAGTCGGTCGCCGAAGTCGCCGACAAGATCGGGATCTACCACGCGGCGCTCCGCGAGGCGGGTCACGACCCGGCCGCCTTCAAGGTGACGCTGATGCTGCACACCTTCGTCGGCGCCGACCGGGAGGTGGTGCGCGAGACGGCGCGCGGACCGATGAAGGACTATCTCCGCGCCGCGGCAGCGCTCATCAAGCAGTATGCCTGGGCCTTCCCGGCCTTCAAGAAGCCGGCGGGCGTCACCAACCCGATGCAGATCGACCTCGGAACCCTGACCGAGGAGGAGACGGAGTCGATCCTCGACTTCGCCTTCCTGCGCTACTTCGAGGATTCCGGCCTGTTCGGGACGGTCGAGGACTGCGTGGCGCGGGTCGAGCAGCTGAAAGCGATCGGCGTCGACGAGGTGGCCTGCCTGATCGACTACGGAATCCCGGCGTCGACCGTGCTGGAGGGGCTCCGGCCGCTCGCCGAGGTGCTGCGCCGGGCCAACGCCGGGGCCGAGGTGGCGGCGGACGACTTCTCGATCGCCGGCCAGATCCTGCGCCACGGGGTCACGCACCTGCAGTGCACCCCGTCGATGGCCCGGATGATCTGCATGGATGACGCCGCGCGGGCGGCGCTCGGCACCGTGCGGACGATGATGATCGGCGGCGAGCCGCTGCCCGGCGCGCTGGTCGCCGACATCAGGCGGCTCGGGGTCGGCACGATCGAGAACATGTACGGCCCGACCGAGACGACGATCTGGTCCTCGACGGCCACCGCGACGGAGGCGGTCAGCGTCGTCGGCCTCGGCACCCCGATCGCAAACACCCAGCTCTACATCCTCGACGCGTCCGGCGAGCCGGTGCCGCCGGGCAGCCCTGGCGAGCTCTGGATCGGCGGCGACGGCGTGGCGCGCGGCTACTGGCAGAGGCCGGACCTGACCGCGGACCGCTTCCTGCCCGACCCCTTCGTGAAGCCCGCCGCGGCGGCGCCATGGGGCGCGCGGATGTACCGCACCGGCGATCTGGTGCGCCGGCGCGAGGACGGGGCGATCGACTTCCTCGGCCGGGTCGACTTCCAGGTGAAGATCCGCGGCCACCGGATCGAGCTCGGCGAGATCGAGGCGCGGCTGGAGGCGATCCCCGGCGTCGCGCAGGCGGTGGTTGCCGCCCGGCCCGACACGAGCGGCACCCAGCGGCTCGTCGGTTATGTCAGGGGCGACCGCCTGCCGACGGAGGCGGAGCTGCGGGCGCGGCTCGCCGCCAGCCTGCCCGACTACATGGTCCCCGCCGCCTTCGTGACGATGGCGAGCTTCCCGCTGACGCCGAACAAGAAGGTCGACCGCAACGCCCTGCCCGACCCGGCCGAGGCGGCACCCGCCGCGCGGCCGTCCGCGGCCGAGCCGCCGAGCGGCGGGACCGAGCGGCAGATCGCGGCGATCTGGATGCGGATCCTCGGCGTTTCGGAAGTGGGAGCGAAGGACAACTTCTTCGCGCTCGGCGGCCACTCGCTGCTCGCGGTCCAGGCGCACCGAGAGATCCGCGAGACGCTGGGGGCGGCCTCGCTCACCATCGCCGACATCTTCCGCTTCCCGACGCTCGCGGCGCTCGCCGCGCACATCGACCCGAAGCCGGAGGCGGCGGCGGAACCTTCGGCCGCCGATCGCGCCCGCCTCGCCGAGCGGGCCGAGGCGCGGGCCGACGCCATGTCGCGGCGCCGCGACCTCCGCGCCGCGAGAACCGCGCGGCTCGGGTGACGCCGGCCGCCTCCGCCCGGCTGGAGGCCGTCGCGCGCGGCCTCCTCGGGGCGGGGGTCGCGGTCGCATCCGCCGACCCGCGCCGCCCGTCCGGCGTGCTCCTGCCGGGCGAGGACTCTGCCCTCGCCGGAGCCATAGACCGCCGCCGGCGCGAATTCGCTGCCGGCCGGGCCGCCGCCCGCCGGGCGATGGAGGCGCTCGGGCGGCCGCCATGCGCGGTTCCGGCCGCCGCCGACCGCGCTCCGGTCTGGCCGGACGGCCTCCTCGGCAGCATCTCGCACACCGCCGACGCCTGCCTCGCCGCTGTCGCCGAGACGGGCCGATTCCTGGCGCTCGGTCTCGACCTTGAGCCCGCCGCGGGCCTCGACCCGGCGCTCCGGCAGGAAATCTGCACCGACGCCGAGCAGCGGTGGCTTGCCCGCCAGCCGGCCCGCGACCGGTATCTCCTCGGGCGGCTGGTCTTCAGCGCCAAGGAAGCCGCCTACAAGGCGCAGTATCCGCTGACCCGCACGCTGTTCGGCTTCGACACGATCGAGATCGCCCCCGATCTCGCCGCCGGCAGCTTCGCCGCCCGCTTCACCCGCGCGGTGCCGCCGTTCGCGGCCAGCGACGTCCTGCCCGGCCGCTTCTGCATCGACGGCGGCCTGATCGTTGCGACGGTGGTGCTGCCGCGCGACGGACCTCAGACCCGCTCGCCCGCGACATAGGTCGCGACGACCCGCGCGGTCGTCGCCGAGGAATTTCCAGGAGGAACAGCTCCTCTGCAGGCGTCAGAGCGTCTCGGCGCGCAGCGCCATGGCCGGGGTGGCGGCGGAGTCGAGCACGACGATGTCGGCCTCGGTCCCGACGTCTAGGGTGCCGATGGTGTCGGCCATGCCCAGCGCCTCGGCGTTGCCGCGGGTGATCCACCAGAAGGCGGTCAGCGGATCGAGCTTCTGGCCGCGCAGGGCCAGCACCTTGTAGCCTTCGTCGAGCGTGCGCAGCATCGAGTAGCTGGTGCCGCCGCCGACGTCGGTGGCGATGGCGCGGCGGACCCCCTGCTCGCGCAGCCCCACCTTGTCGTAGAGGCCGGAGCCGAGAAACAGGTTGGAGGTCGGACAGAACACCGCGACCGACCCGCTGGCCGCCATCGCCGCGGTCTCGCGCTCGGAAAGGTGGATGGCGTGGCCGAACAGCGACTTTGGCCCGAGCAGGCCGTAAGTCTCGTAGACGTCGAGATAGTCGCGCGCCTGCGGGTAGAGCGACAGGGTGAAGTCGATCTCGTCGCGGTTCTCCGACAGGTGGGTCTGGACGTGCAGGTCCGGGTGCTCGGCCGCCAGCGCCTGGGCCATCGCCATCTGCTCCGGCGTCGAGGTGATGGCAAAGCGCGGGGTGAGGACATAGGAGGCGCGGCCCCGGCCGTGCCACCGCGCGATCAGCGCCTTGCTGTCGTCATAGGAGGACTGGGCGGTGTCGCGCACCCCCTCCGGGCAGTTGCGGTCCATCATCACCTTGCCGCCGAGCACCCGCATCCCGCGCGCCTCGGCGGCAGTGAAATAGGCCTCGACGGACGCAGGGTGCGACGAGCAGTAGGCGACCGCCGTGGTGGTGCCATGGGCGAGCAGGAGGTCGAGAAACGCCCCGGCGATCCGGGCGGCATGCGCCGGGTCGGAGAATTTCGACTCCGCCGGGAAGGTGTAGGTGTTGAGCCAGTCGAGCAGCTGCGCCCCCCACGAGCCGATGATCTGCGCCTGCGGCATGTGGATGTGGGTGTCGATGAAGCCCGGCATCAGGAGGTGCGGGCGATGGTCGATCACCTCGGCCCCGGGCGCCTGCGCCAGCACCTCGGCCGCCGGGCCGGTCGCCGCGACCCTGCCGCCGCCGATCAGGATCGCGCCGTCCTCGTCGTAGGCGCAGGCGGCGCTGTCCCCGATCCCCTCCGGCTCGCGCAGGAAACGCAGCACCCGGCCGCGCAGCACCCTCTCCATCCGCTCTCTCCTCTCCGTCAGCAGCCCGGAATACACCGCAGGGCCACGCTTGAAATCCGTGGCAATCCGCGATCACATTCAACGGTGCCTTGATAATCGCCGGAGGCGCCGCTCATGCCCTACCTCGAAAGCATCCGCGTCTTCACCCGGACCGTGGAGCTCGGCTCGATCACCGCCGGGGGGCGCGACAACCGCCTGACGCCCGCCGTCGCCTCGAATCGGATCAAGGAGCTGGAGGAGCGGCTCGGAGTGCGGCTCTTCAACCGCACCACCCGGAAGCTGACGCCGACCGAGGTCGGCCGCGCCTACTACGAGACGGCGAAGCGGGTGCTGGAGGCGGTGGAGGAATCCGAGGCGGCCGTCGCCTCCTTCTCGCACCAGCCAAAGGGCGCGCTGAAGGTGACGGCGCCGCTCGGGCTCGGGCGGCGGGTGGTGGCGCCGCTGATCCCCGGCTTCCAGGCGGCCTTTCCCGGCATCGAGATCCGGCTGCGCCTGTCCGACCGCAAGGTCGACCTGACGGCGGAGGGGGTGGATGTCGCCTTCGTGCTCGGGACGCTGGAGGATTCGACGATGCGGATGCGGGCGGTCGCCGACTGCCCGCGGCTGCTCTGCGCGGCGCCGGACTATCTCGCGCGGCGTGGCACGCCGGATACCCCGGCGGACCTGATCGACCACGGCCACAGCTGCCTGCTGCTGCGCTTTCCCGGATCGAAGGAGTATTTCTGGACCGTCTCGACCCACGAGGGACCGCTGAAGCTCAACGTCCGCGGCGCCTTCGACGCCGACGACGGCGACGTGCTGACGGAATGGGCGCTGATGGGGGCGGGCATCGTCAACCGGCCGCGCTATGAACTGCGCGAGCATCTGGCAGCCGGGCGGCTGGTCCCGATCCTGACCGCGACGCCGCCCCTGCCCGCGCGGCTCGCCTGCGTCTATCCGCACCGACGAACGCAGGATCCGAAGGTCGCGGCGTTCGTCCCGTGGATGGTCGAGCGGTGCCGCGAGCGCCTCGCGGCGCTCGACGGCTGAGGCGGACGGCGGCAGGGCCTCAGCCCTGCACGCCCTCGACATACCAGTCCATCTTGAGGAGTTCGGCGTCGTCGAGCGCCGAGCCGGCCGCCGCCTTCTCGGTTCCCTCGCGGCTGACCAGCGGTCCGCTGAAGATGTTGAACGAGCCGTCCTCCTGCCCGCTCAGCACCGACTCGGCCGCGGCCACCACGTCCGCCGGGATCACCGGGTTCCACGGCGACAGCCGGACCATGCCCTCCTTGAGGCCGCCCCACGTGTCGGCGGTCTCCCAGGTGCCGTCCAGCACCTTGCCGATCCGGTCGATGTAGTAGCCGCCCCAATGGTCCTCGATCGCGGTGAGCTGCGCCTTGGGGGCGAAGGACGACATGTCCGAGGCCTGCCCGAAGGCGTAGACGCCGCGCTGCTCCGCCGCCTGCAGCGCCGCCGGGCTGTCGGTATGCTGGGTGATGATGTCGGCGCCCTGGTCGAGCAGCGCCTTGGCGGCGTCCGCCTCCTTGGCCGGGTCGTACCAGCTGGAGACCCAGACCACCTTGGTCTGGAAGTTCGGGTTCACCTTGCGCGCCGCCAGCGTGAAGGCGTTGATGCCCATCACCACCTCGGGGATCGGGAAGGAGGCGATGTAGCCGCCGACGCCCGACTTCGACATGTGGCCGGCGATGGTGCCGATCACCGCGCGGCCCTGGTAGAAGCGCGAATTGTAGATCGCGAGGTTCTTGGCGGTCTGGTAGCCCGTCGCATGCTCGAACTTCACGTCCGGGTAACGCTTCGCGACCTTCACCGTCGGGTTCATGAAGCCGAAGGAGGTGGCGAAGATCAGCCCGTTGCCGTCGTCGGCGAGGTTCTTCAGCACCCGTTCGGCATCCGGCCCCTCGGCGACGTTCTCGACATAGCTCGTCAGCACCTTGTCGCCGAAATGGGCCTGGGCTTCCTTGCGGCCCTGCTCGTGGGCATAGGTCCAGCCGAAGTCACCGACCGGGCCGACGTAGACGAAGGCAACCTTCAGCGGGTCCTGCGCGAAGGCGCGGCCGGTGACGAGCGGCAGCGTTGCGGCGGCGGCGCCGGTCTTGAGCAGGCTGCGGCGGTTCAGGATGGTCATGCACGTCTCCCTGTTGTTTTTCAGGCGGTTGGCCGGAACGGATGCCCAAGACAGGCCGGCGCGGCGGAGCCGGCCGACTTGCGCATCGAGATCAGCGCCAGCACGAGGATTGTCGCAAGATAGGGCAGCGCGGCAAGAAACTCCGGCGGCACGAGATTGATGCCGGCGGCCTTGGCCTGCAGCTCGAAGGTCATCACCGCGCCGAAGAGGTAGGCGCCGGCGAGCAGCCGCCAGGGCTTCCAGGCCGAGAAGACAACGAGGGCGAGTGCGATCCAGCCGCGGCCCGCCGTCAGTTCCTCCGCCCACATCGGCGTCTGCACCATCGAGTAGTAGCAGCCGCCGAGCCCCGCCATCGCGCCGCCGAAGGCGACGGCGGCATAGCGGACGCCGAGCACGGAATAGCCGATGGAATGCGCCGAATGATCGTTCTCGCCGACTGCCCGCAGGATGAGGCCGGCGCGCGAGCGCCGAAGGAACCACGCCACGGCCACGGTCATCGCCAGCGAGACATAGACGAGCAGACTATGGCCGAAGACGAGGCGCAGCCAGCCCTGCGCCAGCGCCTCGGGAAACACCGGCCCCATCGGCGGAATGGTGGTGCCGACGAAGTTTTCGCCGATCATCGACGAGAGGCCGATGCCGAAGATCGTCAGCGCGAGGCCGGTTGCCACCTGGTTCGACGCGAGCGTCAGCGTGAGGTAGCCGAAGATCAGCGACGCCGCCGTCGCCGCCGCCATGGCCGCGACGATGCCGGCGAGCGAGGCGCCGGTCAACGAGGTCACGGCAAAGCCGGTGACCGCGCCGATCAGCATCATGCCTTCCACCCCGAGATTGAGGACACCGCTCTTTTCCACCACCAGTTCGCCCAGCGCGGCGAGCAGCAGCGGTGTCGCCGCGCCGACGACGGTCATCAGGATCGAGATCGCGACGGCGTCGTTCATGCGCTGGCTCCCGTGCGGCTGCGCAGGCGCAGCCGGTAGCTGACGAGGATGTCGGTGGCGAGCAGGAAGAACAGCATCATCGCCTGGAAGACGCCGGTCGCCGAGGAGGGCAGCCCGAGCGAGGCCTGCGCGCTCTCGCCGCCGACATAGGTGACGGCGAGGATGATGCCGGCGAGGAT
Organism: Amaricoccus sp.; assembly: GCA_044223585.1. Classification (GTDB taxonomy): domain Bacteria; phylum Pseudomonadota; class Alphaproteobacteria; order Rhodobacterales; family Rhodobacteraceae; genus Amaricoccus. The sequence continues at coordinate 12,280 of JBGALW010000017.1, forward strand.
GATCCCGACCGGATGCAGCCGCCCGAGGAAGGCGACGATGATCGCGGTGAAGCCGTAGCCGGTCGGGAACTGCGGCACCATCTGCCCGAACGGCCCCGCCGCCTCGAAGACGCCCGCAAGCCCCGCTAGACCGCCACCGGCGAGAAGGCTGAGCCAGATCGTGCGGTCGCGGCTGAATCCGCCGTAGCGCGCGGCCTGCGGCGCGGCGCCAACGACGCGGACCTGGAAGCCGAAGGTGGTCTTCGCCATCAGGAACCAGACGCCGAGTGCGATGAGGAAGGCGAGCGGCACGTTCAGGAAGCCGATGCTGCTGAAGTAGGGCAGCATCTGGAAGTCGTTGAAGAGCCGCGACTGCGGGAAGTTGAACCCTTCCGGGTCCTTCCACGGGCCGTTCATCAGGTAGTAGAGCAGCTGGATCGCCACGTAGGTCAGCATCAGGCTGGAGAGGATCTCGTTGACGTTGGCGCGCGTCTTGAGGAAGGCGGGGATCGCGGCATAGGCCATGCCGGCAAGGGCGCCGGCGAGGCACATCAGCGGCAGCACCCACCAGCCGCCGTCGAGGTGCCAGGTGGCGAGCGCGACGCCGGTGCCGGCGAGGCCCCCCAGCACGTACTGGCCCTCCGCGCCGATGTTCCAGACGTTGGCCCGGAAGCCGATCGAGAGGCCGAGCGCGATCATGACGAGCGGCGCAGCCTTCACCCCGAGGTCCGACCAGCCGCGGACATCGACCAGCGGCTCGACGAAGATCTCGCGCACCGCGCCCACGCCATCATAGCCGAGCAGCGAGAACACCAGCGCGCCGACGCCCATCGTCAGCAGCACCGCGATCACCGGCGTCAGGTAGACCATCGCCCGGCTGGGCGTCTTGCGTTTCTCAAGCTCAAGCATGACGCACTTCCAGCCCGGCCGGCGCTGTCGCGGCCGGCGGCGCGTGGTCGCCATGCACCCCGCCCATCAGCAGGCCGATCTCGTCGATCGAGAAGGCGGCCACGGCGCGGGCCGGCGACAGCCGTCCCTCGTTGATGACAGCGAGCGAATCGCTGATCGCCAGGAGCTCGTCGAGATCCTGGCTGATGACGACGATGGCCGACCCGCGCGCCGCCAGATCGACCAGCGCCTGGTGGATCGCCGCCGCCGCACCGGCATCGACGCCCCACGTCGGCTGCGAGACGACGAGGACCTCCGGCACCTGCAGAACCTCGCGGCCCATGATGAACTTCTGGAGGTTGCCGCCGGAGAGCGATCCCGCGGTCGCCGCCGGCCCGGTGGCCTTCACCCCGAAGGCGCGGATCACCTCCGCTGCGTAGCCGCGGGCCGCGGCGCCGAGGATGACGCCGTGGCGGACCATGCCCTTGCGCACCCGCGCGGTCAGCACCGCGTTGTCGGCGAGACTGAACCCCGGCACCGCGCCATGGCCGTTCCGCTCCTCCGGCACCGCGCCAAGGCCGACACGGCGGCGCGCGGCGATGCCGGCGGTGCCGATCGGGCGGCCATCGATGCGGATGGCACTGGCGTTGGGGACCGGCGTCTCGCCCGAGAGGGCCAGAACGAGCTCGTTCTGCCCGTTGCCCGCGACCCCGGCGATGCCGAGGATCTCGCCGGCGCGGACCGAGAACCGGATGTCCTTCAGCGCCACGTCAAAGTCGCCGCCGCCCTTGAGGCTGAGGCCGTCGACGACGAACTTCTCCGCGCCCATCGCCTTGCCCGGCGCCTTGCGGATGTCCTTGAGGCTGCCGCCGATCATCATCTCGGCCATCGAGCGCGAGCTTTCCTCGGCCGGGACGCAGCTGCCGACCACCCGGCCGCCGCGCAGGATGGTGGCGCCGTCGCACAGGGCCTTTATCTCGTGGAGCTTGTGGCTGATGTAGAGGATCGAGCAGCCGCCCTTCGCCAGCATCCGCAGGGTCTCGAACAGCTGGTTCACCTCCTGCGGGGTCAGCACGCTGGTCGGCTCGTCCATGATGAGCAGCCGCGGGTTGAGGAGCAGTGCCCGGACGATCTCGATCCGCTGCCGCTCGCCGACCGACAGGGTCGAGACGGTCCGGTGCGGGTCGAGCGTCAGGCCGTAGCGGGCCAGCACGTCGCGGATCCGCTTTTCGAGCTCGGTGTGGGAAAGCTTCTCGTCGAGCCCGAGCGCGATGTTCTCCAGCACCGTCATCGCCTCGAACAGCGAGAAGTGCTGGAAGACCATGCCGATCCCCATCGCCCGCGCGGCCTTGGGGTTCGGGATGTGGACGGGGACGCCGTCTACCCGGATCTCGCCCTCGTCCGGATGGAGCACCCCGTAGATCATCTTGACGAGCGTGGACTTGCCCGCGCCGTTCTCGCCGAGCAGCGCGTGAATTTCGCCCGGGCCGACCGCAAAGCCGACATGGTCGTTCGCCAGAACGCCGGGAAACGCCTTGGTCACGCCGCTGAGCTCGAGCCGGTACGCCTCCGCCATCACGCTCCTCCCCGCTGCCGCGCCCGTTCACCATTCCTGATATTCGGTGACCTGCGCATCGGCGTAGCCTTTCCTGTCATATGGTTAGCGGGGACCGCAGTTTTGCGGCCCCCGCGCGAACTCCTGCAACCCTCGGGGCAGCCGGAGGTCATTCCGTGAAGAAGGCGAAGCGGATCACGAACAGGCCCGCGACGATCCACGTCGCCGGATGCACCTCCTTCGCCCGCCCGGTGACCGCCTTGATGACCGCGTAGGAGATGAAGCCGAAGGCGAGGCCGTTGGCGATCGAGTAGGTGAACGGCATCATCATCGCGGTCAGCGCCGACGGCGCCGCTTCGGTCAGGTCGTCCCAGTCGACGTCGGTCAGCTCGCGCATCATCAGGCAGGCGACAAAGAGCAGCGCCGGCGCGGTTGCGAAGGCCGGGATCGAGCCGGCGAGCGGCGCGAAGAAGAGGCCGAGCAGGAAGAGGACGCCGACGGTGACCGCGGTGAGGCCGGTGCGGCCGCCCGCCTGCACGCCCGAGGCGCTCTCGACGTAGGCGGTCGTCGACGAGGTGCCGAGGAGCGAGCCCGCGACGATCGCCGTCGAGTCGGCGAGCAGCGCACGGCCGAGCTGCGGGTTGGTGTGGCCCGGCCCTTCGGTCAGCAGGCCGGCACGCTTGGCGACACCGATCAGCGTTCCGGTGGCGTCGAAGACCTCGACCAGCACGAACACCAGGATGACGTGGAAGATGCCGGTGCCGAGCGCCCCGAAGAGGTCGAGCTGCAGCAGCGTCGGCGCGATCGACGGCGGCGGCGACATGATCCCGCCGAACTGCGACACGCCGAGCAGGATCGAGATCACCGTGACGACGAGGATGCCGAGCAGGATCGCGCCCTTCACCTTCATCACGTCGAGCGCGCAGATGATGAAGAAGCCGAGCATCGCCAGCAGCGGCGCAGGCGCCATCATGTGCCCGAGGGTCACGCTGGTCGCCTCGCTCGACACCACGATCCCGGCATTCTTGAGCGCGATGATGCCGAGGAACATGCCGATACCGGCCGCGACGGCGCTGCGCATCGAGTGCGGGATGCCCTCGACGAGCCAGCGGCGGACGCCGGTGACGGTCAGGATGAGGAAGATGCAGCCCGAGATGAACACCGCCCCGAGCGCCTGCTGCCACGTGTAGCCGAGCGCGCCGACGACGCCGAAGGCGAAGAAGGCGTTGAGCCCCATCCCGGGCGCCATCGCGATCGGCCAGTTGGCATAGAAGCCCATGATGAAGCAGCCGATCGCCGCCGCGACGCAGGTCGCGACGAAGACCGCCGACTGGTCCATGCCGGTGGTCGACAGGATCTGCGGGTTGACGAAGATGATGTAGGCCATCGTCAGGAACGTCGTCAGACCGGCAATCGCCTCCGTCCGCACGTTCGTCCCGTGTTCCTTCAGCTTGAAATAGCTGTCCAGCATCAAGGTTCCTCGCTGTGTCCGAAGGGGTGCGCGGCGTCTGGCGGCCGCCTCCCCGGTTATTTCTTCGCGGTCGCCTCCGGTTCGGTCATGGCCGTCGCCAGCCGCGAAAGGATCTCGGTGGCCACGAAGGCCGCGATGACCTCCGGGCGCTTGTCAGGCCGGCCGGCGGTCCCGATCGGGCAGACAAGGGCGCCGGCATCCACCGCGTCGCCTTCCGCCCGCTCGAGCCAGCGCTCGAACTGCACGCGCTTGGTGCGCGAGCCGATCATGCCGACATAGGCGGCATCCCCCCGCGCCAGCGCCTCGCGCGCGATCAGGAAGTCGAGCGCGTGGTCGTGGGTCAGGATGGTCCCCGGCGGGGCGATCGCCAGTTCCTCCGGGCGCGGGTCGATCAGCACCGGACGCACCGGCAGCAGCGCCAGCGCCGCGGAAAGGGCGCGGCCGACGTGGCCGGCGCCGAAGATCATCACCGCAGGCAGCGCGTTCCAGTCGGCGGCCACCAGCCCGGCCAGCGCGTCCCAGCCTTCGGCGTCGAGCCGGTCGAGCGCCAGCCGTGTCCGGCCGCCGCAGCACTGGCCGATCTCGGGTCCGAGCGGCACGTCCATCGACGCCCTGCGCTCGCCCCGCCCGAGCAGCGCGCGGGCCTCCTCGATGACCATGTATTCGAGCTGCCCGCCGCCGATCGTGCCGATGATCCGGCGCGGGGTCACCAGCATCCAGGCCCCGGCCTCGCGCGGGGTGGAGCCGCGCGCGACCTCGATCCGCGCCAGCACGGCGGCCTCGCCGTCACCGCGCAGCCGCTCGATGTCGCCCGGCCGCAGTGTCATGCCGAAAGGCGCCCGATCGCCATCAGGATCCGCTCCGGCGTCGCCGGCGCGTCGAGGCGGGGGCATTCGCGATAGTCCGCGACGCTGGCCACCGCCATCGACAGCGCCTCCAGCACCGAGACGCCCAGCATGAACGGCGGCTCGCCCACCGCCTTGGAGCGGCGGATCGTCGGCTCGCGGTTGACCGACCAGTCGGCGAGGCGGACGTTGAAGATCGCCGGCCGGTCGCTCGCCAGCGGGATCTTGTAGGTCGAGGGCGCGTGGGTCCGCAGGCGGCCCCTGTCGTCCCACCAGAGTTCCTCGGTGGTGAGCCAGCCCATCCCCTGGATGAAGGCCCCCTCCACCTGCCCCTTGTCGATCGCCGGGTTCAGCGACCGGCCGACGTCGTGCAGGATGTCAGTGCGGTCGACGTGATATTCGCCGGTCAGCGTGTCGACGCTGACCTCGCTCACCGCTGCGCCATAGGCAAAGTAGTAGAAGGGCCGCCCTTTGCCGGCCGCCCGGTCCCAATGGATTTCCGGCGTCTTGTAGAAGCCCGCCGCCGACAGATGGACGCGGCCGAGATAGGCCTCCTTGATGAAGTCGTCGAACGCGACCCGCCGGTTGCCGACGCGCACCACGTTCGGCTCCAGCACCACCTGCTCGCGCGACACCGAGTACTTCTCCGCCGCGAAGTCGATCAGCCGTTCCCGGATCTGCTCCGCCGCGTTCTGCGCCGCCATCCCGTTGAGATCGGAGCCGGAGGAGGCCGCGGTGGCGGAGGTGTTCGGCACCTTCGCGGTCGTCGTCGCGGTGATCTTCACCCGGTCGAGGTCGACCTGGAAGACGTCCGCCACCACCTGCGCCACCTTGGTGTTGAGGCCCTGCCCCATCTCGGTGCCGCCGTGGTTGAGGTGGATCGACCCGTCATTGTAGACGTGCACCAGCGCGCCCGCCTGGTTGTACCAGGTGGCCGTGAAACTGATCCCGAACTTGACCGGCGTCAGCGCGATGCCCTTGCGGATCACCCCGCCCTTCGCGTTCCACGCCTTCACCGCGTCGCGCCGCGCCGCATAGTCGGCGGATGCCGCCAGTTCGTCGACGATGCGGTGGATGACGTTGTCCGTCACGGTCTGGTGGTAGGGCGTGACGTTGCGCTCGCCCTCGCCGTAGAAGTTGGCGCGCCGCACCTCCAGCGGGTCCTTGCCCAGCGCGTAGGCGATCTCCTCCATGATCCGCTCGGCGATGATGAGGCCCTGCGGCCCGCCGAAGCCGCGGAAGGCGGTGTTGGAGACGGTGTTGGTCTTCATCGGCATCGAGACGAGACGCACGGCCGGATAGAAATAGGCGTTGTCGGCGTGGAACAGCGCCCGGTCGGTCACCGGGCCGGAGAGGTCCGCCGAGAAGCCGCAGCGCGCGGCAAAGGTCCCGTCCACCGCCAGCACGCGGCCGTCCTCGTCGAAGCCGACCTCGTACTCGTTCAGGAAGTCGTGGCGCTTGCCTGTCGCCACCATGTCGTCGTCGCGGTCCGGGCGGATCTTCACCGCCCGGCCCCACTTCTTGGCCGCCACCGCCGCCACGGCGGCAAAGAGGTTCGGCTGGGTCTCCTTGCCGCCGAACCCGCCGCCCATGCGCCGCACGATGATCGTCACCGCGTTCGACGGCACGCCCAGCACATGGGCCACCATGTGCTGCACCTCGCTCGGGTGCTGGGTCGAGGAATAGACCGTCACCTCGTCGTCCTCGCCCGGCACGGCGAAGGCGATCATCCCCTCCAGATAGAAATGGTCCTGCCCGCCGACCCGCATCCGGGCCTTCAGCCGCCGCGGCGCCGCGGCCATCGCCGTCGGCACGTCGCCGCGCTCCAGCTTCAGGGGCTCGGTGACGAAGGGATAGACCTTCTCGATCGCCTCCGCGACGTCCGTCACGTGCGGCAGGTCGCGATACTCGACCTTGGCGAGCTTCGCCGCTCGCCGCGCGGCGTCGCGCGTCTCGGCCAGCACCGCGAACATCGGCTGGCCGTGGAACTCGACCCTTCCCGTCGCGAAGACCGGGTCGTCATGCTTGCCGACAGGGCTGACGTCGTTGTGCGGCACGTCCCCGGCGGTCAGGACGTCCACCACGCCCGGCGCCGCGCGGACCGCCCCCCAGATCGACCGAGACGATCTCGGCGTGCGCCGGTCGCTGAGGCCGAGATAGGCGTGCAGGGTGCCCACCGGCTCGCTGATGTCGTCGGTGTATTCGGCCCGCCCGGTGACGTGCTTGTGGGCGGAATCGTGGCGCTGCTCGACGTGAACCCCGCCGCGGATCGTTTCGACTGCCAGATCCTGTGCCATCAGACCGCCACCTCCCGGTTGAGCCGCACCGGCTCGCCCGATGTCTCGAGGAAGAACCGGCGCAGCAGGTTGCGCGCCACGAGCGCCCGGTAGCCGGCGCTCGCCCGCCAGTCGGTCAGCGGCTCGAAATCGCCAATCATCGCCGCTTCGGCGCGGGCGACCGTCTCAAGCGTCCAGGGCTGCCCGACCAGCGCCGCCTCGGCCCTTGCGGCCCGCTTCGGTGTCGCCGCCATCCCGCCGTAGGCGAGGCGCGCCGCCGTCACCCGGCCACCCTCGACCGTCACCTGCAGGCCGCAGGCGACCGCGGAAATGTCCTCGTCCCGCCGCTTGGTCACCTTGTAGGCGGCGTTGAGCGATCCGGCGGGCGGCTTCGGCACGAAGACCGACTCCACGAACTCGCCGGGCGCGCGGTCCTGCTTGCCATAGGCAATGAAGAACGCCTCCAGCGGCAGCGTCCGCCGGGCTGCACCCTTGCGCAGCGTCACGGTCGCACCGAGTGCAATGAGCACCGGGGGCGTGTCGCCGATCGGCGAGCCGTTGGCGATGTTGCCGCCGACCGTGCCCATCGCGCGCACCTGCCAGCCGCCGATCCGCCGCCAGTAGGCGGAAAGGTGCGGGAACTCGGCGTCGAGCGTCGCCTGGAAGGCGTCATAGCTGACGCCGGCGCCGATGGTGACGCCCTCGGGCGTCACGGTGATGCCCTGCATCTCCTCCAGATGCCCGACGAACACCGCCGGGGCGATCGAGCGCATGAACTTGGTGATCCAGAGTCCGACGTCCGTCGAGCCGGCCACAACGGTCGCCTTCGGCGTCTCCTCCAGGACGGCGGCAAGGTCGTCGAGGGAGGCAGGGACCACCACGCGGTCGTCGCCGGTCCGTATCTCGACGCGGGCGCCGTCATCGAGGGCGGCGAGACGCGCGAGCACTGCCGCCCGCTCGGCCAGCAGCGGATCGGCATCCGGCGAGGCTTCGCCGGCCGCCTTCGCCGCCGCGATGATCGGCTGGTAGCCGGTGCAGCGGCAGAGGTTGCCCTGCAGCGCCTCCTCCACCTCGATCTCGCTCGCCTGCGGCTTGCGCATCCAGAGCGCATAGAGCGACATCACGAAACCGGGGGTGCAGAAGCCGCACTGACTGCCGTGGAGGTCGATCATTGCCGTCTGGATCGGATGCATCCCGCCGCTGCCGACATGCTCGACGGTGACGACATGGCAAAGGTCGACCGACCCCATCAGGCGGATGCAGGCGTTCACCGGCTCATAGACGAGCGCCCCGCCGCTCCGCCGCCCGACGAGCACGGTGCAGGCGCCGCAATCGCCCTCGGCGCAGCCTTCCTTGGTGCCGCGCAACCGCCGGTCAAGGCGCAGGAAGTCGAGCAGCGTGTCCGACGAGCGCACCGCGCTCACCCGCTCCTCGCGGTCGTTCAGCAGGAAACGGATTTCTTCGCGAATGCCGGTCAAGTCCCACTCCACTTCTGCGGCACGCCATCAGACGTCCTCAACCCAAACGCTGCAACCCGATCCGCCCAAGCTTTGTCCACACGGCGGCATTTGCCGAGCGGAATTGCACGAATCCAAACGCATAGGCTGAAATTTAGGCGCGAACTGAAGCCCGCGATGGCACGCCCTGTCCTGCACGCAGTTTGGCAGGTTGCAGCTCAAGAGAAACCCGTGCAGTCGCGGGTCTCTTTCAATGGAGCGTTGATAATCTTGCGGCGGGCGCTGTCAGAGAAGGAAGTGGTCTGCGGATATGCCGCCGAGATCATCGAGCACGATGGTCAGGTCCGCATGCCCGTCGCCGTCGGTGTCGCCCTCGACCCGGACGTTGCCGATGAAGTCGAACGAGGAATGCTCCCGCCCCTCCACCGCTGCGATCGGGCGGAGGTCGATCACGTCGTCCGCACGGCTGAAATCGGTGATATGGTCCGGCGTGCCCGCCGAGGCGTCGCCGTTCAGGAAGCGGAAGCTGTCATGCCCATCCCCGCCGGTCATGGTGTCGGAACCAGCCCGTCCGAGGAGCGTGTCGCGTCCGCCACCGCCCCAGATGATGTCGTCGCCGGTCCCTCCGGCGATCCGGTCCCCGCCACGCCCGCCGGAGAGCGAGTCGAAGCCGCCGCCGCCGGCCAGCCGGTCCGCCCCGTTGCCGCCCTGCAGGCGATCGCCCGCCTCGCCACCCGTCAGGCGGTCGTTCCCGCCGAGCCCCAGCATCTGGTTGTGTGCAAGGACCGCCGAGGCAAAGTCATCGCGGATCGAGAAGACGTTGGCACCGTCGTCACCAGCGGTCCCCGTGACCCCGTCGCCGACGACGAGCACCGAACCGTCGGCGAAGGTCACGGTCGCCTGGCCGATCGCGCGCAGGGCGACGCCGAGGGTCAGCGACGCGCCGGACGCCGCGATGCAGGCGCCGTCGCGGGTTTCGGTCAGGGAAAGGTCGGCGGCGGAAACCGAGCGGACTTCGACCGCGCCGCCATCGGGCAGATCCCACGCCGACACGCTGCGCAGCGCGGCGTCGAGCTGGGCCGCGGCGGTGGCGCAACCGGTGCCCGCAAGTGTCCCGGTCATGGAGACAAAGGTCTGGGTGGTCGGGTCATACCACGTGACGCTAGAGGTCCCCAAGGTGCCGCCGGCGAAGCCGTAGACCGTCACGCCAGACGTGGGCAGCTGGAAAATGCCGAGGCCGAACTTGTTGCCGCCGCCGGTGCTGGTGAAGTCCAGCATCTCGTTGAGCATGGTGTTGGATAGGAGGCTGCCGTCTACCAGCAGGGCCGACAGGAAGGCGATGAGGTCGTGCGTGGTCGACACCACGCCGCTCTCGCCCTTCGGTGCCCAGAGGTTGCCGGTCATGTCCTCCAGCACACCGTTTTCGAGCCGGTAGCTCGACAGCCGGTCAGGATCGTCGGCGAGCGTCCGGGCCGAGCTGCTGGTCATCCCGGCGGGAGCGAAAATCCGGTCGCTGATCTCCGATGCCCAGCTGTTGCCGGTCACCGCTTCCATGATCATGCCGAGCAGCAGGTAGGGTGTGTTGGAGTAGTTGAACGCCGCGTCCGGGGCGTTGGTCGCGCTCATGCCGCGCACAACGTCGAGCATCTGTTCAGGGCCGAACTGCTGGCCGGGGTGGTTTTCAAGCCAGGTGGCGATGTCGATGCCGTCGGCGTAGTTGGGCATGCCCGACCGCAGCGACAGCAGCTGGCGGATCGTGGCCGTCCCGACGTTCGGGATGCCGTTGGTGACCGAATTTGGCAGGTAGTCCGTGGCATGCGCGTCGAGGTCGATCAGCCCCTCGTCGACCATCTGCAGGATGGCGACCGCAGTCATCATCTTGGTCTGCGAGCCGACCTCGAAGGTCTGGTCGATGCGCGCCGCGGTGCCGGTCGCGACGTCGTCGACGCCGGTCACGGAACTGGCGCTGCGTCCGCCCCGGGTCACCGTGAGGAGCACGGCAGGCGGATCGACGTTGCTGGGGCCGGTCAGCGCCTCGACGCGGGCAGAGAGGGGCGACTGCATCGCCGCGGGGTCAAACACCGTCATATCGTTACTCCACCCGTCTCCAGCGGCGGCCACTCACCGCGCCCTGTTCCGTCACGGAGACGGCACCCCTCACCACACAAGCAGCGGATAAAACCAATTGTCCGATTGCGAAGCAAGTAACTTCAGCGGGTAATCGCAGGCTGACCAAGACTTAAACAAGACTCAACGGGGGATTGCGAACGTGAGCGTTTACAAGGACATCTACGCCGGGTGGAAGGCTGATCCGGAGGCATTCTGGATGGAGGCGGCCGAGGCGGTCGACTGGATCAAGCCGCCGAGTCGCGCGCTGGACGACAGTCGGGCGCCGCTCTATGGCTGGTTCTCGGACGCGGTCTGCAACACCTGCTGGAACGCGGTCGACCGCCACGTCGAGGCCGGGCACGGCGACAGGACGGCGATCATCCATGACTCGCCGATGACCGGCTCGATCAGCCGAATCAGCTATGCCGAGCTGCGCGACCGCGTGGCGCGATTTGCCGGCGTGCTGGCGGCCCGCGGCGTCGGCAAGGGCGACCGCGTCATTGTCTACATGCCGATGGTGCCGGAGGCCCTGATCGCGATGCTGGCCTGCGCCCGCATCGGCGCCATCCATTCGGTGGTGTTCGGCGGGTTCGCCGCGCCTGAACTCGCCGTCCGGATCGAGGACGCGAAGCCGAAGGCGATCGTTGCCGCCAGCTGCGGTCTGGAGCCCGGCCGGACCATCGCCTACAAGCCGCTGGTCGACGCCGCGATCGAGATGTCGGCGCACAAGCCCGACACGGTGATCGTGCTGCAGCGGCCGCAGGCCGTCGCGACGCTGGCCGAGGGCCGCGATCTCGACTGGGCCGAGGCCGAGGCGGCGGCGACGCCGGCCGATTGCGCGCCGATGGGCGGCATGGACCCACTCTATATACTGTATACTTCCGGAACCACCGGCCAGCCCAAGGGCGTGGTCCGGCCGAACGCCGGGCACATGGTTGCGCTGACCTGGACGATGCGCGGCATCTATGACGTGAAGCCGGGCGACGTCTTCTGGGCGGCGTCGGACGTTGGCTGGGTCGTCGGGCATTCGTACATCTGCTATGCGCCGCTGCTGGTCGGCGCGACGACGATCGTGTTCGAGGGCAAGCCGGTGGGCACGCCGGATGCGGGCACCTTCTGGCGGGTCATCTCCGAGCACGGCGTCGGGTCGTTCTTCACCGCTCCGACCGCGCTTCGGGCAATCCGGCGCGAGGACGACAAGGGCGAGTTCGTCCGCAAGTACGACCTGTCCGGTCTGAAATACCTGTTCCTCGCCGGCGAGCGGGCCGACCCCGACACGATCGAATGGGCGCAGCGCCAGCTCGGCATCCCGGTCATCGACCACTGGTGGCAGACCGAAACCGGATGGGCAATCGCGGCCAACCCGGCCGGGATCGAGGTCCTTCCCGTCAAGCTCGGCTCGCCCACCGTCCCGATGCCGGGGTACGACGTCCAGGTGCTGTCGGAAAGCGGTGAGCCGCTGCCGCCGGGCCAGCTCGGCGCCGTCACGATCAAGCTGCCGCTGCCGCCGGGCACGCTGCCGACGCTGTGGAACGCCGAGCAACGGTTCGTCGGCTCCTACCTCACGACCTTCCCCGGCTACTATGAAACCGGCGACGCCGGCATGATCGACGAGGACGGGTATGTGTACATCATGGCCCGCACCGACGACGTCATCAACGTGGCGGGTCACCGCCTGTCGACGGGAGCGATGGAGGAGGTTCTGGCGAGCCACCCGGACGTCGCCGAGTGCGCGGTGATCGGCATTGCCGACACGCTGAAGGGACAGCTGCCGATGGGTTTCCTGTGCCTGAACCGAGACTGCGATCGCGATCACGATGTCGTGATTGCAGAATGCGTAAAGCTGGTGCGGGAGAGAATCGGTCCGGTCGCCGCGTTCCGCGATGCCATCATCGTCGACCGTTTGCCCAAGACCCGTTCGGGCAAGATCCTGCGCGGCGTGATGGGCAAGATCGCTGATGGCGAGGCGTACAAGATGCCGGCAACCATTGACGATCCGGCGATTTTGCAGGAGATCGGCGACAGTCTGGGCCGGGTCGGATACCCGCGACGCGAGTAGTCCGCCGTCCGACGACGGCCGCGGCGACGCGGAGGCCGTTGAATAGCCTTTCGCGAACTGCGCGCCGAATTCCCGAAATGCGAGTTTTCGCTCTCGCATTTCGGGAATTTTTCGCCTGCTGCGAGCAAGGCGCCAAGGAGATTCAACTTGGCACAGGGCTTGCTACAGTAAACAGGTGTTAAGACCGTATGCCGAATGTCCGGTTCTGAGTAGACCTCACTGGGAGAACTGTCTCATGCAACCGAATCGTCGCGCGGTCGTCGGCGCCCTCCTGAGCATTCCCGTCCTCGCCCTGCTGCACTCCGGGGCCCTTGCCGCCAGTTCGACTGCGCTGACCCTTGTCGGCGTGGACGGCGCCGCTTCCGACCTGACGCTGGAGCAGCTTTCGGCCCTGCCGCAGGTCGACGTCATCACCGAAAACGAATTCACTGACGGAAAGGTCGACTATCGCGGGCCGCTGATGCGCGACGTCCTGGAAGCGGCCGGACTTCAGGCCGCGGAGACGGTGCGTGTCACCGCCGCGAACGACTATTTCGTCGATATCCCGACGCAAGATTTCAAGGATTACGATGTCATCCTCGCGATGGAAGCGGACGGCGAACGCCTGTCGCGCCGCGAGAAGGGACCGCTCTGGCTGATGTACCCGATCTCCGATCACACGGAACTGCGGGACCCGATCTACCTGCGCCGCCTGATCTGGCAGGTCGTGAGGATCGAGAAGCCGTGACCTCCTCCGCCCGCCCCATTCCACGCTACATGGGAATCGTGGTCATGCTGGCCATGGCGGGGTTTGCGGCGGTCGGATTCTTCACGATCCGCAAGGACATCGACAACCTGCGCGTCATCAGCCAGGACAATACCCAATGGTCGGCGTCGCAGATGGAAATCGAGCTGCTGCGCTTCCGCCTCACCCTTGCGGCCCTGCGCGCGGACCCCTCCCAGGACACGCTAGACGAGATGCTGGAGCGGTTCGACATCCTGTGGAGCCGCGTCTTCATGATGGGGCACGGGCACGTCGGCGAGAGCCTTCTGCGTTATGACGGCGAGAACGGCCCCGTCGCCCAGCTTGCCGCATTCCTGAAGCTGATCGACCCGAAGATCTCCGGGCTCGATCCTGCGGACCGGGCGACGATCGACGGGATCGAGCAGCAGCTTGCGCAGTTCCAGAACTCGCTGCGGCAGTACACGCTTCGGGTGATGCGGGCGGACGGCGCGGCCGGCGCGCGGGTCCGCGAACGGATTCAGACCAGCGCCCGGACGACGGCGGTCATCAGCCTCGCGGCGGTCCTCGTCAGCATCCTGTCGCTGGTGCTGATCCTGCGCGAGATCCGGCGGCAGGCCCAGATCGCCGAACTCAACCGCCTGACCGCCGAGCAGGCCGAACAGGCGAGCCGCGCCAAGTCCCGCTTCCTGTCGATGATGAGCCACGAGCTGCGCAACCCGCTCAACGGCATCCTTGGCCCGCTCGCCCTCCTCGGCCAGAGCGAGTTGCCGAGCAAGCAGCAACGGCTGGTCGGGCAGGCGCAGCAGTCCGGCCAGTCGATGGTCAACTGCTCTCCGGCCTGCTCGACTATGGCGAAATGCAGGACGGACGCTTCCAGCTGAAGCACGAGCCGCTGCGCGTCTCCGCACTCGCCGACAAGCTGCGCGAGACGCTGCAGGCCGAAGCCGCGCAGGGGGCAACCGTCACCGTCCAGCCCGGCACGCCGGAGCGGGTGACCGGCGACTTCGAGCGGTTGCTGCAGGCCTTCGTCCACCTGACGATCTACGTGCTGGAGGGGCGAAGCCCGACCGGCGCCTCGGTAACCTTCAGTCATGACGGCAGCAGCCTTGTCGGGGAAATCGGCTTCACCGTCGACGGCGCGCTGATGGACTGGAAGCTCGACCTGCTGATGGGCCTCAGCGAAGCGACACCGGACCAGGTTTCGGCCGAGGCGCTGCGCCCGCTTATCGCGCGCGGGCTGATCTCCGCGAACAAGGGCGTGCTCAGCCTCCTCGAAAAGCCCGACGGCCGGCGGGTGATCCAGGTGCGGGTGCCGGCCGAGCCGGTGCGGTTCGAGCAGATCCGCGTCCATCTTGAGACGCGCTCGTCGGCGCTCGCGGCGATCTATCAGGCGGCGCTGCGCTCAGACCGGGTTGCCTTCGTCGACCCGGCCACCGGCGGCACGGCGGATGTGGTGCTGGTCGATTCCACCAGTGTCGGCGAGGTGCCCCTGATGACCCGGCTGCGCACCCGGTTTCCCGGGGCGCTCTTTGTCTCCCTCGGGCTTCCGGACACTCCGGACTTCTTCGACGACATCGTGGAGACTCCGAACGACATGACGCGCCTGCGCACCAGCATTCTCGGCAAACTGGCGTCTTGATCGTTACGCGGAATGTCTTTTGCATTCTGCGATCCCTTACTGTATCCTACCGTGAGTACGATACAGAAGATTCAACCGTAGGTTTTCCGCGCGGCCAACCGGCCTCCCCAGCGGGTCCCTGCGAGGGGAAGCCATGAGCGCGATCGACCCGAACATCGAGGCGAATCCCACTGTGCCGGGGGCCGAGCAGGAGCGGCTGATGTTGCGCCACGATCTGCGCGGCGCGCTGCAGGGGGTGACGGACGGCATCCACCGGCTCGAGGCGGCCGACCTCGCGGTGGAGTTGCGCGAACAGGTGGACCGGGTCGCCCAGTCGGCGATCAGCCTCTCGGCCCTGCTCGACCGCCTGCTCGGCGACGAGGAGGAGACCGACCGGCCGCTCGTCGAGATCGACCGCTTCCTCGACGCGCTGCGTCACCGCCACGCCGGTGCGGCCCGCGAGCGCGGACTGCTCCTGACCGTACGCGCCGCCGGGGGCCTGCCGGATGGTCTGCGCCTCGATCCGATCTCGCTCGCGCGCGTGCTCGACAACCTCGTGATCCATGTGATGCGCGCGGCACCTTCCGGCGCGGTGCGGGTGACCGCGAGCCGCGGGGCGGGGGGCACCATGCTGTTTTCGGTCGGCGACGAGACCTTTGACCTCACGCCGGACACCGTCGAGCACGCCTTCGCGACCCATGCCGGCGGGCCGGGGCGCGATCGCCGGGCCGGCGAAAGTCTCGGCCTGCACATCGCGCATGCCCTGACCGAGCGGATGGGCGGCGGCCTCGCCTTCCCCTCCAACGACGGCGCCGAAGTGCTTCTGCGTTTCCCGGCCTCGGTGGCGGTCGACCGCGTCGTGGCCGCTCCGGACATCCCACGCCCCGGGCCGGATCTCGGCGGCGCCCGCATCCTGCTCGCCGAGGACAATCTGACGAACCAGATCGTGGCGTCGCAGATGCTGCGCGCCCTGAACGCCGAGGTCACGATCTGCGCCGACGGCGTGGAGGCGCTGGAGCGGTTCGAGGCGGTCGATCCCGACCTTGTCGTCGTCGACATCGAGATGCCGCGCCTCTCCGGCCTCGATGTGATCCGCGCCATCCGCGCCCGCGACGACGCCCGCGCCCAGGTGCCGATCGTCGCGCTCACCGCCTATGCGATGCGCGAGCATCGGGAACGCATCGCCGCAGCCGGGGCCGATGGCCTCATTTCCAAGCCGATCACCAGCATCGAGGCGCTTGGCCGCGGCCTCGCCGCCCACATCGCCCGCCGCCCGGCCATCCTGCCGTCGGAAGGGGTCCGCGACGCCGGAGAGGAAGCAGGCCCCGTGATCGACATGCCGACCTTCGACGCGCTCTGTTCCGCGATCGGCCCGGAGATGATGGCCGAACTGCTCGACAAGGTGATCTCGGACCTGCTCTCGGCGCAAACACAGATGTCCGCGGCGCTGCCGGAGGTCGATCGCACGGTGATCCGCTCGACGTCGCACATCCTGATCTCCGTCGCCGGGGCGCTTGGCGCGGTCCGGCTGCAGGCCTGCGCCCGGTCGCTCAACGGCGCCGCGCACACCGACAGCGTCGAAACCATCGCCGGCGGCGTACGGCGCTGCATCCGCGAGATCGACGCCGCGGTCGCCTTCGCGCGACAGCGCCGGGCCGCCGGGGGAAGCCGCCCGTGACCGACCGGCTGCTCCTCGTCGAGGATACCCCCTCGCTCTCCATGCTCTATCAGGCGGTGCTGAGCCGCGCCGGCCACGACGTTGCCCCCGTCGCAACGCTCGGCGAGGCGCGGCGCTGGTGCGAACGCGCCCGTCCGCGCCTCGTGCTGCTCGACCTGCAGCTGCCCGACGGCGACGGACTGGACCTGCTCGGCACCCTGCGGCACGACTCGCCGGACTCGCGCGTCATCGTCATTACCGCAAACGGCTCGATCAACCGCGCCGTGCAGGCAATGCGCGCCGGCGCCTTCGACTTCCTCGTGAAGCCGTTCGACGAGGCGCGGCTGCTCAGCGCCGTCAGCAACGCGCTCGCCTCCGCCCCCGCCGCCCACGACGACGAGGAGGCCGCTCCCGGCAGCGGCTTTCAGGGGTTCATCGGCCATTCCCCGGCGATGCAGGACATCTACCGGATGGTCCGCTCGATCGGCCGCTCCACCGCGACGGTTTTCATCACCGGCGAAAGCGGCACCGGCAAGGAAGTCTGCGCCCGGGCGATCCATGCGATGTCGACCCGCGCCTCAAGGCCCTTCGTCCCGCTGAACTGCGCCGCGATCCCGCGCGACCTGCTGGAATCCGAGGTCTTCGGCCACCTGAAGGGCGCCTTTACCGGCGCACTCTCCGACAAGCCCGGCGCGGCGGCGGTGGCGGACGGAGGCACGCTGTTCCTCGACGAAATCTGCGAGATGGACCTGTCGCTGCAGACGAAGCTGCTGCGCTTCCTCCAGACATCGACGATCCAGCCGGTGGGCGCCGCCCGGCCGATCCCGGTCGACGTGCGCATTGTCTGCGCAACGAACCGGGACCCGGCCGAGGAGGTGCGGCAGGGCCGGTTCCGCGAAGACCTCTACTATCGCCTGCACGTAGTGCCGATCCACATGCCCCCGCTGCGCCAGCGGCCGGAGGACGTGATGGAGATCGCCCGTGCCATGCTGGTGCGCTATGCGGCAGAGGAGGGCAAGGCCTTCACGGGCTTCAGCCCAGAGGCGGCCGCGGTCTTCTCGAGCCGCGGCTGGCCGGGCAACGTCCGTCAGCTGCTGAACGTCATTCGCAACATCGTGGTGCTGCACGACGGCCCGCTGGTCGAGGTCGACATGCTGCCGCACGAGATCGCCCTCGCGCCGGCGCAACCGATGGTCGCCGCGAGCGGTGGCGACCGGGTGGCGCCGCTGCCGATCGCCCGCGGCGTTCCCGGCTCCGGCACCCGCCACCGGGTCGAACTGCTGGTGGGAACCCCGCTCGCCGAAGTCGAGCGCGAGCTGATCGAGGCGACGATCGCCCACTGCGACGGCTCGATCCCGCGGGCCGCCAAGATCCTCGCCGTCTCGCCCTCGACGATCTACCGCAAGCTGGAGACCTGGAGCGGGGTCCAGCGCCGCGCCGGCGCCTGAGCGGCGCCCGAACCGTCCACCGAACCGCCCTTGCCAACCGCCGACGGCCGCGACCATAGTCGCGGAACGGAAGCCTTGGGGAGACGGCGATGGACCTTCTCGACGCCGCGCGGCGGGTGCGGGAAAACGCCTATGCTCCCTATTCCCGCTTCAAGGTCGGCGTCGCGCTGCGCTGTCCCGACGGCAGCCTGCACGCCGGCTGCAACGTCGAGAACGTCTCCTACCCCGAGGGCACCTGTGCCGAGGCGGGCGCGATCGCCGCGATGGTCGCGAGCGGCCACACCGAGATCGTCGAGGTGCTGGTGCTGGCCGACGGCCCTGCCCTCGTCTCGCCCTGCGGCGGCTGTCGCCAGCGGCTCGCGGAGTTCGCCAGGCCGGAAACGCCGGTCCTGCTCGCAGGCCCTGACGGCGTCCGCGAGCGAACCACCATCGGCGCGCTGCTGCCCGGTGCCTTCACCCCGTCCCATCTCTCCCCGGTGCCATGACCGATCTCTCCGCCGCCGCCCTCCGCGCCATCGCCTGCCTCGACCTGACCGACCTCGACGAAGGGGCGAACGAGTTCTCCACGCGCGACCTCTGCGGGCGCGCGGTCACGCCGTTCGGCCCGGTGGCCGCGGTCTGCGTCTGGCCGGCCTTCGTCGCGCAGGCCCGCTGCAGCCTCGCCGGGACAGGGGTGCGGATCGCCACCGTCGTGAACTTCCCGGGCGGGGACGAGGACCTCATCATGGTGCGCGAGGACGTGCGCACCGCCCTCGTCGATGGCGCGGACGAGATCGACCTCGTGGTGCCGTGGCGCGCGCTGCGCGACGGACATCCGGAGGCGGTCGGCGCGACGGTGCGTGAGGTGGCCGACATCTCCCTCGGCCGGCCGGTCAAGGCGATCCTGGAGACCGGCGCGCTCGCCGACCCGGCGCTGATCCGGGCCGCCGCTGACGAGGCGCTGGCCGGCGGCGCGGACTTCCTCAAGACCTCGACCGGCAAGATGCCGGTCGGCGCCACGCCGGAGGCGGCGACGATCCTGCTGGAAGCGATCGCCGCCGCCGGCGGCCGCACCGGCCTCAAGGTCTCGGGCGGGGTGCGGACCACTGCGGACGCCGCCGCCTACCTTGCGCTCGCCGACCGCCACATGGGCGCGGGCTGGGCGACGCCCGACCGCTTCCGCATCGGCGCCTCCGGCCTGCTCGCCCACCTCATCGCGACGCTGGGTGGCGGGGAGGAGAGGGCGCTCGCCGACGAGGGCTACTGACATGCTGCCGCAGGAAGTCATCATCGCCAAGCGCGACGGCGGGACGCTCGGCGAGGCGCAGATCCGCTTCATGGTTGAAGGCCTGACCGACGGCTCGATCACCGAGGGGCAGGTCGCGGCCTTCGCCATGGCGGTGCTGCTGAATGGCATGGAAACCGGCGAGCGCGTGGCGCTGACCGAAGCGATGCGCGACAGCGGCACGGTGCTCCGCTGGGACCTGCCCGGACCGGCGGTCGACAAGCACTCGACCGGAGGCGTCGGCGACACGGTCAGCCTGATGCTCGGGCCAGCCCTCGCCGCCTGCGGCGCCTATGTCCCGATGATCTCCGGCCGCGGCCTCGGGCATACCGGCGGCACGCTCGACAAGTTCGACGCCATTCCCGGCTACCAGACCCAGCCGGACGCCGCGACCTTCGCCCGCGTGGTGCGCGACGTCGGCTGCGCGATCATCGGGCAGACCGCCGACATCGCCCCGGCCGACCGGCGGCTCTATGCGATCCGCGACGTCACCGGCACCGTCGAGTCGATCGACCTCATCACCGCGTCGATCCTGTCGAAGAAGCTCGCCGCCGGGCTCGACGCGCTGGTGCTCGACGTCAAGACCGGCACCGGCGCCTTCATGGCCCGCTTCGACGAGGCCTATGCACTGGCCCGCGCGCTCGTCGAGGTGGCGAACGGTGCCGGCTGCCGGACCCGCGCCGTCATCACCGACATGAACGAGCCGCTGGCCCCCGCCGCCGGCAACGCGCTGGAGGTTGCCGTCGCGGCCCGTTTCCTGCGGGGCGACGTCATCGACAGCCGCCTCTACGACGTCACCGTCGCGCTGGGGGCCGAGGCGCTGGAGGCCTGCGGCATCGCCGGCACGCTGGAGGACGGCACCGAGCGCATCGCCGCCGCCTTCGCCTCCGGCGCCGCGGCGGAACGCTTCGACCGGATGGTCGCGGCTCTCGGCGGCCCGACGGACTTCCTCGACAGCTTCGAGGCGCACCTGCCCGGCGCGCCGGAGATCGCCGACGTTACCGCGGGCCGCGACGGCTTTGTCGCCGGCATCGACACGCGCGCCCTCGGCCTTGCCGTGGTGGAGCTCGGCGGGGGCCGGCGTGCGGCACATGACGCGATCGACCACGGCGTCGGCCTTGAGAATCTGATCGGGCTCGGCGCCTCGGTCGAACCCGACACGCCGCTCGCGCGCATCCACGCCGCCACGCCGGACGCGCTGGCCGCGGCGGAGGCGCGGATCCGCGCCGCCTACCGCATCGCCGACGAGGCGCCGGACGAAGGCCCGCTCATCCACGACCGGCTTGCCTGATGCCGCGGGCCTTCCTCCTCGTGCTCGACTCCGTCGGCTGCGGCGGCGCGCCGGACGCTGCCGCCTTCGGCGACGAGGGCGCGAATACGCTTGGCCACATCGCGCTCGCCTGCGCCGAAGGCCGCGCCGGGCAGGGCCGCTCCGGCCCGCTCAACCTGCCCAACCTCTCGCGCCTCGGCCTTGGCGCCGCGATCCGCGCCGCGTCGGCGATCGAGCTTCCCGGCCTGCCCGACCCGGAGGCGCCCATCAGCCTGTGGGCTGCGGCGACCGAAGTCTCGCGCGGCAAGGACACCCCTTCCGGCCACTGGGAACTGGCCGGCGTGCCGGTGCCCTGGGACTGGCACTACTTCCCCCGCACCGACCCGGCGATCCCGCCCTCCGTCACCCAGCCGCTGATCGCCCGTGCCGGCCTCCCCGGTACGCTCTGCAACGCCCATTCCTCCGGGATGCCGGTCCTGCACGCCTTCGGCGAGGAGCATATCGCGACGGGCAAGCCCATCCTCTACACCTCCGCCGACAGCGTGCTGCAGATCGCCGCGCACGAGACGCATTTCGGGCTGGACCGCCTCTACGACACCTGCCGCATCGCCGCCGGGATCGTCCACCCGCTGCGCGTCGGCCGCGTCATCGCCCGCCCGTTCACCGGCGAGACCGCCGCCAGCTTCACCCGCACCGCCAACCGCCGGGATCTGGCGATCCCGCCGCCGGAGCCGACGCTGCTCGACCGCACCGTGGCCGCGGGCCGCCGCACCCACGCGATCGGCAAGATCGGCGACATCTTCGCTCACCGCGGCATCTCGACGCTGGCCAAGGGCCGTGACGACATGGCGCTCCTCGACGCCACCCTCTCGGCGATCGACGCGGCGGAGGACGGCGACCTCGTCTTCGCGAATTATGTCGACTTCGACACGCTCTGGGGCCACCCCCGCGACGTCGCCGGCTATGCCCGCGCGCTGGAGGCCTTCGACACGCGCGTTCCGGAACTGCTCGCCCGCCTCCGGCCCGGCGACCTCCTCGTCCTCACAGCCGACCACGGCAACGACCCGACCTTTCGCGGCACCGACCACACACGCGAGCGCGTGCCGGTCCTCGCCACCGGCCCCGGCCTGCCGACCGGCCCCCGCGGTCTCGTCGGCTTCGCCGATGTCGCCGAGACGGTCGCGGCCCATCTCGGCCTGCCGCCGGGGCGGCATGGCCGGAGCTTCCTGATGGATCGGGCGGACGGTTGATGGCCTCGGACCAGCGCAGCGCCCGGCATCCGATGCCGGCGGTTGCGCTCGCCGCATCGCCATCGCGATAGAGCAATCGGCAGCGCCTGCTTGGGCTGGCGCGAAGCGCCTGCCGGGGGTCAACTGTGGTGGCTGCGGGGCTCAGGCGGCGTTTGTGATCGGCTTGCGGAAGGGTGTGCCGTCGCGGAGCACGGCGTTGGCCGTGGTGAGGAGCCGGCGGGCGACGGCGATCTGGACGACCTTTCCCGGCTTCCCCGCGGCCTTCTGCCGCGCGACGAAGGCCGCGAGGAAGCCGGGATGGCGCAGGATGCTGAGCGCAGCCATGTAGAGCGCCCGGCGCACGTGCCGGCGCCCGGCACCGATGAAGCGCCTCCCGCGCATCCGGCCCGACTCGTGCGCCCGCGGCGCGAGGCCGCCGAGCGAGGCGACCGCGCGCCGGTCGATCCGGCCAAGCTCGGGCATGTCGCCGAGCAGCACCGCGGCGGTGACCGGTCCGATCCCCGGGATCGAGCGCAGGAGCGCGCTCGCCCGCGCGAGCTCGGGATGGCGGGCGATCTGTGCCGCGATCGCCCGGTCGAAGGCGGCGACGCGGCGGGCGAGGTCGGCGAGGACGGCGCGGATGTCGTCGCGGACGAGGGCGGGCGGGTCGTCGTGGAGGCGGTTCTTCTCCTGGGTTTCCATACGCTTGAGCTGGTCGCGCCGCTGGACGAGCGCGCGCAGTTCCTCCCGATCGGGCGGGAGGTCCGTCCCCGGCCCGAGCTGCCGCTCGGCGCCGAGCCGGGCGAGCATGGCGGCGTCGACGGTGTCGGTCTTCGGCAAGTTGAGCGAGCGGGCGAAGTGCCAGGCGTGCAGCGGGTTGCAGCGCACCCCCGCGGCCGCCGAGCCGCGCAGCGCCCGGCGCAGGGTCCGGTCGCAGCGGCTCGTCGCCTCGAAGACGAGCAGGTCGTCCGCGCCGAGGCCGCGGAGCCAGCCGGCGACCGCGGCAGGCTCGTTGGCGACGCGGCGCGGGCCGCGCACGGGGTCGACGATGTCGAGGGCGTCCTTCGAGAGGTCGACGCCGATGTGGTTCCATGCCATGATCGTATCCTGTCCATGTCTTCGGGCTCACCGGCCCACGCAACTGTTCAGGCCTGGTCAGACGGCCGGCGGCGGCCCAAACCCCCGAGGACGGGCTTGGTCAGAGGCCCAGGGCAGGCAGCGGGCTCACCGCCGGTCCCCCACCATGACACGGATCAACAGACAGGGCACCGGCCCACGACAGGGGCCTGGTCAGACGGCCGGCGGCGGCCCAAACCCCGAGGACAGGCTTGGTCAGAGGCCCAGGGCAGGCAACAGTTCACCGCCGGTCCCCCACCATGACACGGATCAACAGACAGGGGCGAGGCGCTGCCGGCGCTGCACCGGCGGGAATATCTGCACTGGACCCGCATCGACCGAAGCGATCAGCCGGAAGCCGCCTGACCTTCAGTCCGAGAAGAAGCCGGGGCCCGCGCGGCCCCGGAGAAGGGCGGCTGCCTCGGCGCCCATGGCGGCGGCCTCCGCAGCCGTCCCTTCGAGCGCGCATGGGCGAGCGACTCCGAGCCGTCGGGCCGCAGGATCTCGCCGCGGAAGGACAACCGGTCGCCGGAGAGAACCGCGAGGCCGGCGATCGGCGTCTGGCATGACCCGTCGAGGCCGGCAAGGAACGCCCGCTCCGCCGCGAGGCGGATGGCGGTGGGCGCGTCGTTGATGGTGGCGAGCAGCGCGGGAGACCCGGTCGTCGCCCCGCCGCTGCTCCACCTCGACGATGCCCTGGGCGATCGCCGGCAGCATCTCCTCCGGGGCGATCGGCTGGCGCGGCACGTCGAGCCGCAGGCGGCGCAGGCCGGCCATGGCGAGCAGGGTGGCCGCGGCGACGCCTTCGGCGAGCTTGCGCAGGCGGGTCTGCACGTTGCCGCGGAAGCCGACGATGGTGAGGTCGGGACGGCGATGCAGCAGCTGCGCCTGCCGGCGGAGGCTCGAGGTCCCGACGACGCTGCCGGTGCAGGCTGCTCAGGCTCTCGGCGCCGAGCAGGGCGTCACGCGGATCCTCGCGCGGCAGGCAGCAGGTGATGGCAAGGCCGTCCGGCTGCAGCACCGGCATGTCCTTCATCGAATGCACGGCGATGTCGATGCCGCCGGTGGCCAGCGCCTCCTCGATCTCGCGGGTGAAGAGGCCCTTGCCGCCGAGTTCCGACAGCGGCCGGTCCTGCACCTGGTCGC
>JBGALW010000245.1:0-4927 GCA_044223585.1 Amaricoccus sp.
CGCCGCCGGGATCTGGCTGCAGGGCGTGGGCGGCTTCGACGCCGAGGACTATGACATTCTGGAGCGTCTGCTCGCCGGCGCGCTCGCCCCGGAGGATGACGGCGCCGGCGGTCAGTGACCGCCGCCCGCCCCCGCGGCAGCTTTCGGTCGCTGGACCAGCGGCACCATCACGACCATTGCGGCGAACAGCACCGACAGGACGAGGAAGATGTCGGCGAAGCCCTGGATCATCGCCTGCTGGTGCACGAGCCCGGCCATGCGGCTGATCGCCCCGGCCTCGGCATCCGACCCCAGCACCGGCTGCAACGACGCGGTCATGCCCGCCAGCCGTTCCTCGGCCACCTGAGACCCCCAGGACACATGCTCGGCGAGCCGGGCGGCGTGCAGGTCGGTGCGGTTCTGCAGGATCGTGTTGATCGCCGCGAGCCCGAAGGCGCCGCCGAGGTTCCGCGTCAGGTTGAAGAGGCCGGAGGCGTTCTTGATGCGGTCCGGCGGCAGCGTCCCGAGCGCGATGACGTTGATCGGGATCATGCAGAACATCAGCGCCACCCCGCGCATCGCCTGCGGCAGGAACAGCTGGCCGAACGCCCAGTCGCCGGTGATCCGCGTCAGGTCGAAGCTCGACAGCGCGAACAGCGCCAGCCCGAAGAAGATCAGCCGCCGCGGGTCGGTCTTGCGCGCCATGAACCCGACGACGGGCGCGGTCAGGAACATGAAGGCGCCGGTGACGAACACCGTCTCGCCGATCATCAGCGAGCTGTAGCCCCGCACCCGCGCGAGGAACAGCGGGTAAAGATAGGTGAGCCCGAAGAGACCGATGCCGAGAACGAATGTCAGCAGCGAGCCGACGGCGAAGTTCCGGTCGAGGAAGGCCCTGAGATCGACGATCGGCGTCTTGGCCGTCAGGGTCCGCCAGAAGAAGAACACCCCGGCCAGCGCCCCCGCAGCCGTGAACATCACGATGCTGCGGTCGGCGAACCAGTCGTTCTTCTGTCCCTCCACCAGCACGTACTCCATGCTGCCGAGAAACACCGCCATGGTCGCCAGCGCCACGAAGTCGAAGCGCCGCAGCAGGCCGAAGTCCGGCTTGTCGAAGTCGACCATCGTCCAGGCGATCGCCGTCGCGACCACGCCGGGCACGAGGTTGATGAGGAACAGCCAGTGCCAGGAAAAGAGCTCGGTCAGGTAGCCGCCGACGGTCGGCCCCACGGTCGGGGCGAGCGTCACCGTCAGGCCGACCAGCGCCATCACCGGCGCCTGTGCCCGCCTCGGGAAGATCGTGTAGGACGCCGCGAACGCAAGCGGGATCATCGCGCCGCCGATGAAGCCCTGGAAGGCGCGATAGACGATCATCTCGTTGATCGTGGTCGCTGTGGCGCAGAGCAGGCTCGCCAGCGTGAAGCCGGCCGCCGAAAGCGAAAACAGGATACGGGTGGAAAGCGCGCGCGCGAGGAAGCCCGACAGCGGGATCATCACCACCTCGGCGATGAGGTAACTCGTCTGGACCCAGGAAATCTCGTCCGGCGAGGCCGACAGCCCCGCCTGGATCTCGCTCAGGGACGAGGAAACGATCTGGATGTCCAGAATCGCCATGAACATGCCGAAGACCAGCGCAAAGAAGGCGATCAGCCGGCGCGGCGTGACCTGCGGCTCTTCCATGGCGCGCGCCCTCCCCTACCGCTCGGCGACAGCGTTGTCGGCCGCACCCCCGGTCCGGATGTCGGCCTCGGCCACCACCGACAGGCCCGGCCGCAGCCAGCCCTCCGCCGCGACGTCCGCCGGGACGGCGATGCGGACCGGCACGCGCTGCACGATCTTGGTGAAGTTCCCCGTCGCATTCTCCGGCGGCAGCAGGCTGAACTGCGCCCCCGACGCCGGCGCGACGCCGACCACATGGCCCACAACCTCGCGGTCCGGGAAGGCGTCGAAGGTCAGGTGCACGTCCGTCCCCGGCCGCAGCTCGGCGATCTGGGTTTCCTTGAAGTTCGCCTCGACATAGACCTCGCTCAGCGGCACCACGGCGAGAAGCCGCTTGCCCGGCGACACCAGATCGCCCGCCGCCACCGACAGGTTGCCCACCGTGCCATCGAAAGGCGCGCGGATCACTGTCGCGTCGAGATCGCGCTGCGCCCGGTCGCGCGAGGCGGTGAGGCCGGCGATCATCGCCTCGGCCTCGGCCTTCTGCGCGGTGATGACGGAGCGGTTGGCCTCCGCCGTCGCGACGCCGGCCTCGGCCTCGCGCAGCGACGCCGCCGCCGCGGCGTTGCCCGCCTCGACCGCCTCCAGCTGCTGCCGGCTCGCGACGTCGTTCTGCGCGAGCCGCTGGTACCGCGCGAGGTCGGCCTCGGTCTGGGTCAGCGACGCCCGCGCGGCGTCGACCCGCGCCCGCGCCTGGACGACGCTGGCGTCCGCCGCCGCAGCCTGCGCGTCGATCCGCAGCACCGCCGCCTGCTGCGAGGCGAGCTGGGCTGCCGCCAGCGCCAGGGCGTCGCGATAGTCGCCGTCCTCCAGCCGAACCAGCGGGTCGCCGGCGCGCACCGGTGCATTCTCCGCGGCCGGGACCGACGCGACGTACCCGGTCACCTTCGGCGCCAGAACCGAGAAGTCGGCCTGCACATAGGCGTCATCAGTCTCGACCATGAAACGCCCGGTCGTGAAATAGCCGTACCCGTACCAGCCGGCGACACTGATCGCGGCGGCTGCAAGAAGCCCGAGGACCAGCCGCTTGCGGCCCGGTCCTTTCACGCCTTCATCCTTGACCGGCTCCATCCCGGCCGGAGCGGGAAGGGGCGCCTCCGCGGCAGCGCGGCGGCTTTCGGCCGCGGCGTCGAAATCCTTCGGCATGCGTTCCCCCTTCACGAGATTCGTTGGCCCGACAGATTCGTTGACCGAACCGTTCGGTCGGCGCTTGACATAGCGCGTTCGGATGCGCAGATCAAGATGACCGAACGGTTCGGTCATAAACTTCCCCGAGCGCTTGCGCCGGGGCCGCGGAAGCGGGACACTGGGGACGATGATGGAAGACACCGAAGCCACCCTGCCCGAGGCAGACGCCGCCGCAGCGGAGCCGGAGCGTGCCAAGCGCCGCCAGGTTCTTGCCGGTGCGCGCCGCACCTTCGTCTCCCGGGGCTTCGACGCAGCCAGCATGGGCGAGATCGCCCGCGAGGCCGGCGTCTCCAAGGGTACGCTCTACGTCTATTTCGACAGCAAGGAGGCGCTGTTCGCCGCGCTGCTGGACGAGGCCAAGGGCGACGCCGCCGAGAATGCGCTGGTGTTCGACCCCGAGGAGCCCGATGTCGCCCGCGCCCTGACCGATTTCGGCCACCGCCTGCTGCAGAAGCTCGCCGCGCCGGAACATGTCGCGCTGGTCCGGATGGTGATCGGCGCCGGCGACAGGTTTCCCGACCTCGCGCGCGCCTTCTATGACGCAGGGCCGCGTCGCGGGCGCCAGGCGCTGATCGCCTACCTCACCGAACAGGCCGCCCGCGGCAAGCTCACGATCGAGAACCCGACGATCGCCGCCTCCCAGTTCCTCGGGATGTGCTCGCACCTGCCGGTGATGCGCTGCCTGCTCGGCGGCGACCCGCTGCCCGAGGGCCAGACGCCGCGGACCTACGCCGCCGCCGCCGCCAGGACCTTCATGGCGGCCTACGGCGCGGAACCCGGGTCCGGCGCGTCCCGCTAGCGGCGCCGGGCCGTCATCCCCCGCGGTGGTACGGGGTGCCGGCGAGGATCGACACCGCGCGATAGAGCTGCTCGGCCAGCATCGCCCGCACCAGCATGTGCGGCCACACCGCGCGGCCAAAGGACAGGAGACGCGTCGCCCCGGCCCGCAGCGCGGGATCGAGGCCGTCGGCCCCGCCGACCATGAAGGCGAGGTCCCGCTGGCCTTGGTCTGCCATCTGCCGGATCAGCGCCGCCAGCTCCGGGGAGGCCATGTCCCGCCCGCGCTCGTCGAGCGCAACCAGCGGCGCGCCCTTCGGCACAGCGGCGGCCAGCAGCCGCGCCTCCGCGGCCATGCCCCCGCCCCTGCGATCCTCGACCTCCACCACCCGGGCAGGCCCGAGGCCCAGCGGCCGGCCGGTCCGGTCCACCCGGTCGAGATAGTCGGCGACAAGCGCCGCCTCGGGGCCGGCGCGCAGCCGGCCCACGGCAACGATCGTCAGCCGCAAGCCGGTGTCAGACCGTGTCGGCGGCGCGCGGCCGTGGCGGCTGCCACATCTTCTCGAGCTGGTAGAAGTCCCGCACCTCGGGCCGGAAGACGTGGACGATCACGTCGCCCGCGTCGATCAGCACCCAGTCGCCGAGATCCTTGCCCTCGACCCGTGCGACGATACCGAGATCCTGCTTCAGCCGATCCGCCAGCTTCTCGGAAATCGCCGAGACCTGCCGTGACGACCGCCCGCTGGCGATCACCATGTGATCGGCCATCTCGGATTTGCCGGAAAGGGGGATCGATACGATATCCTCGGCCTTGTCGTCCTCAAGGGAGGCCAGGATGGCGGACAGCAGCTCCGTGCTGTCAACGACCCCCGGCAACGGCGCAAATGCACCCGCCGGGGAAGCGGCCTGGGCCGCCGGAGCATGGTAGGTCAGGTCGGATTCCTCCGCGCAAACGCGCCGATCCAGCCCGGCGCCGGCCCATCCAATGTAGTGCAGATGCGGCCTCGTCTCAAGGATTCACGTCGTTAACCGCAAGTTGCGTTCCGCGCTTGGCGGAGCACAACTTGCGGGAGTGCAATCCAGACAATCTACGCCCGGAGCGTGCGGGTCAGCCGTCCTTGCGGAAGAACTTCTTCTCGCGCGGCTTGCCGTCCCAGCCGGGCTTTCCGCGCGGCCGGTCGTCGCCGCGGCCCTCGGCGGCACGATACGGCTTGCCGCCGCCCTCGCGGTCACCGCGGTACGGCTTGGCACCGCCGTCGCCACG
>JBGALW010000018.1:0-36106 GCA_044223585.1 Amaricoccus sp.
CGCCTCCGGCACCGGTGAGGCCGGAGGCGGTCGCTCGCCCGCGGGTGACGGCGAGCACGTTCGTGTCTCACTGGACGACACGCTCTTGGCCCGGTCCCAGCGGCCTCGACGGCGTCGTTGCGAACGCAGTTCTGCGCCCTGCAAGAGCTCGGCAGAAGGTCTGCTCGGAAATGGCCTCCGACGCAATGAAGCAGCGAGACCCCCCTCGAGCTTGGTGCCGGATCCACGGTCCGGAAACTTATCCTCATCGAGGATGCGGACCACCGCCTCAAGACATTCGCGGTGCGCTGGGGCGGCAAGTCGATTTTTTCGGAAACTCTCGATCCACTGGCTGATCTCCAAAAGCGGTCCGGACGGGTCTTCGCTAAAATGCCTGATGGCGGCGAAGGCAAGCCAGAGATCTCGGTCGGCAAAGCCTGCCGGCGCGTCATGCCCATAGGGTTTGAGGTGGAAGTGCGGAAAATAAGTACCGAGCGCACGAGCCGCCGTCAGCATCCCGCCGTAGTCGCCGGCATAGACCGCGAGCTGCAGAGCGTTTCCGAATTTCCAGGAAATCAGGTTGTTGGTTCCCTCGGCGATGGCAGTGCTCATCTCGATGTAGCCGGCATCGACGATGGACTTCGCGGCCCCGACCCTCGCAGCGAGCTGTTCGGCCGCAGGCCGGTCCCCGATCGCGGCCAGCCTCGCCCCGAAGACATTCTCGAGCAGCGCGTGGCGGAGGTAGCAGACACCGTTGAACTCGGCCCGTTGGGTCTCATCGCTTCCGGAAAGAAACGCCTCCCTCGGCCGCTTCGACAAATCCGCGAAAAGCATCTCGGCGAGATGGAGCGTCTCCTGTCTCGCCGCTTTGATGCGATCCTTACCGATACCCCACGGCCTCGAGAATGGCGGGGCTGATCTCGTCCCTGACGTCTTTCTTGTTGATAGCCGCATCGCGTGTCAGCAGCATCGCGACGCCGAGGGTGAGGCGCCGGCCGGGAGGCAGGCTGTCGCCGCGCAGAACGGCCGGCCAGATATGAAATGCATCGTCGAGCAGCCTGGCCGTGCGTTCCTCATTTAGCCCAGGCGTGGTGAATCCGGCGAACGCAAGCGCATCGTTGCGACGATCCCGGTCGGACGGCGCGCCCGGAGGCAACATGCCGCCGAGCCGGTGAAAGGCCGCCTCCAACGCCTCCGTGTTCCTCAGGCGCCCGCCATTGCGCATCAGCGCCAGCCTCGTATGGGAGGTGGCACAGCCGACCGACTTCAGGTCGCTCGTTGCTTTCCTGCTGGACTTACCGTTCATGAAGAAGCGGAAGTTCACGATCTGGTCCGCGGGGATCGGCATCGGCCCGCAGGCTTTTCGCGGGCGGGCTTTAGAGCTCTGTTTGGCCTTCGAACTGCCTTCGGTCATCGCCGACCTGATCCATAGCGTTGTTCACTCCCCTCACGAGATGAGTAATCGCCGTCCTTGCACAAGGGGTGGCGACGGCCTGTCACGCGAAAACCACTTCGCCGTTACAGCGCGCACAGGTTCACGTCCCCGTCGTTCCAGGCGGAACGGCATCGAAGTTTCTCGTTCACGACGGGCACGGCAGCGATGCCTGGCTTTGGCCTGTCGTGCTGTGTGGAGGAGGCCGCGGGCATTCGCGGCGCACCACGCGGGGTCCCCGCGAAGACAGGAGAACCGACACGATGCTGCGTAATCTCTTCCTGAGCGCCATGGCCGCGCTCGCCCTCGCCTCCGCTGCAAGCCCCTCGATGGCTTACATCCAGGACGGCAGCTGCTGTGGCTGCCTCTGCCGCCCCTTCTGCTGCGTTCTGGCCTGACGCCATGAAGCGCTTCGTCATCGCGGTCGCACTGGCCGTCGCTGCTCCGGCCTCGGCCTTCGCCAGCTGTTCGGCCGGGGTCTCCGCCGACCTCCACGGCATGCTCCTCTTCAACTTGAGCTGCCAGTTCCTCTGACACCCGTGCCGCCGCGGCTTGGTCGCGGCGGTTTTCCCGCCACCTTCAAGAAGTGCATCGTCATGATGAAATACCTCGCCGTCGCCGCGGCGATCCTGACCGCGCCCGTGGCCGAAGCGCAGACCATGGGTCCCTTCGACGGCCGCATCTGCTCCTCGCCGGGACCGATTTTCGCGAAACCGACTCCTGCCTGCGGCGCCGCGACGTTCCACGCCGGAGTGTTCAAACCTGGCCTCTTCCAGACCGTCTACGTTTCGATCGGTGACGCCTGCGTGCCGAAGGAGATTTTCCTGCGCTGCCAGTAGCCCAGTCCCGAGACCACAACCTCTCCTGCAGCGGCGTCTTCCGATGCCGCTGCCTTTCGTTGAGCGGAGCGATCTTCCAGCACCTTTCAAAAGGCTGTGACGCGCGACCGCGATCAGCGGGATGTAGGAGGCCGCCCAACCGAAGCACGTCTGGTCAATCCGGGTCCGTCTCGAGATGGCCGACAATCCGCGCGACCTCGCGCTCTTCAACATGGCGATCGACAGCAAGCTGCGCGGATGCGACCTCGTCCGCCTGAGGGTGAGGGACGTGTTCGCGGCCGGGCGGGTCCGTGAGCGCGCCTCGATCACCCAGCGCAAGACGGCGCAGCCGGTTCGGTTCGAGATCACTGAGCTGACGCGGCAATCGCTGGAACGGTGGATCGCGAACCCCGAGATGCTCGGCGCCGACTACCTCTGGCCGAGCCGCTTCCATGACAGCCCGCACCTGTCCACGCGGCAATACGCTCGGATTCTACGTAAATGGGTGACCTCGATCGGCCTCGACCCGAGTTCCTACGGCACCCATTCCATGCGCCGCACCAAGGTGGCCCAGATCTACAAGAAGACGGGCAACCTTCGCGCGGTCCAGCTCTTGCTTGGCCACACCAAGATGGACAGCACGATCCGCTACCTCGGCGTCGAGCTCGATGATGCAC
The DNA here is from genome assembly GCA_044223585.1 of Amaricoccus sp. Lineage (GTDB taxonomy): Bacteria > Pseudomonadota > Alphaproteobacteria > Rhodobacterales > Rhodobacteraceae > Amaricoccus. The sequence goes on from JBGALW010000018.1 coordinate 2,907, forward strand.
TGACGACTTCCGAGGCGATTGACCTTTGAGCCCGGTTACGGCCGGTTCCACGAGCCTGCCGGCCGATTTCGTTGAAAAAGGAGGCTTGAGGACGGATCTCGGTGCTGATTCACTCGTGTTGGGACGGGTGCCCGGCATCAGCCCCCCGTTTCAGGCTGACGCATTCCGTGCGGTGGGACACGGCAGCGAGCCCATATACGTCGCCACCATGCTTCCACCCTTGACGAATAGCGCCGATGGCGCTATGCTGGACGGCGTCGAAGGGCAATGAAGCCCGCCAATGCTGGATGCGACATGACCCAGGCCGAGCAAAGCCTCGCAGACGACAAGATGCGCGCCGAGATCGCGAAGCTGCTCGCCGAGACCAAGCAGATCAGCCTCAACACCTTCCTCGCGCCGTTCCTCGCGGCCGCTGGCGTGATGGGCGCAACGGCTGCCCTGGTGAAGATCTTCCTCGGATGAGCCCGGAGGAGTTCAAGGAGGCCCGGCACGAGCTGGGCCTTACCCAGTCGGAGCTCGGCGCAGTCCTGGATACGGCGCCACAAACGATCCGCAAATGGGAGATGGCCGGGGAGCGGTCGACGGCTCGCAGCGTCAACCCGGTGGCGGCCCGCGCCATGAGCTGGTTCCTTTCCGGCTTCAGGCCGCCGGAGTGGCCAGATCGGAGCGCCTGAACGCCGCGCCGGCGCGCCCGCATACGAATATTCGGAGCCGCATCCGCACGAGGCGATGTCCGCCGCCGAGTTTGTGGTGCGAGCTCATCCTCTTACGGCTGACGCGACTACGCCGGTTCCCCGGAATGCGTCAGTTTCAGGCGGCGGTTAACCAACCGGCTGCAATTTTCACGGCCTCGCTTCGTCGGTCCCGACGCAGGCCAACCTTCATGCCGGGTGCGCCGAAGCACCTGCAGCCGATGGAGGCTCGAATGGACGACGAAGAACCGAAGTCCGAAACCCTCTCTCTCGAAGTGCCGGCCCGGATCCTGAAGGATCTCCGGGCGCTCGTCGACGCGGGACTCCACATCTCGCTCGACGAGGCGCTGCGCGAGGCTCTTCCAAGCAGCTGGCGCTATCTGCGCGCCAGCGTCCATCGCATCCGGATCGATCCGGACGCGCCGGTGGCGGACGAAGAAGAGACGGCCCCGCGCTGAGCGCGACCCGAGGCCCGGGGCGCCAACCGGCGCCCCGGGGATCCCGCATCATCTGCCCCTTGACCCGTGCGCCGCCGTGGCGCCGGAGGGACGAGGAGAGACGTGATGCATCACGATCCCGGCGCGGCGCGGCTGGCGCGCCTCAGGGCGGATCTGCTTCGTGACGAGCGGGCGCTCGTTGCCGAAGGGCAGCGGCTGGTGCTCCACCGAGGACCCGAGTTGGTGGCCATGAGCCGCAATCTGGCGGGCGCCGCCGGCGAGGGGTTGGCGGAGCGGTTCGCTGACCTCGTCCTCTGGGGTGGGAGGCCGCCCGACAACTGGCCGATCGGCGCCGTCATCGCCATGCTCCGGACCCCGGCAGACCTCTCGCCTCCCGAACGCGTCCTGCATGCCGACCTGTTGCGCTGCCTTCTTCGGCTGGCGAGGAGCGCCGATGATCTGCACGGGCTTCGCGCGCAACTGGCCGATCTCGAGGCCGGCGGCGGCCGCCGCTCGCGGTGAAGGCCGTGCCGCCTCCCCTGGAGGCGGACTTGACGGTCATCGCCGACCAGCAGCGGGCGCAAAGGAGCCTCCGATGAACGACAGCCAGCAGACTGCCAACCCGATCAACCACGCGAGCGCTGCGCTCGCGGGTGAACGGAAGATCCGTGCCCACGCCTCCGGACAGACGGCCGCCGAGTTCGACGACCAGACGCACAGTCATCTGGACGACATCGCATCGATCTTCGCCGGCCGCGACGGCTTCTCGGAGGGAGCGCTCGCTCGCCTTCGACACGCCATCGCCATCCTCGAGCGGCGGATCACGACGGGCACGACCGTCGGCTTCGAAACCGTCGATGCCTGGGACGACCGTGGGACCGAAACCACCGCTGTCCGCTCTGTTCGGCAGATGACGGGCGAGGCGCTGTCGCTCGCCCCGGTCGTCGCGGACCTACGGCAGCTCGCCGGAGAGGTCGAGGCGACCCTCGACCTCGTGGCGGCCGAAGAGATCGTCGCGGCGTTGCGTCGCCGGGACTGATCCCGCCGCCCCGCCGCGGTCGCAGGATCGAGACAACCGCCCATGAGGAGAGCTCAGGCCCGAAAACCCGAGGTGGTGCGATGTCGTGGACGAGGACGAAAGAGTTCATGCTGGTCGTCGTGCCGGAAAGCCGGTGCGAGTATGTTTGCGTCCGGCAGCACGAGCGCGGCGACCGGACCTGGTACGATGCGGAGCTCTCAAGCCGCGGCTACCGTGTGAAATGGGACATCGACGCCGCGCAGGCGAAGGAGATGCAGGCCGTGATGCGCGAGCACGGGTACAGGCTGATCGTGGCGATGCGGCCGCTGACGGCCCATGAGTTGATCCAGCATCGACGGCGACCCGGCCCCCGATCGATGGTGCTGACGGTAGAGCTTTGATCCCGAAACCCACCTGACGCCCTCCGGAGTGATCGACGTCGCCCGCAAGCGGCTCGAAACGTCGATCGACGTGCCGCGGATACTCGACAGGGAGCCGCGGAGCCGTCGGTGAAACACCGGCGGTTGCTCGACAGATCTCGGTCTGATCACGCAGAGAAGCGCCCTGTCGGGCCAGGAGCCCATCGCAGAGGCAAGGCGGCGGGCGGGCGAGCGATTGGCCGCCGACAGGGCGGCCGAGGCATGTTGAAATCGACAGGAGGCGCGATGTCCGGGATGCCCGACGCATCCAGACCAGACCAGGACGCCCGGGAGCGCGCCCTCGCGATGGCAAGCGAACGGATCCGATCGGCGGGCAGAAGCGCGCTCCTTGCGACATGCCGCTGGGTTGTCGCCGAGGGGACGGGCGCCGAGGTTGCCGCGCGGAACGCCATGGATCGGGCCGACGGTGAGGTGATCGCCGCGCTCGAGCTCTACGAACGCGTCCGTGGCGGGTCTGCAACCGGGCACGAGCTCCTCGGGCTCCTTCGCGATGGTCGGGATTTGCGCAAATCGTAGCGGCTACGAGGGGTGCGCGGGGAGCCGGCGCCGGATGCTTCCAATCTCCCCGCGCACCTGCCGCATGCGGCCGGCGAAACCTCGGCCGGCCTTGTTGGCTCCGCGCGGGTTCGCCGCCATTCCCACCACCACGCTCGATCCGCCCCACAGTGCGGCGTCTCCCGTGGTCCCCGCGCTTGTCGGGTCCGGGTCCCCGTCGTCATTCGGCGGCGGTTGCCGCCGGCAGGCTTTCGAGTTCCGCGATGGCGTTGAACTCGGTCAGGTATTCCGGGCGATACTGGGACAGCCAGCGGACGACCTGACGCATTCCGTTCCTTAGGACATGCAGTCGCCGCAGGGCTGCGGGCGATGCTCGACTGACGTTACCCAACCCGGCTCGCACCACCAGATGCGGATCGTCGGCCCCCGCGAGGACGACCTGTGAGAACGACCCGTGCAGTTCGGCTATTCCACCTCGCTGAGCCCGTTCCGGATGTGGATCGCGCGCTGGCGGATCGCATCGACGAAGGCCCCGAGGTGTGGATGCGCGCCGGCCGGCATGGCTGCCACCTTCGCGGCCGCACCGTCGAGATGATGGAGCGCCGTCTCTGCAAGGACCCTGACCCTGCGCAGCGCCAACGTGGGGTTCAGTCCCCACGACCTGGCCTCGCGTTGCCAGTGTCGTCCCTTGAGGTATGATCCGCCGCGCTTATCCGCGATCTTCATCGCCAGCTTCTGATTGATGCCGGCCCAGGGCTCGGCGCAGATCAGATCGTAGAGCGGCGCAAGCTCGACCCGTTCCGGCCGAATCAGCAACGAGTAGTTCTTGGCGTGTGCGTCCGGATTGCACACGAGCACGTTGAAGATCATTGCGTCGAGGAATCGCAGGCGCGACCTCGCGTCGGCGACCCTACTGAGCAGGTCGGCGATAGCGGCGAATGAGGGACCCGGCGTGCCGGTCTGGTTCACCTGGTATTTCATCGCCGGAAACACCCCGAGCGCCTGGCAGAAGTCTTCCTGATGCAGACGACGGACGGCATCGCCCTCGATCAGGCGATCGTAGCGCGTCACGAGCAGATACTCCCGGGCGCCGGCGCGGCCGGTGGTCACCTCGGACACGAGCAGGCCGCAGGCCCTGGCCAGCGTCATCGCCAGCGCCTCGGAGGCGACGCAACCGTAGAGCCGGGCGACGTCCGGCTTCAGGATGTGGGTCGAGGGCGAGCCGTCGATCGGCACGCCGAGGCCGCCGTCCCGGCCGACCAGCAGGCCCATCTTGGTTTGCGCGCCGGCAAGCGACAGGGACACGCCTTCCTCGTCGATCAGGAAGGGTTTCGCCGGGAGCTCTTCGATGATCCTCTCCAGCGCCGCCTCGTTCGGGATCGGCAGTGCCCGGCGCGTCCGCACGCCACGGGCGCGAAAGGACAGCGCCCCGGCGGTGTCGCGCCCCATCCGGTCGATCATCGCCAGCACGTCTCCCTGCGCCGCGCCGATGACATGCGCCGCCTGGCCGAGCTGATCGCCCTCAGGAAGGAGATTGGCGAGCCACGGAACGAGCCGGTCAGCGGCGGCACCTTCCGCGGCGAAGCCGGTCGACGCTGGAAAGAAGGCGTCGCTTCTGCGCCACTCCGAGTCGTAGTCGAAGGCGGCGCCCCCCGGGCCGACCTCTATCCGACCGACCCTGCGCTCCTCGAAGAAGACCTCCATCACGCCTTGCCCGCCTCGTTGGCAGGCTCGCTGGCGGCCTCGCGGGCAGCGCCGGGCGCGACAAAGCGGATGCGCAGCACCTCGGCGACCTGGAGCGCCCGGCCGATCTCGCAGGTGGGCTTGCCGGCCTCGAGGTCGATGACGAATCGTCGGCCAACATTGGCCAGTAGCGCCAGATCCTCCTGGCGCAGCCCGGCGGCCTTGCGCGCGGTGAGCACTGCCTGGCCGAAGCCAATGGTCAGTCGTGTGGGGTCCGACGCGCTCATGCTTGCTCCTAAAGTTCCTGATCGGGAACATTTAGCGTCCCTCCGGGCTTGGCGCAACTCTGTGTTCCCGATCGGGAACATTATGCCCTGTGAGTGGGCTGCCGGCGGGAAATGTTCCCGATCACGCGCTTTGTTTTCAATGGGCCGCAGGCCGCCGACGGATGCGGCGAGGGTGATCGCCGTCTGGATCAGCGCGACGAAAAGGGCACCGCCGTTTTCGAGACGGCCGGGGAAAGGCGAACATGACGCTGCGCAGGTGTCGTAGTCAGGGCACGCGATCATGGCGTTCCTGCATCCTCGAACGAATGCCCCTCCCGTCTCAGCTCCGAGAGGCTCCGGAGTGTCTCATGCGCGGTCACGAACTGAAGTCGAGAAAGCCCGGCGATCTCCATCCGCAGCGCGGCGCGCTCGGTTGCCGGCCATGGCCGATACCGCTGAGGTAGCGGCTCGCCAACCTGGACGACGCCCGGATGATCGAAGCGGACGAGCCTCCACCCGCTCGCGGGGAGGATGGGCGTTCGGGTCACGAGATATCCCAGGCGGGCGATATCGGCGATCGCGAGACCACCCTGCATGCCCCTGGCGACGCCCATTGCGACCACCAGCCACCTGACGCGCTCGACCACGCAAGGGTCCTCCTCGGGACCGGTGATGGCGTAAGCTCGACCTTGATGCCGGTCGTATCCACGGCAGAGAGCCATGGCTGCCCTCCGGGCATACTCGAACGCCCGCTGTCGCTCCGGCGCGATGCACCCTTGATTGCTCGGCATTGCGTCCCCTCGAGGCAGACCCTGCGGACATCCCTTTCTGCAAGGTTGGTCGGCGCGTCGCCGGCCGAAGGGGATTTCGGGTCGGAGCCGAGATCGACAGCGCGGCGTCCGTGCGCGACGTCGCAAAGGCGCGGGCATCTGCCGCAAGGGGTGGGGTGGGCTGCGACGCAGGGTATTGCGCGAATGCGCAGGAAAATGCGCGAAGTCGGCGCAAGGCATTGGTCGAACCGAAGTCGATTATCCTTGAGAAATCCGCCCTGGCGCGCGCAGCATTTCGCGCAAACCTACACCCGTGTATGATCGCGCATATCGTTGCGTTTGACGCATTTCGTTGCGTTTTTCGCATATCCTTGCGTTCCGATTTTTAGCCGCGATGGAATCGGCGGGGATCCCGATCAATCCGTTGCGCTCGATAGCTGAGCCGCCCGGCGCACGGGACCGGGGCGCCTCGCAGCAGCGAACGCGATTTGCCCACACCTCGGTTCGAGCGAACTAGCGAATGGCCGATTTCGTTGAAGAAGGGCTGGGATTGCTCGGGTGACGCTGGCGGGTGGTGGGTTTTCGCCCCTTTCACGCCGGGTTCGGCAAGAGCTTTGCGAGCTTCCGGAGGTTCTGGGCGGTGGCGGCGAGGAGGAATTCGTCGCGGGCGCCGTTCGGCCCCCGGAGGCGCAGGCGGTCGAGCTTCAGGATCCGCTTGAGGTGCGCGAACAGCATCTCGACCTTCTTCCGTTCGCGCAGCGACACGGCGAAGGCGTCGGTCTTCGCAATGGATCGCGCGAGGTCGCGGGCGCCCTCGTGGATCGAGCGCATGATCTTCCGGCCGGGCTCCTTCGGCGTGCATCGCGGCTTCAGCGGGCAGGCATCGCAGTCGGTCTTGCTCGCCCGGTAGCGCATCATGCCGTCCTCATCGACGCCGCTGCGTTCGGTGCGGAACGGTCGTCGATAGTGGCGGAGCCACTTGCCCTCGGGACAGCGATAGGCATCCTCGCGCAGATCGTAGACGAAGTCCTCGCGGTTCAGGGCGTCGCCGCCCCGGCGCGCCTTGTCGATCACCGGGATGTGGGGCTCGATCCCCTGCTCGTGGACCAGCCAGGCCAGCGTCTCGGCCGAGCCGTAGGCGGTGTCGGCGACCAGGCGCTCGGGGTAGAGGCGGAAGCGGTCGAGGGTTCGCGCGATCATGTCGCGCGCGGCCCGGTTCTCGGCCTGCCGGATCGGCGCGGTCGCCTCGACATCGACGATGACGGCGTTCTCGAGATCGACGAGGTAGTTGGCCGAATAGAGGAAGTGCGCCTTGCCCCGGTCCGCGGCGGACCAGCGGGCGGCCGGATCGACCGGCGAGACATACTTCGGCGGGACCGGCGTCGCCGCTCCTAAGGCCGCGTCGTCGAGCGTCTCCAGATACTCCGTGGTGGCGCGGCTGGCATGCTCGTCCGGGGACCAGCGCCCGGGCTCGATGCCGTCCTCGCGGTTGGCGTCCGCCTTGATCAGCGAGGCGTCGACGCCGAAGGCCTCCCCGCCGACCAGGCCCGCGGCGATGCAGCGCGCCAGCACGCTCTCGAACAGCCGCCGGAACAGGTCGCTGTCGCGGAACCGGCCGTGGCGGTTCTCCCCGTCGAGCCGGGCGGTCCAGGCCTGCCGGAGGGGCGACGTGTTGACGTCGCCCTCGCAGGCGTCGGTCACGGCCGCTCGCCGCGGGCGAGCGCCCCCTCGATCTCGTCGAGGATGCCGGGAAGATCGGAGACGCCGTCGATCACGAAGTGGGCGCCGGCGCGACTTAGCGTGCCGTAGGCGGCCGAGCGCCGGGCCTCGAACTCGGCGATCGACAGCGCGTCGGTCTCCGCCTGATTGAGGCCGAAGACGTTGCCGGTCAACGCGACGCCGACGGTCCAGGTGCCGGCGTTCAGCCCTTCGCCGATGCCCACCTCGGTGTCGTCGACCTTGACCACCGCCCAGGCCGGCCAGACGCCGAGCTCGAGGAAGCAGCGGTACATCATCAGCGGCGCCGGCCGCCCCGCAGCGGTGTCGCCGGTGCAGACGAGGCAGTCGGGCGCATAGCCCTGCCCGGCGGCGAGTGGCAGGAGCCGGTCCATCAGTTCGTGGGTGTACCCGGTCGTCGAGCCGATCTTCAGGCCGCGGGCGCGCACCTTCCGCACGGTCTCGGCTGCGCCCTCGATCAAATCGGCATGGTCGGTGATGACGGCCGCGTTCATCGGCAGGAACGTCTCGTAGACCTGATCGATCTCGGCCTCGCCGGGCGCCTTGCCGTGCCGGGCCTCCCATGCCGCGGCGATGCGGGGATGGTAGATCAGCGCGGAGACGTGGTCGCGCTTGGCCATGCCCATCGGGCCGCGCGCCTCGTCGATCGTGATGTCGACGCCGTACTGCGCGAAGGCCTGAACGAAGACGCCCATCGGCGCCTGGCTGCCGTGGTCGATCATCGTGCCCGCCCAGTCAAAGACGACCGCCTGCAGCCTGCCCATGCTCACTCCCCGAAAAGCTCGCCGATGGTTTCCTCGGCGATCGCGAACGCCGTGCTCGCGCCGGTGCCGCTGGTGACGATCACGAGGCGCACGCCGTCCTCCGGCGCGTCCCGCACCATCAGCCGGTCCGGCAGCGAGGCGTAGGTCCCGTTCCACCGCTCGACGACGCTCGCGTCGGGGACGTTCAGGACCGCGCGCATCTCCTGAAGGATCAGGTCGTCGACGGCCTCCTCGGCGAAAGGCGAAGGGCTCCAGGCGGTGTGATGGCTGTCGCCGACGATCAGCCCGCCATCCGCGCCCTGAACCACGATCAGGTGGATGCCGCTCGCGAGATGCTCCGGCTGCTCGGCCTGAAGCCGCGTGCGCAGCGCCGCCGCTTCCGGCAGTTCGGCATAGCCAAGGTATCGCACCAGCGAGAGGTCGGACATGATCGCCGCCGGCAGCCGAAAGCCTTCGCCGGGCTGCACCTTCATCATGTGGAGCCGGCAGCGGGTGATGCCGAGCGCCCCGATCCGGCCCGGGAACAGCGTCAGGAGATCGTCGCCGGGGCAGACCACGACCCGCGCGGCTTCCACCGCGCCGTCCGTCGTTTCGACCCGGCCGGCCCGCACCTCGCGGACCAGGGTCTGGCGGCGAAAGGCGACGCCTCGCGCCTGAAGCCAGGCGGCGAGCTTCGGCACCGCGTACCGGCTCTCGACGCGCCGCTCGTGCGGGCTCCAGAGCCCGCCCTGAAGCGGCCCGTCCGCCAGAAGGTGCGGGTGCCACTTCCGCACGTCCGCCGGCGCCACGAGGCTGCACCCCGCGCCCATCTCCGTCGCGGCGAAGGCCTCCAGCACTGCCATCGCCTCCGGCCGGCGGGCCAGCACCAGGAGGCCCCGGTGCTCGATGGGGATGCCGGCCTGCGGCGCGACCTCGTCCCAGACGTCGCGCGAGCGCATGGCCCGCCGCCAGCAGTCGCCGGCCTGCTGACCGGTGACGGTCACGAAGCCGAAGTTCCGCACCGAGGCGCCGATCGCCTCGGCCTCCCGGTCGATCACCACGACCTTCAGCCCGCGCCGCAACGCCGCCAGCGCATGCGCCAGACCGACGATGCCGGCCCCGACGATCGCGACGTCATGGCCGCTCATCGGATGCGCCAGGCCTGGGTCCGGGACAGCGCCCGGCTCAGCAGCAGGTGCACGCCCCGCGCCGCAAGGTTGGTGTAGAAGATCAGCATGCACATCGCCGCCGCCGGCTGGATCTGCCCGGCGTCGTCCATGTTGAGCGCCGCCACCGCGGCGAGCGTGGTATGCGGCGAATAGAGAAACACCACCGCCGACACGGTCGTCATCGCATTGACGAAGTAGTAGGCGGCGATGTCGAGCGCGGTCGGCAGGCAGACCGGCACCGTCACCCGGGTGAACATCCGGGTCATCGGCTGCTTCAGCGAACTCGCGACCGCCTCGAACTCCCGGTCCATCGCCTTGAGCGCCGTCAGGGCCGTCAGGTGGGACACGGTATAGAAGTGGGTGACCGACGAGATCACAAGGATCGCCATCGTCCAGTAAAGGAAGTTCAGCGGATTCCAGGTGGCGTTGAAGAAGAAGATGTAGGAGAGGCCGAGCACGAGACCCGGCACCGCCATCGGCGTCATCGCCAGAAGTTGCACCCCGGTCCGCGCCCAGGCGAAGCCACGCCCCTTCTCGACGAGGTAGGCGCCGACAAAGACGATGACGGTGCCGATGACGGCGACATAGACCGACATCCGGACCGAGTTGAAGTAGCTGAACCAGCCGCCGCCATCGACGCCCTGGAAGCTGTAGTGCTTGAGCGTCAGCTCGTGGTTGTAGGGCCAGAACCGGATCAGCGCGGCATACTGCGAGACGGCGAGCACCAGCACGAGGAGGAACGCGATGACCGCGCAGAACCCCAGCGCGATCCTGTCGACGCGCCGGTTGGGCTCCGGCCGGTAGGGCACCGCCCGCGCCGACAGCAGCGCGACCTGCCGGCGGGTCACGATGCGGTCGACCGCGAAGGCAAAGACCGCCGGGATGAGCAGGATCACCGAGACGACGGCGCCCATCGCGAAGTTCTGCTGCCCGACCACCTGCTTGTAGATGTCGACGGCGAGCACGCTGTAGTCGCCGCCGACGACCTTCGGCACGCCGAACTCGGTGATCGTCAGCGTGAAGACGACGAAGGCGGCCGAGATCAGGCCGTAGCGCGCGCCCGGCAGCGTCACCCGCAGGAAGGTGCGGAGCGGCGACGCGCGCAGCACGCGCGCCGCCTCGAACAGCCGCGCGTCGGAGATCGCGAGCGCCGTCGAGATGATCAGCAGCGCATGCGGAAAAGTGAAGAACACGCAGCCGACAACGATGCCGGGCGCGCCGTAGATCGTTCCGCCGAACAGCAGTCCCTTCAGCAGCCCCTGATTGCCGAAGAGATAGACGAGGCTGATGCCGGCAAGAAGCGACGGCACGAGGATCGGCACCATCGCGATGGTCCGGAACAGCCCCTTCGCCGGCATGCAGGTCCGCTGCAGCGCGTAGGCAAAGCCGAAGGCGAGGGTGACGGTGACGAGCGTGGTGATGAGCGAGATCGAGACGCTGTGGCCGATCGACTGCGAGAGCGCGGGGGTGCGGAAATAGGCGGCGTAGTTCTCGAAAGAGGTGATCGTGCCCGCGCGCAACACCAGCCGGCGCAGGTCCTTGACCCCGGCCTCCGCCCACTCTCCGGGCGGGACCGGTTTGCCGAATGCCTCGAGTACCGCGCCGGGCTGCGCCTTGATCCGCACCGCCACGACCGGCACCGCCTGATAGGCACCGTCGCGGAACATCTGCGCGGCGGTCAGCGACGGCGACCGCCGGGCCTGGGCCGAGGGATCGACCAGCCCGAGGGCGGTGCGGTTGTCGTCGAGCGTTCCGAGCGGACGGAACCCCTGACCGTTGTCGACCTCGACCGTGTAGGCTTGGAAATCGAAGCTCCGGACGTCGGTCGACTTCCAGAGCATCACCGCGAGCGGCAGGGCGAGGCTGATGACGAGGTAGAGCCCGATCAGGAGCACGAAGACCAGCGTCAGCCGGTCGTCGCGCCCTGCCCGCGCGCGGATGGTTGCCGGCGGCGCGAGCGCGGGACCGGCGACCGCCTCAACCACGGCCGGTGCCCGCGTCGAAGACCCGCACCCGCTCGGGCGGCAGGAGCACGGAAAGCCGCCCGCCGCTCGTCAGCCCGATGCGCCGCGCCAGGTTCTGCGACAGCTCCGCGACCAGCGGCGCGCCGCGGAAGGCGGGGTGGAGAAGCTGGGTCCGCACGTGCGAGCCGAGAAACTCGACCGGCCCGACATCGGTCTCGATCAGGTTCTCCGCGACGGCAGCGCCGGCCTGCGGGACCTGGATGTCCTCCGGGCGGATCGCGACCGTCACCGCATCGCCCTGCCCGTGGCCGTTCGGCCGGCAGGCGAGCGGCAGGTCGCCGACGCTGACCTCGGCGCCGCCGCTCATCGTGCCGGGAAAGAAGTTCATCGCGCCGATGAAGTCGGCGACGAAGCGGGTCCGCGGGTTGTCGTAGATCTCCTGCGGCGTGCCGACCTGCTCGACCACGCCGACGTTCATCACCACGATCCGGTCGGCGATCGACAGCGCCTCGTCCTGATCGTGGGTCACCATGATCGTCGTGACGCCGAGCTTCTCCTGCAGCTGCTTGAGCTCGGCCCGGAGATGCAGGCGCACCTTGGCGTCCAGCGCGCTCAGGGGCTCGTCAAGGAGGATCAGCCCCGGCCGCGGCGCCAGTGCCCGCGCCAGCGCCACCCGTTGCTGCTGGCCGCCGGAAATCTGCGACGGGTACTTCTGCCCCTGCTCCGGCAGGCCGATGAGCGCCAGAAGCTCGTCGACCCGGGCCTCGATCTCGCGCCGCGCGCTGCCACGGTTCTCCAGCCCGAAGGCGATGTTCTGGCGCACCGTCAGGTTCGGAAACAGCGCGTAGGACTGGAAGACGATTCCGAAGTCGCGCTCCTCCGGCGGCAGCGCCGAGATGTCGCGGCCCCCCTGGCTGATCGTTCCCTCGTCCTGGATGTCGAGCCCGGCGACCGCGCGGAGCAGCGTCGTCTTGCCGCAGCCCGACGGGCCGAGGAAGCAGACGAACTCGCGCTCGAGCACGTCAAGCGAAACCCCCTTGAGCGCCGTGAAGGTCCCGAACCGCTTGGTGACGTCCCGGATCTCGAGGTAGGGGCGCGGAGCCCCGCCGTTTTCCATCGCAGCCCCCGCCACGCTCTCACCGCTCGGGGCGCGCCGCGTCAGCGCGCCCGCACGCAGAAGGATCAGCCGGTCGGCTCGGCCTTGCTCGAGTAGCGCTTCTCCCACTCCTCGAGGATCTCGGCGCGGTTGTTCGCGGCCCACTCGAAGTCGTTCTTGATGAGCTTGTCGCGGATGTCGCCCGGCAGGCCCGGGATCGGCTTCTCGAACGCCTGGTCGGCGAGGATCGCGTAGTTCTCGGCGTAGATCTGCATCGCCGCGTCCGACACCGCCCAGTCGAGCAGCGCCTGCGCCGCCTCGGGCTCGTCGGTGCCGGCGACGATCGCCGAGGCTTCCATGTCCCAGCCGATGCCCTCCGAGGGGATCACCGCCTCGATCGGCGCGCCCTCGTTCGCGAGCTTGGCGGCGCGGAACTCGAACGAGATGCCGATCGGATACTCGCCCGAGGCCGCCATGGTGCAGGGCTTCGAGCCCGAGTGGGTGTAGGTGGCGATGTTCTCGTGCAGGGCGTCCATGTACGCCCAGCCCTTCTCCTCACCCATCATCTGCAGCCAGCTCGAGACGTCGAGAAAGCCGGTGCCGGAAGAGGCCGGGTTCGGCATCACCAGCGCGCCCTTGTACTCGGGCTTGGTGAGATCCGCCCAGGAGGTCGGCATCGGAAGCTTCTTCTTCTCCATCTCGACGGTGTTGACGCAGAGCGCCGCCGCCCAGGCGTTGGTGCCGATCCACTGCGGCGGGGTGTCCTGGTCGATGAAGCGCGCGTCGAGCCGGTCGAGCCCGGTCGGCTCGAAACCTTCGAGCATGCCCTCGGACTTCAGGAGCAGGAGCGAGGTCGCGGCGGTGCCGAGGACCACGTCGGCCTGCGGGTTGTCCTTCTCGGCGAGAAGCTTGGCGGTGATGACGCCCGTCGAGTCGCGGACCCAGTTGATCGTGATGTCGGGGTTCGCGGCCTCGAAGCTCTTCTGGTAGACCGGCAGAAGGTCGGCTTCGAGCGCGGTGTAGACGGTGAGGTCGGCGGCGGCCGCCGGTGCGGCCATGGCGACCGCGATCGCCACGACGGATGCGGTGCGAGTCACTTCGGCTTCTCCTGCTGGTGCGATTTTTGTCTCGCGGGACAGGTACACCCGAAGCTTGACGCTACGGTGACAGGCGAAATGGCTGAAGCGCGGTCCGCCTGCCGGCGGCGGGCCGCTATATGGACAGGCTGCGCCGCAGGGTTTCGAGCCATTCCATCGCGAGGACGCCATCGTGGATGGTCGGGGCGGCGGTCGTCCCGCCGGCCAGCGCCGGGACGGCGTCGGCGAGGAGCGCGTGGTAGCCCTTGTAGTCCTCGTTGGCCGCGGCGGTGAAGTTCGGACGCCAGGTCAGCGAGTCGGTCGCCGCGTCGAGGGTGGCGCCGGGATCGTCGACCTTGAACGGCGGGTTGCGCCGCCAGGTGACCTCGATGACGTTGTCGACCTCCAGCCGCTGATGGTCGCCCATGATCTCGATCCGCTCGACCGGGGTGCCGCGGCTCTGGATCGTGCCCATGGCGATCGTGCCGATCGCGCCGCCCTCGAAGTCCATCGCGACGTGAAAGAGGATGCGTCCGGGCGTCTTCTCCACCTTGCGCGCGGTGAGCCCGGCGATCGGTCCGGCGAGAAACGGCGCGAGGTCCATGTAGTGCACGCAATGGTGCAGCAGGAAGCCGCTGTAGTCGACGTTGCCCTCGAAATAGCCGGGGGCGGTCATGTAGTAGCCGGTGAGGCCGAGAACGTCGCCGAAACGGCCCGAGGCGAGGACGTTCTTCGCGATGCGGTTGCCGATCGAGTAGCGCTTCATGAACCCGAGGAGGAGCGGCCTGCCCGCCTTCTCCGAGGCGGCGCGGAGCTGGCGGGCGCCCTCGGCGCTGCCGGACGGTGGCTTCTCCATGAAGACCGGCAGGCCGCGCTCCAGCGCCTTCAGCCCGAAGGCGAGATGCTGGTCGGGGCCGACCGCCATGCCGACGGCGTCGAGCCCCGGCGTCGCGATGAGCTCCGCGGCGTCCGTGGTCAGCGCCTGCACGCCGAACTGCCGCGCCGCCGACTTCAGCCGCCCGCCGTCGATGTCGCAGAGCGCGGCGATCCGCACGTCATGGCGCACGAGCTGCGGCAGCAGCATCTGCGTCGCGTGGACGCCGCAGCCGATCCAGCCGATGTTGAGCGTCATCGCCGGTACTCCGTGAGCGCGATGTGGGAGCGGATGAAGGCGGCCGAGGCCGTCAGCCGCGCGTCCTCGTCCTCGTGCGGCGGCCGCCACTGGGCGATCGGCACGCCGAAGCGGTCGTCGTCGCGGCGGAACGGCTCCAGCGACACCGGGCCGGCATAGCCCACCGCGTGCAGCGCCCGGAACACCCCGACCCAGTCCGTCGCCCCCGTCCCCGGAAAGCCGCGGTGGTTCTCGTTGGCCTGGAAATGCACGAGCCGCCCGCCCGCGAGCCGGATCGCCTCGGGGATCGACGCCTCCTCCATGTGCATGTGGAAGGTGTCGAGCATCATCGCGACGCCCGGATGGTCGACCGCGTCGAGCAGCTCCACCGCCTGCCGGGTCGTCGAGAGCACGTCCGACTCGAAGCGGTTCAGCGGCTCGACGGCCAGCGTCACCCCGGCCGCCGCCGCGTGTCCCCCGGCCGCGTTCAGCCCGGCGACGCAGCGGTCCTTGCGGGCGAGCCGCTCGTCCTCCGCCACCGGCGCGGGCGCCCGCCCGGCAAAGACCAGCGGGTTGCCGGTCAGCGGACCGCCGACGATCGCCGCCCCCATCGCCGCCGCGGCGTCGACCGCATGACGCAGGTAGTCGACCCCGCCCTGCCGCTTCGCCACCTCGGCCGACGCGAGGTTGCGCTCCAGGTTCACCCGCGCCGCCAGCACGACGCCGAGCCCGGCGTCGCGCAGCGCCCGCCCGGCGGCGGCCGGATCGAGCTCGCCCGGCTCCGGCACCAGCAGCTCGACGAAGTCGAAGCCCTGCGCCTTCATCCGGTCGAAGAGCGGGAAGTGCGCGGCGGTGAACGGCCGGGCATACTGCATCGAGATGATGCCGACGGGGTTCATGGTCGCTCCTTTGTCATGCGAGGTCAGCCCTTCACCGCGCCCTGCGTCAGCCCGCCGACGAGCCGCCGCTGCACGACGAGGAAGAGGATCACCACCGGCAGCGCGCCGACGATGCCGCCGGCGGCGAGCAGGCCCCACTCGATCTGGAACTCGCCGATCAGCGTCTGGATGGCGACGGTGACGGTCCGCACGCTCCGCCCGCTGAGGGTCAGCGCGTAGAGATACTCGTTCCAGGCGGTGATGAAGATGTAGATGCCGGTCGAGACGATCCCCGGCAGCGCCAGCGGCAGCACCACCCGGCGCAGCGCCGAAAGCCGCGAGCAGCCGTCGATCATCGCCGCCTCGTCGAGGCTCCTCGGGATGGCGTTGACATAGCTCGTCAGCATCCAGACCGCGAAGGGGATCGCCACCGTCGCGTTGGCGAGGATCAGCGCGACGTGCGTGTCGAGCAGCCCCATCCAGCGCATCATGATGAAGAGCGGCAGGATCAGCAGGACCACCGGGAACATGTTGACGAGCAGGAACTGCAGCATCAGCACCCGTCGCCCCGGAAACCGGAAGCGCGAGAAGGCATAGGCGGCCGTCACCGAAACGAGCAGCCCGACGACGACGGTGCCGGTGGCGACGATCAGGCTGTGGCCCATGTTGCCGACGAAGCTGGTGTGCACCAGCAGCCGGTCGAAGTTCTCAAGGCTCCACCCGGCCGGCAGCAGCGAGACGCCGCGCGCGGTGATGTCGGCCGAAGGCGTCAGCGCGGTCAGCGCCAGCCAGGCGAACGGGCCGACGGCGAGAAGCACGATGAGGAGCGCCGGCAGATGCACGGTCGCGAGCCGGCGCACGAAGGAGGCCCGGCTCATCGCTCGACCTCCCGCATGGTCCGGGCGATGTAGAAGACGACGAAGACGCCGAGCAGCAGGGTGAAGGCGACGGCGATCGCCGAGCCATAGCCGAAGTCGAGATTCTGCCGCGCCTTGATGAAGGCATAGAGCGGCAGCGTGTGCGTCGCATAGCCGGGCCCGCCGCCGGTCATCACGAAGATGACGTCGATCGAATTGGCGACCCAGATCACCCGCAGCAGCCCGGCGGTCGCCAGCACCGGTGCAATTCCGGGCAGGGTGACGTGGCGGAACTGCCGCCAGCGGCTGGCGCCGTCGATCGACGCCGCCTCGTACTGGCTCCTCGGGATGCCCTGCAGCGCCGCGAGGATCATCACCGCGAAGAAGGGGAAGCCCTGCCAGGTGAGGGTCACGATCACCGAATAGAGCGCCATCCCCGGATCGGCGAGCCAGGGCACCGCCGACTGGATCAGGTGAAGCCGCAGCAGCAGTTCGTTGGCGACGCCGATGTTGGGGTCGTAGATCCAGCGCCACATCAGCGCGATGACGACGCTCGGCAGGGCCCACGGGATGATGACGAGCGCCCGCGCGAGACCGCGCCAGGCGAACTGCTGGTTGAGGATGAGCGCCGCGACGAGGCCGAGCAGCATCTGCGCCGGCACGGTCAGCCCGATCCAGAGCACGGTGCGCCAGAGCGATGACCAGAAGACCGGATCCTGCATCAGCGCGGCGAAGTTCTGCAGGCCGACGAAATGCGTCGCCTTCGGCTTGAAGAGGACGAGCTCGAAGAAGCTGGTGCCGACGGCGAGCAGCATCGGCAGGAAGACGATGAGCAGCGTCACGACGACGGCCGGCGTCAGCAGCCCGTAGGGCACGAGCCGGGATCTGCGGGCAAGCCGCTGCGGCGCGTCGAGCGCGAGGGCGTCGGCGTTGGACATGGGCGAACCTCGGCGGATGAGGGACGCGGGGATCGCCCCCGCGTCCCGGGGGCGGCTACTCGAACACGGCCTCGAGCCGCTTCAGCATCTCATCGGCGGAGATCTCGCCGGTCAGCGCCAGCTGCATGTTGGTCTGCCACTCGGTGTTGACGAAATCGGCGGTCGCCGAGGTCTGCGGCAGCACATGGGCGAAGGGCAGCGAGGCGAGCGTCGCGTCGACGAAGCGTTTTTCGTGGCCGGTCCAGTTTGCCGAGCCGGTCTTGGTCACCGGCAGCTGGTTGGTCGCCTTGACGAACTCGGCGTTGTTCTCCGGCTCGCCGAGGAAGGAGATCCACTTCCACGCCGCGTCCTTGTCCGCCGCGGCCGAGAACACCGCCAGCGACTCGTCGCCGTAGGAGGTCCAGCGGCCACCGTCGCAGGCCGGGACCGGCATGGCGGACACCTTTTCGCCCAGCGCCTTCACGAGGTCGTTCGACGAGCCGATATGGTGGATCGTCATCGCCGTCTTGCCGGACTTGAAGGCGCCGATGATCTCCTGGAAGCCGTCGTTCGGGGCCGAGGGCGGGATCGACGCGTCGGTCTGGAACATGTCGACCAGCATCTGGGTGCCGGCGATGGCGCCCGGAGTCGCCAGCTTGCCGGGGGCAAGCTCGGCGCCGGTCGAGAGGGTGAAGGCGCCCCACTGGTCCCAGCCGCCCTTGCCGCCGCGGAAGCCGAAGCCGTAGACGCCGTCCTTGCTCAGCGCCTTGGCCGCGGCCCTGAAGTCCTCGCAGGTCTCCGGCGGCGCCAGACCGGCCGCATCGAACAGGTCGGGCCGATAGTAGAGATAGAGCACGACATACTGGATCGGCAGATAGTACTGCTCGCCGTCCGGCCCGGCGTTGAGCGCGAGCAGGTTGTCGAGGAGTTCCGCCTTGCCCGGCCAGGCATCGATGCGCTCGCCGATCGGCTCGAGCGCGCCCATCTCTACGAGGCGCGGCTGCGCGAACAGCTTCACCATCGCCGCGTCCGGGCCGTTGCCGCCCACGATCGCGGTGTAGAGCTGATCGTAGTAGCTGTTCCAGGGGATGTTCTCGGCCTCGATCTCGATGCCGGGGTTTGCCGCCTCGAACTTGTCGACGAGGCCCTGCATCGGGTTCTCGGGATTGTCGAAGTGATACCAGAAGCGGACGGTTTCGGCGTCGGCCGCACCGGCCGCCAGCGCCAGGGCGCAGGCTGCGGCGAAGAGGGTTCGTTTCATGCGTGTGGTCCTCCCGTGCGTTGGTCTTTGGTTCAGGTGTACTTGCGGATGTAGGCGCCGCCTTCGGCGAGCGCGGCGCGGGCCTGCGGCAGGTCGCGCGACATCTGGATGAAGCCGTGGGTGACGCCCGGCACGATGCTGACCTCGACCCCGAGCAGCCGGCCGAGCGCGAGGCTGTCCGACAGCAGCGGATCGACCTCCGCCGCGATGAGGCGGATCGGCGGCATCATGGCGAAGCCGGCTTCCCCGGCGCGGAGCGGCGCGGCCAGCGCGTTGCCGCGATCTTCCCGGCGGGCGAGATACCAGTCCCAGTAGCGCCGCATCTTGTCGCGGGTGAGGCCGGGGCCATCGGCGAAGGCGCGGTAGGACTCTGTCTCGAAGTCGAGGTCGTAGTTGCCATAGTAGAGCGCCGCGACCGCGGCGAAGGCCCGGCCCTGCGGCCCGCCCTCGTGCAGCATCGCCGCCAGCGCGAGGTTCGCCCCGGCCGAGTCGCCGGAGACGGCGAGCGCGCCGGGCGCGGCGGCAAAGGCCTGCGCGGCGCGCATCGTCGCGATCGTGTCGGTCAGGCCGGCGGGAAAGGGATGCTCGGGCGCGAGGCGATAGTCGGGGACGAGCACGGTCAGCCCCGACTCCAGCGCGAGGACCCGCGCGCAGCGCTCGTGGGTCGCCGGACTGCAGAAGGCGAAGCCGCCGCCGTGGACATAGACGAGCACGCCCGGCCGCGCGTCCGGCGGCACCAGCCGCCGCGCCGCGACCGGTCCCGTGCCGAGCGCGGCGTCGGGCGGGATCGTGACGTCCTCCGCCGCCGCCATCTCCGGCAGGTCCCGGTTCCACCAGGCGTTGGCGCGCTCGGACTGCGTCCGGCCTTCCGCCGGGGGCAGCAGCGTCGGATCGGGCAGCGGGCCGCCGGTCGCGACGTCGGCCTCGGCCTGCACCGCGACGATCTCCGGGGCCAGCGCCCGCGCCCCGCCGACCGGCGAGGGCATCGACACCGCCGCGACCTCGAAGACCTCGGGTCCGAAGTCGACGATGGTGGCGATGTGGCGGAACAGCGCCTGCTCGGCGCCCTCGCCGTCGCCCCGCTCGATCAGGTCGACGATCGGCGTGTGGCGCAGCGCGGTCTGGATCAGGTCGCGCCGCTCGCCGCTCCGCGAGATCTTGAAGCGGTGGTTGTGGATCAGGCAGCGGTGCAGGATCGGCTCCAGCGCTTCCAGGCCGGCGTCGGCAAAGATGCGCTGGTGAAAGTCCCGGTCGATGGCGGCGAGCTCGAGCTCGTCGCCGGCCTCCGCCGCCAGGACCATCGCCGCGACCATCCCGCGCAGCGCCGTCACCAGCGCGTCGGCCGGCTTTTCCAGCACCCGGCGGATGCCGCGGCACTCGATCTGCTGGCGGATGCGGAACATCTCGACCGCCTCGTCCGCGGTGCAGGTCGAGACGACCGTTCCCCGGTAGCCCTGCCGCTGCACGAGGCCCTCGTCCTGCAGGCTGAGCAGCGCCTCGCGCACCTTCCCCTGGCTGCACCCGAACCGCCCGGCCAGCGCCAGCTCGACCAGCCCCGCCCCGGGCGCCAGCTCCCCGAGCATGATCTCCCGCTTCAGGGTCCGCGCGACCTCGTTCCGACCCGGAACCCGCACCACCCCCAATCCCACCACCACCCCTCCCCTTGCATTAACCTTTCATTATCGATATTGATAATTCCAGTTGATGTCAAGGGCTGGTGGGGATGGGATGGCGGCGATCGGGCTTAGCGGGGTGCGGAAGGTCTATGGGGCGGTTACGGTGATCCCGCACATCGACCTTGCGATCGAGAGCGGCGAGTTCGTCGTCCTCGTCGGACCTTCGGGCTGCGGCAAGTCGACGCTGCTTCGGATGATCGCCGGATTTGAGGAGATCTCCGCCGGCGAGATCTCGATCGGCGGACGGCCGGTCGGCCACCTGCCGCCGTCGGAGCGCAACGTCGCCATGGTGTTTCAGGACTATGCGCTCTACCCGCACATGTCGGTGGCCGAGAACATGGGCTTCGGCCTGCGGATGCGCGACCGCCCGGCGGCCGAGGTGGACGGCAAGGTCCGCGGCGCCTCCTCGGTGCTCAAGCTCGACGCCCTCCTCGACCGCCGCCCGGCCCAGCTTTCCGGCGGCCAGCGCCAGCGCGTCGCCATGGGCCGCGCCATCGTCCGCGACCCCGACGCCTTCCTGTTCGACGAGCCGCTCTCCAACCTCGACGCCGCGCTGCGCGTCGAGATGCGCCTGGAGATCGCCAAGCTGCACCGGCGGATGCACGCGACGACGATCTACGTCACCCACGACCAGGTCGAGGCGATGACGCTCGCCGACCGCATCGTGGTGATGAACGGCGGCCGGATGGAGCAGGTCGGCTCGCCGCTCGAGCTCTACCACCGGCCGGAGACGCTGTTCGTCGCCCGCTTCATCGGCAGCCCGACGATGAACACCCTGCCCTCCGAGATCCTCCCCGACGCCGACGGCGGCACCCTCGTCCGGCTGCCCGCCGGCCCGAGGCGGCTGCCGGTGCCGGCGGGCGCCCGCGGCAAGGTCACCCTCGGCATCCGGCCCGAGGACATCGCCCTCTGCGACCCGCTCGACGCCTGGTTCACCGGGACGCTCGTCGTGGTCGAGAAGCTCGGCAGCCAGTCCTTCGGCTACCTGGAGACGGACGCCGGCCTGACCGTCACCGTCACCCTCGACCGCGCCACCGAACTCGCCCCGGGCGACCGGGTCCACGCCAAGGGCGACCCTTCGGCGATCCACCTCTTCGACCCGGCGACGGAGCGGCGCATCAGCTGAACGTTACAATGCAGCCAACGGGAAGGATTCGACCCAGCCAACCAGGAGCATTGATGAGGTTGTCGGGATCCTGCGGAAAAGGACACCTGAGCGAAAGTCGCGCTTGGACACGTCTGTTGCGCGACCAACAGGCAAACGCGTGAATGAGGCTCGGGGGCCGAGGCCAGCCGAGGCGCTGCCAAGGCTGGCTTCTCGGCCGGCGCCTCAGCCCTGTGCCTTGAGCGCCGCGATCAGGCCGTCGAGGCTGCCCTTCTGCGACTCCAGAACCGCGGCGATCTCCACCCGCTCGTTCGCCAGCATAGAGACGCCCTCGATGATGAGGTTCACGACCTTCGGCGCGCCGCTGCGGGCGCTGATCTGCCAGTCGACGGCCACCGCGTCCTGACCCGGCCGATTGACCTTGCTGGAGACGAGCACGCCGGCCTTGCCGCCGTCCTTGGCGCCGGTCACGGTGATCGTCGCATTCTGCCAGTCGCGGAACTGCCTGCCGTACTTGCGCGCCAGATAGGCCTGGAACGCCGCGACGAAGGCCTGCTTCTGGCCGGCGCTCGCGGTCCGCCACGGCGGGCCGAGAACGCTGGCCGCCACCGCCGGCATGTCGCCATAGCGGGCGAGCAGCTTCTCGAAGTCGCCATAGACCGCGGGCTCGCCCTTGCCGGAATTGACGATCCGCGTCAGGTCGGCCGAAAGCTGCGTCACCAGCGCCGTCGCGTCGTCGGTCGCCGCAGCCAGGGCGGGAAGGCCGAGCGAGGCGACGATCCCTGCGGCAGCGAGCGACGTCAGCACCGCGCGGCGCGTCAGGCGCGTCGGGTCAGTAATCGGCATAGATGTCCTCCAGCTGGTTCACGTCGGTGCCGCCCTGCAGGCGCGCACGCATGTTCTGGATGTAGCTGATCCGCTGGGCGGAATAGCTGTCCTCGGATTCGTGCAGCAGCGACTGGAGCGGCGCGTCGAGCTCGTAGCGATCGTTCACCAGGTCGAGTCCGCCGAGCACCACCAGCGTGTTGGCCGCGCCCACCGGCAGCACGTACCACATCGGATCGGAAAACTGGTCGAGCACGTAGCCGGTCCAGTCGCGCTGCGTCCCCGGCCCGATCAATGGCAGCTCCAGATAGCCACCTTCCGGCAGGCCCCAGCGGTAGAAGGTCTCGTCGAAGTTCGTCTCGTCGTACGGCAGGCCCATGTCGGTCGCGATGTCGACGAGACCGCCAAGGCCGAGCAGGGTGTTGACGAGAAAGCGGGTCGTCGATTCCGCCACCTTGGTCGGCCGTCCCTGCAGCGAGTACTGGATCATCTGGCCGGGCAGGCGCCAGTTGTTGCGCACGTCGGTGATCGCCTTGCGGACCGGCTGGGGCACCACCTTGCCCCACGCCCGCGCGCCCGGGCCATAGACCGCCGCATCGACCGGCACCGTCACCGCGTGGTTCTGCCGGTTGGTCACTTCATAGGGATCCCAGTCGAGGCTGGTCGGATCCGGGGCCGCCTGGCAACCCGCGAGGAGCAGCGTCCCCGCAACCGCCGAAAGCGTCATTCTGCCGATCTGCACGTCGCTGAGTCCTCCCGAAGCCCCTGTCTACCGATACGGGAAAGTATACGCCACCGCCGTTGCGGCCACAGCGATGGCGCCCCGCCCGCCCGTCCTACACGGCCCCGTGTACCAGCGCGTGAATGAAACCGAGCTTCTGGATCGCCGCCGGACTGAGGGCGAAGGGATAGAGGTCGGGCTGGCCCATGCTGCGGTTGAGGCTGTTGACGGCGACGGTCAGCGGCAGCCAGGCGTTCACCAGCACGGCGAAGTCGCGCACCTGGTAGGGATCGAAGGCGATCTCGGCGTTCGAGGCCGGATCCCTGCCCTCGACCGGATCGACGGCGAGGCCGAACGAGGCCGCGGTGTCGAGCGTGTCGACCATGTGCAGGTAGTGCGTCCAGGTCTCGGCGAAATCCTCCCACGGGTGCATCGTCGCGTAGGCGCTGACATAGTGCTGCTGCCAGTCGGGCGGGGCGCCGTTCTGGTAGTGGCGCTCGAGGGCCTGCTGGTAGTCCTCGCTCTCGTCCCCGAACACCGCCCGCGCCGCGTCGATCCTGCCGCCGTCGCGGACGAGCAGGTCCCAGTAATAGTGCCCGACCTCGTGCCGCAGGTGACCGAGCAGCGTGCGGTAGGGCTCGCCGAGCTCGACCCGCCGCCTCTCGCGCTCGGCCGGATCGGCCTCGGTGATGTTGATGGTGATGAGACCGTCGTCATGGCCGGTCAGGACAGGCGCATCGGGCCCGGCGTCCTGCAGGAAGTCGAAGGCGAGGCCTGAAAGCGCGTCCTCCTGCTGGCTCGCAATGGGAAGCCCGAGCCGGTTCAGCGCATAGACCAGCCGCCGCTTCGCCGACTCCAGCGCGGTCCACCGCGCGGTGTTGCCGGGCGCCGACAGGTCGGGGATCGTGCGGTTGAGGCTGCAGGCGGCGCAGAAACTGTCGCCGGACCCGTCGGGGACCATCCAGTTGCAGCCGCACTGCGAGGCGTTCGCGCACATCCGCCAGGCGCCGCCGTCGGCCAGCGCGCGGAAATGCCCGTTCTCCGGGTTCATCGCCGACAGCACCAGCGGGCCGGGCAGGAACCCGAGCGCCATTCCGCAGCCCATGCAGACGGTATTCTCGAAATGCAGCAGCTGGCCGCAGTTCTGGCATGCAAAGATCTTCATTCAGTCTCGTCCTCGAGAGCGGGCGCCGGGGCGCCGACAAAATCCGGGGCCTGCCGCGCCGGGCACGGCATGGCCGGTTCAAACGCCGGCCACCCCTATGGGTTGCGCGCCGGATGCAGGAGATCGTGGATGAAGGCAACCTTTTCCACGACCCCCGGACTGGGATCGAAGGGGTAGAGGTCCGGCTGGCCCATGCTGCGGTTGAGGCTGTTGACCGCGGCGGTCAGCGGCAGCCAGGCGCGGATCAGGCTGGTGACGTCGGGCGGATCGTAGGGATCGAAGTCGATCACCGCCGCGTTGCGGGGATCCTCGCCGACGCGCGGGTTGACCGAGCCCGAAGCCCGCGCCGGTGTCGAGGGTGTCGACCATGTGCAGGTAGTGCGTCCATGTCTCGGCGAAGTCCTCCCACGGGTGCATGGTCGCGTAGGCGCTGACGTAGCTTTCTTCCCAGTCGGGGGTCGGACCGTTGGCGTAGTAGTGCTTCAGTGCCTCGGCGTAGCTCACGCTCTCGTCGCCGAAGACCGCGCGGCTCTCCTCGACCCGGCCGCCGTCCTCGACCAGCAGATCCCAGTAATAGTGACCCGCCTCATGCCGCAGGTGGCCAAGCAGCGTGCGATAGGGTTCGCCGAGGGCGATGCGCTGCCGCTCTCGCTCGGCGGAGTCCGCCTCGGAGATGTTGATGGTGATGAGGCCGTTGGCGTGGCCGGTCATCACCGGCGCGCCGCGGCTGCCCTCCAGGAAGTCGAAGGCCAGCCCGCGCCGCTCGCCCTCGCGCTGCGACACGATCGGCAGGTTGAAGCGCATCAGCGCATAGAGCAGCCGACGCTTGCCGCATTCGAGCTGCCGCCACTTCTCGCGGTGGCCGGGCACATTCATGTCGGCGAGGTTGCGGTTCAGGCGGCAGGACGCGCAGCGCGGATCGGCGGCGTCGGGCGACACCAGCCAGTTGCAGCCGATCGCCTCGGCGTTGGCGCAGCGCCGCCAGCCCTCCTCCGGGCGCGACTTCGGCGCCACCGTGCCGTCCTCCCCCGGACGGAGCGCCGTCAGCTCGAACGTGCCCGGGATGAAGCCGAGCGGCGCGCCGCAGCGGCGGCATGCCGCCTGCTCGAACTGCAGCAGCTGTCCACAGGTCTCGCAGACCGAGAGCTTCATGGCGGTCAGCTCCGGGCGCGCGGCCCGAAGATCAGCCAGGCGATGAAGCCGAGGACCGGCAGGAGCAGGATGCCGAGCACCCAGAGCACCTTCTTGCCGGTGCTCTCCGTGGAGCCGATCACCGACACCAGCGCCCAGATGTCGAGCGCCAGGACGATCAGTCCGAACAAGCTGCTGGTATTGAGATGCATGCCGTCCCCCTCTGCCCTCCCGGCCGACTAACGCCGCCGGGCCGTCCCGGTTGCCGGCCCGCGGGCACGCGCGGTGCGCGCCGAACGGATCGGGTCATTGTCGAACAAAGCCGCCAGCTGCTCGGTCATCGCCCCCGCCAGCTGCTCGACGTCGGTGATCGTCACCGCCCGCTCGTAGTAGCGGGTGACGTCGTGGCCGATGCCGATGGCGATGAGCTCCACCGCCCGCCGCCGCTCGATCATCGCGATCACGTCGCGCAGGTGCTTTTCCAGATAGTTGGCCGGGTTGACCGACAGCGTCGAATCGTCGACCGGCGCGCCGTCGGAGATCACCATCAGGATCCGGCGCGCCTCCGGGCGGGTGAGGATCCGGCGGTGCGCCCATTCCAGCGCCTCGCCGTCGATGTTCTCCTTCAGCAGCCCTTCCTTCATCATCAGCCCGAGGTTCGGCCGCGCCCGCCGCCACGGCGCCTCGGCCGACTTGTAGATGATGTGCCGCAGGTCGTTGAGGCGTCCCGGCAGGGCCGGCCGATGCTGCAGGAGCCAGTTCTCCCGGCTCTGCCCGCCCTTCCAGGCCCGCGTGGTGAAGCCGAGGATCTCGACCTTCACCTGACAGCGCTCCAGCGTCCGGGCCAGCACGTCGGCCGAGATCGCGGCGATCGAGATCGGACGCCCGCGCATCGACCCGGAATTGTCGAGCAGCAGCGTGACGACGGTGTCGCGGAAATCCGTGTCCCGCTCGCGCTTGAAGCTGAGGGGGGTCATCGGGTTGGCGACCACCCGCGCCAGCCGGCCGGCGTCGAGCGTGCCTTCCTCCAGATCGAACTCCCACGCGCGGTTCTGCTGCGCCTGCAGCCGGCGCTGCAGCCGGTTGGCGAGGCGGGCGACCGCGCCCTTCAAGGGCTCCAGCTGCTGGTCGAGGTAGGAGCGCAGCCGCTCCAGCTCCACCGCGTCGGCCAGATCCTCGGCGCCGATCTCCTCGTCGAAGCGGGTGGTGAAGACCTTGTAGCCGGGATCGGCCTCGGAAAAGGGCGGCGGCGGGCGCATCTCCGGCGGCGCCTCGCCGTCCTCGGTCTCCAGTTCCTCCAGCGTGTCCTTGTCGTCGCTCTCATCGATCGAGGCCTGCATGTCCTGCGGCTCGGACCGCTGGTCGGAGGACGCGTCCTCCGCCTGGCTGTCCTCCTCGGACTGCTCGCTGTCGTCGCCGGAGTCCTGGCTGTCCTCGGCGGAATCCTGCGCCGGCTCCTCCTCGCCCGCCTCGTCGTCCATGTCGGGATCGTCGCCGAGCTGGTCGCCGAAGCCGAGATCCTCGATCACCCGCCGGGCCGACCGGGCAAAGGCGCGCTGGTCCTCCAGCACGTCCATCAGCGCGTCGAGGGTCTGGCCGGCCTTCGCCTCCAGATGCCCGCGCCAGAGGTTCATGACGTTCTCGGCGCCCTTCGGCAGCGGCCGCCCGGTGGCGAGCGCGCGCACGAGATAGCCGGCGGCCTGCGCCAGCGGTGCGCGGTCCGGGTCCGTGACCTCGGCATAGCCGAGGCGCCGCGCCTCGTCCGCGATCTTGGCGTCGATGTTGCCGGCGGTGCCGGGCATCGCCCGCGCGCCCATCGCCTCGCAGCGCGCCGTCTCCATCGCCTCGAACAGCGCGGCCGCCGCCTCGCCCTGCGGGGCATAGCGGCGGTGGGTGCCGACATCATGATAGCGCAGACGCAGCGCTAGCGCGTCGGCGGTGCCGCGCGCCAGCAGCACCTCGTCGCGCGTCATCCGCCGCGTCACCTGCGGCAGCCGCATGGCGCCGCCGGAGCAGCCGGGCGGATCGACGGAAAAGGCGACCGTCAGCTCCCGCTCGCCCGCCATGGCGCGCGTCGCCTCGGCGAGCGCCTTCTTGAAGGGGTCGGCAGGATTCTCGGCGGGCTTGGACATGCCCCGATAGACCACCGCCCACCCCCCAAGCGCAAGGGGTTGTCAGAGCAGGGTCAACTGGTGGTCGAGGATCCCGGCCAGCGCCGCCGCGCCGACACCCGCCAGCAGGATGCCGTTCCCGCCGCCAAGGTCGAGGAAGGCGCCCTCGGGCTGCAGCACGGCACGGGCAGCCAGCGTATCGCGATCGATCGGCCCGAGACCGTTGATGGTGGCGGAAAGCGCCAGCCGGTCGCCGGTGCCGAAGTCGGTGACCGTGTCAACGCCCCCGGCGTCGCGGTACTCGAAGATGTCGGCGCCCGCCCCGCCTGTCAGCGTGTCGTCGCCGGCCCCACCGTACAACCGGTCATCGTCGCTGCCGCCGTCCAGCCTGTCGCGGCCGCGCCCGCCGTTCAGCCAGTCGTCTCCGCCCTCGCCGAACACGAGGTCATCGCCCCGGCCGAAATCCACCGCGGTCCCGACGAAATCGTCGCCAGCGCCGAGCCGCATCACGTCGTTGCCGCCACCCCCCTGCACCCGGTCGCGCCCGCCGCCCGTGTCAATCCGGTCGTCGCCGTAGCCGCCATCGACGTAAGAGCCGCCGTTTCCCGCGGAGATGGTGTCGTCGCCGTTGCCGCCATGCAGCACGGTCAGGAGGTCGCCCCCGACCAGGCGGTCGTTGCCGCGATCCCCGCTCAGAAAGCCCTGCCCGCCAGTGCAACTCAGCGTGTCGTCACCGTCTCCTCCGCTCAGCGTGTTGCTGCCGGTGCCGCCATCGAGCACGTCGTCCCCGGCCTGCCCGTCGAGCACGTCATCGTCGTCGCCGGCAAACATCCGGTCGTTGCCGTAGGAACCAATCAGCGTGTCGTTGCCGCCACCGCCATGCATCTCGTCCCCGTTCATACGCTCGGCGTCGGCCCAGCCGGTCCCCGCCACCTCGCCGCCCCACCACAGGGTCGCGCTCGTGCAGTCGAGGACGTCGTTGCCGAAACCGCCGACGAGCAGGTTTGCGCCGCTGCCGCCCGTCAGGGTGTCATCGCCGTAGCCGCCGACGAGCGTGTCGTCGCCAGCCCCGCCCGACAGCACGCTGGATGCCGCCGCGCCGGCGATGAAGTCGTTGCCCCCGTCCCCCCGGATCAGTACGCCCGGCCCGTCCTGGAAGATCACGTCGTCGCCTTCGCCGCCAAAGATCCGCCCCGCGGCGCCGAGGACGACGTCAGCCCCGTCGGTGCCCACCCAGACGTCCGGCAGCGACAGCACCCGCAGCGCCGCCGCGGTCGCGTCGAACGGTTCCTCCCGCCCGATCATGTCCCAGAGGTAGTGCCCGGTCGGCGCGATCTCCCGCCCGGTCTGGCGGATGCGCAGCGCCAGCGAGAAGTCGCTGGTATCGACGGTCCACGGTTGCATTGGTTCCCCCCAGCGGCGCTCGCTTTGGGAAAGCTGGGCGCCCGAAGGGTTACGCGCGGGTAAACGCCGATGGCGACCTGTGACCCGAGCGTTAACGCCTCAGCCGAGGCTGACGCTGACCGCGCTTTCCGGCAGCTCCTTGTCGAAGCAGCGCTGGTAGAACTCCGCCACCGTCTGCCGTTCCAGCTCGTCGCACTTGTTGAGGAAGGTCAGGCGGAACGCGAAGCCGATGTCGCCGAAGATCCGCGCGTTCTCGGCCCAGGCGAGCACGGTGCGCGGGCTCATCACGGTCGAGAGGTCGCCGTTCATGAAGGCGGCGCGCGTCAGGTCGGCGACCGTCACCATGCGGCTCACCGTCTTGCGGCCCTCGGCGGTGTTGTAGTCCGGGTATTTCGCCAGCACGATCTCCTGCTCGCTGTCGTGCGGCAGGTAGTTGAGCGTGACCACCATCGACCAGCGGTCCATCTGTCCCTGGTTGATCTGCTGGGTGCCGTGGTAGAGGCCGGTGGTGTCGCCGAGGCCGACGGTGTTCGCCGTGGCGAACAGCCGGAAATACGGGTGCGGCCGGATCACCTTGTTCTGGTCGAGCAGCGTCAGCTTGCCGTCGACCTCCAGGATGCGCTGGATCACGAACATCACGTCCGGCCGCCCGGCGTCGTATTCGTCGAAGCAGATCGCCACGGGATTGCGCAGGCACCAGGGCAGGATGCCCTCCTGGAACTCGGTCACCTGCATGCCGTCGCGGATCTTGATCGCGTCCTTGCCGATCAGGTCGATGCGGCTGATGTGGCTGTCGAGGTTCACCCGGACGCACGGCCAGTTGAGCCGGCTCGCCACCTGTTCGATGTGGGTGGACTTGCCGGTGCCGTGGTACCCCTGGATCATCACCCGGCGGTTGTGGGCAAAGCCGGCAAGGATGGCGAGCGTGGTGTCGCGGTCGAAGCGGTAGGTCGGGTCGGCGTCCGGCACCCGGTCGGTCCGCTCGGCGAAGCCCTTCACCTTCAGGTCGGTGTCGATCCCGAAGAGATCCCGCACGCTCATCTCGACGTCCGGTACCTGCGCCGCCTCGACTCCGCCGTCAGCCATCTCGGTCCTTCCCTGGCACCCCCGGTGCCGTCATCCCCACCGGGCTATGTGTCGCAAATGCCCCGGCGATGCAAGCCAGCCAACCATGACGTGCCGGCCGCCTTGACGCCCGGTACCGGCCCCGGCTTTCATCGACGCGTCGCGCCCCGAGTGGCGCCAAGCGGAGAATGATGAACATGCAGAAACCCTTCGGCGCCGCCCTCGTCCTCCTCGTCCTCGCGCTCGCCGCCTGCACCGGCAAGCAGCCGCCCGTGCTGCAGGAGGTGCAGTTCACGTCCGCGCCGGCAACCCAGTAGCGCAGGGACCGCCGCTCTCTCCCGAGGAGGGTGCGCCGCGGCGTGACAGCGAGGCCGCTGGCGCGGGGGGCCGGCCGCCTGCTCAGTCCCGGATGCTGCGGCTCGCCTTGATCTGTTCCCAGGCCCAGACGACTTCGGCGAGTCGGGCCTCGTCGTCGCGGCGACCGCCGTTCATGTCGGGGTGCAGGTCCTTGACCAGCGCCTTGTACTGCTGGCGGATCTCGGTCTTGGTCTGGCTATCCTGCGCGTCGAGGATCTCCAGCGCCCGGCGCTCGGTCGGCGGCAGCTGGCGCTGGCGCACCGCCGCGCGCTCGCCGCCCGGATTGCGGGTGCCCTTGTCGCCGAGCACTTCCATCGGATCGTCGAAGCCGAACCGCTGCCAGGCCCGCCCTTCGGAATGCGGCTGGGTCGTCGCGCGCGCGCCCTGCTCGGCGAAAGGCCGGGCCGCGCGGTCCCAGACCCGGTCCGCGGCAAAGTGCTCCTGCAGGTCATCGTCGGAATGCGACTGGAAGAAGTTCCACTTCAGATTGTACTCGCGGACATGCTCGAGGCAGAACCAGTGGAATTCCTCAAGGTTGTCCGGGTGCTTCGGCGCGCGGTACTTGCCGGGCCGGTCGCAGCCCGGACGCTCGCAGGTGCGGACCGAGGTCTCGACGGCTCCGGAAAAACCGCGCCCGCGGGCCCGCCGCTTCTTGTCGGCGGAGACGGAAATGTCGAAATCGAACGGCGGGCGACGACGCATCGGGGGCCGGTTCCTCTGGTCTGGCGACGGGTCTGGCGACTCGGGCGCCTGAGTTTAGTCTTTTGTCGAGGCGGGCCAAGACCCGCGTCGAGACGGAGGGAAACATGGCCGACGGCCAGACGATGACGGAGCGGCTGGAGTCCCGGCTGCGCGCGGAGTTTCAGCCGACCCGGCTGCAGGTGTTCGACGACAGCGAGCAGCATCGCGGACACGGCGGCTTCCGCGAGGGCGGCGGCACCCACATGCGTGTGCTGATGCGCGCCGAGTCCCTCGCCGCCCTCAGCCGGGTGGAGCGCAGCCGCGCGGTCCACCGGGCGCTGGCGGCCGAACTCGCCGGGGGCGTCCACGCGCTGGCGCTCGACCTCGGCGGTCCGGACGATCTCTAGGCACGGGCTCTAGCCACGGGTCCGGAGCGCGGCGTCAGGGCTTTTCCGCGGGCCCCAGGCGCGGGCCGGGGCGCAGTGGCGTCGGCGGCTCGGGCTCGCCCGCCACCGGCTCCAGCCGCAGCTGCGGCTCGCGGCGCCGCAGGCTCTGCTGCAGCCGCTCCACCGCCGCCCGCTCCTCCTCGGCATCCGGGAAGGCGGGCTCCAGCTCGGCGCGGGCCGCGGCGAGGCGGGGCCCGAGCGTCTCGCGCTCGCGGCGGAACACCAGCACCGTCTGCGTGCCGTGGCTCGCGCCCTTGAACCAGCCGCCGGGCGCCTCGGCAGGCAGCGACTCGGCCCGGACATATTCCCAGCCCTGCCGCGCCACCTCGTTGATCACGTCGGTCAGCGTGTGGGCGAACAGCTCCTCCGTCCCACGCAGGCCCTTCACCTTCTTCGCCCGCTTCGGCGCGGGGATCACCTTGTAGTCGTAGCCGGTCATGCCGTCTCCCCTCTCAGTCCCCGCGGCGCCCGGTCGTTGCGCCCCGGTGCAGATAACCCCGCCGATGCTCAATCTCACCGTCGCAGGGGCCGGGTGCAACCGCCAAGGCGCCGCGACGGGTCGGGCGGCAGCCCAGGCCCCTCACTCGACCCCGAGCTTCGCCTTCACCAACGCGTTCACCGCCTGCGGGTTGGCCTTGCCGCCGGTGGCCTTCATCACCTGCCCGACGAACCAGCCGGCCATCGACGGCTTCTCGCGCGCCTGCGCCGCCTTGTCGGGGTTCGCGGCGATCACCGCCTCCACCGCCGCTTCGATGGCCCCGGTGTCCGTCACCTGCTTCAGCCCGCGCTCGGCGACGATCACCGCCGGGTCGCCGCCCTCGGTCCACAGGATCTCGAACACGTCCTTGGCGATCTTGCCGGAGATTTCGCCGGACGCCACGAGGTCGATCAGCCCGCCGAGTTGCGGCGGCGCCACCGGGCTCTCGTCGATCCCGAGCCCCTGCTTGTTGAGCCGGCCGAAGAGCTCGTTGATCACCCAGTTCGCCGCCTGCTTGCCGTCGCGGCCCGCCGCCACCGCCTCGAAATAGCCAGCATCGGCGGTTTCGGCCGTCAGAACCCCCGCGTCATAGTCGCTGAGGCCGAAGTCGCCGACGAACCGCGCCTTCCTGGCGTCCGGCAGCTCCGGCAGGCTGGCCGCGATCTCGGCGATCCAGGCCTCGTCGAGTTCCAGCGGCAGGAGGTCGGGGTCGGGGAAATAGCGGTAGTCGTGCGCCTCCTCCTTCGAGCGCATCGACCGAGTCTCGCCCTTGTTGGGGTCGTAGAGCCGGGTTTCCTGCTCCACCGTGCCGCCATCTTCGAGGATGCCGATCTGCCGGCGCGCCTCGAACTCGACCGCCTGCATGATGAAGCGCATCGAGTTCATGTTCTTGATCTCGCAGCGCGTGCCGAGATGGCCGAAGTCCTGCGTCTCCCGGTACCGCTCGTAGTCGCCGGGGCGGCAGACCGAGACGTTGACGTCGGCGCGCAGGCTTCCCTCCTGCATGTTGCCGTCGCAGGTGCCGAGGTAGCGCAGGATCTGCCGCAGCTTGCGGACATACTCCGCCGCCTCCTCGGCCGAGCGGATGTCCGGCATCGAGACGATCTCCATCAGCGCGACGCCGGTGCGGTTGAGGTCGACGAAGCTGAGGTCGGGGTCCATGTCGTGCACCGACTTGCCCGCGTCCTGCTCCAGATGGATGTGGTCGATCCGCACCCTGCGCCCGACGCCCGGCCCGAGATCGACGGTCACCTCGCCGGCGCCGACGATCGGGTGGTAGAGCTGGCTGATCTGGTAGCCTTGCGGCAGGTCGGGATAGAAATAGTTCTTGCGGTCGAAGCGCGAGACCCGGTTGATCTCCGCCTTCAGGCCCAGCCCGGTGCGCACCGCCTGCTCGACGCAGAAGCGGTTGAGGACCGGCAGCAT
>JBGALW010000246.1:0-835 GCA_044223585.1 Amaricoccus sp.
GGGCCGGAGGTGCGGGCCACGGTCGAGAGACTGATGGCGTTGCGCGACGACCCGTTGCCCACCCGCTTCCTGCTCGGCAATCACGACAGCTACGTCAGCGCCTACCTGGAGGATCCGGACTGGTTCGACCGGACCTATCACTGGCTGCACCGGGCCATGGGCGGCAACGCCACCCTCGCCTCCTACGGGGTTCACGGCGCCAGCGAGGAGCAGCCCCAGGCGACGCACGACGCCTTTGCCGCGGCGTTCCCGGCGGAGCACCTGGCGTTTCTCGACGCGTGCGAGCTCGGCTTCCGGATCGGCGGCTACTTCTTCGCCCATGCGGGGATCCGGCCGGGCGTGCCGCTCGACCGGCAGGACCGCGACGACCTCATCTGGATCCGTGAGCCCTTCCTCAGCTCGACCGCCGACCTCGGCGTCAAGGTCGTGCACGGCCACACCATCGTCCCGCAGGTAGAGCACCGCTCGAACCGCATCGCGGTCGATACCGGCGCCTTCCGCACCGGAATCCTGTCGTGCCTGGTTCTCGACGGCCCGGAAACCGCGCTCCTCACTGATCGCGGCCCGACGCCCCTCCCGCCCGGCAGCGGCGTGCCGTCCTGGCGGAACCTCTGGATGCGCCGCTAGGCCCCGTCCCAAGGGCGCCGTTGGCTGGATCGCTGACGTCGCTTCAGGCGACGGTGCCGAGCAGCCAATCGCGGAACGCCCCGAGCCTCGGCGCGCGCTGCGGATCGGGTTCGGCCGCGGCGGCGACATAGTAGCCGTATTCCGCGCGGATTTCCTTGGCCGAGAGCTGGACCAGCCGGTCCGCGGCGATGTCGTCGGCCACGATGGC
>JBGALW010000246.1:844-4907 GCA_044223585.1 Amaricoccus sp.
CGCCACGCCCTGGCCGGCCAGCGCGGCGGCGCGGAGCAGGTTGAAATCCTCGAAAACGGGGCCGGGCGGCACCGGCAGGTCGGCGGCGCCCGCGGCGTCGAGCCAGTCGCGCCAGCCCGAGACGCCGGTGTCGTGCAGGAGGCCGGCCGCGAGCATGGCCGCGGGCGAGTCCGGGTGGCCGAGATGCGGGGCGCAGACCGGAACCGTCCGGCCCGGCAGAAGAAGGGTGACGGCCAGTCCCGGGAGGACCGGTGGCGCCTCCGCAAAGACGATGGCGAGGTCCACGTCGCGGAAGTCGATCGGCTGGCCGTGGATCGCGTAGACGATCCGGACGTCGATGTCCGGCCAGAGCGCCCTGAACCCGCCGAGGCGCGGGATCAGCCAGCAGATCGCCACGGACGGGATCACGGCGACGGTGAGCGGCGACGGCGTCCCGGCGCGGCGCGCGCGGCGGCAGGCGGCCTCGATCTCGTCGAAGGATCGTGTCAGCGCCGCGGCGAGGTCAGTCCCGTGCGGCAGCAGCGTCGCCCGGTTGCCGTGCCGCTCGAAGAGCGGCATTCCGAGCCAGTCCTCAAGCGACCGGACCTGATGACTGACCGCCGACTGGGTCACGCAGAGCTCATCCGCGGCGCGGCTGAAGCTGCCGTGCCGTGCGGCGGCCTCGAACACGCGCAACGCGCCGAGCGGAGCCTGGGGCATCACGCACTCCTCCATGAGCGCTGCTCATGCTTTACTGAGAAACCGTCTTTTGACAAGGGAGGCGCAAGACCGGACATTCCACCGATCAGGCAAATCGGAGGAACCCCACGTGGACGCGGCCCGGCTTACGCGCGATCGCCTTCAGGACTTTACCGGCAACGGCCCGAAGGTCACGCCCACCTTCTCCGCCGCCGAGATGCAGCGACGGCTCGACGCGCTGCGCGGCGTCATGGCGAGGGCGGGACTCGATGCCGCGCTCTTCACCTCCTACCACAACATCAACTACTACTCTGACTTCCTCTACTGCAGCTTCGGGCGCCGCTATGGCCTCGTCGTCACCCACGATGCCTCGACCTCGATCTCGGCCGGCATAGACGGCGGCCAGCCGGCCCGCCGCACCTTCGGCGGCAACCTCACCTACACCGACTGGCAGAAGGACAACTACTTCCACGCCGTGCGCCAGCTCACCGGCGGCGTGAAGCGGCTCGGCATCGAGTTCGACCACGTCAACATTGATCTGCTGACGCTGCTCAAGGCCGAATTCCCCGGCATGGAGTTCGTCGACGTCGCCGCGCCGGCGATGCGTCTGCGGATGGTGAAGTCGGCCGAGGAGATCGCGCACATCACCGAGATGGCGCGCATTGCCGACGTCGGCGGCGCTGCCTGCGTCGAGGCGACCGGGGTCGGCGTTCCCGAGCACGAGGTCGCGCTGCATTCGACCGCCACGATGGTCCGCGAGATCGCCCGCACCTGGCCGCACGCCGAACTCATGGACACCTGGACCTGGTTCCAGTCCGGCCTCAACACCGACGGCGCGCACAACCCGGTCACCAGCCGCAGGATCGAGAGGGGCGACATCCTTTCGCTCAACTGCTTCCCGATGGTCGCGGGCTACTACGTCGCCCTCGAGCGCACGCTGTTCGCCGAAACCGCAACCGACGCGCACATCCGCCTCTGGGAGATCAACTGCGCGGTCCACGACCGCGGCAAGGAACTCCTCGTGCCGGGCAACAAATGCTCGGACGTCGCCAGGGAGCTGAACGCGCTGTACGCCGGGAACGACCTCCTGCAGTACCGCAGCTTCGGCTATGGCCACTCGTTCGGCGTCCTCTGCCACTACTACGGCCGCGAGGCCGGTCTAGAGCTCCGCGAGGACTGCGAGACCGTGCTGGAGCCCGGCATGGTCGTCTCCATGGAGCCGATGATCACCATCCCCGAGGGCAAGCCGGGCGCCGGCGGCTACCGCGAGCACGACATCCTCGTCATCACCGAGGAGGGCAACACGAACATCACCGGTTTCCCCTATGGACCCGACCACCTGATCGTCAGGTAGCCCGGCGGCATCCACCGGTGCACTGCCTCTAGCCGAACCTGAGGGCCGGGGTCCGGCAGGGGTGGTTCAGCAGTCCTTCCAGCTCCTCGTCGAGATGGAGGAGCGAGATCGAGACGCCGGCCATGTCGAGCGAGGTGTAGTACGGCCCCACCAGACTGCGCTGCACCCGCACCCCTCGGGCCGCCAGCCGTTGCTGGACGCGGCGGTGGACGATGTAGAGTTCCATCGCCGGAGTTCCGCCCAGCGAGTTGACGAGGACTGCCACCCGGTCCCCTTCCGCCGGCCTCATCTCTCCGAGCAGACGGTCGAGCAGGATGTCGGTCGCGTCGTCGGCGGAGGCAAGCCGCTCGCGGGAGACACCGGGTTCGCCGTGGATGCCGACTCCGATCTCCATGTCGGCGGGGCCAAGGTCGAAGCTCGGCCGCCGGGTCTCCGGCGTCGAGCCGGGTTCCAGTGCCAGCCCCATGGTATAGGTCCGGGCGTTGGCGCGGCGCGCAATGTCTTCGCAGGCTTCGAGCGAAAGCATCCGGTCTGCGGCCGCCCCCGCGACCTTGAAGATGAAGACGTTGCCGGCGACCCCCCTCCGCCCGGTGCGCGAGTCGGCGGGAGACGAGGCCACGTCGTCGGTGGTGACGACCGAGCGCACGGCGATACCCTCGGCGGCGGCGAGTTCGACCGCCATGTCGAAGTTCATCACGTCGCCGGAGAAGTTGCCGTAGAGGTAGAGGATGCCCGCCCCGCCGTCGACGGCGCGCGTGGCTGCGAGGATCGGGTCCGGGGGCGGGGCTGCAAAGACATTGCCGACCACGGCCGCGTCCGCGAGGCCGCGCCCGACATAGCCCCAGAAGCCCGGCTCGTGCCCCGCGCCGCCGCCGACCACCACCCCGACCTTGCCGGGCCGCGGCCCATCCACCGCCCGGATCACCCGCGGGGCGCCGGGGACGGCTTCGATCAGCCCCGCGTGCGCGGACAAGGCGCCGGCGAGGGACTCTTCGACCACGTCCTGCGGGGCGTTGATGAGCTTCTTGATCTGGCTGCGGGCGGCCAGCGGGCGCGGCGCGTCCGGTGTCTGGGCGGGGCGGCGGGGGCTGTCATGATAGCCCTCCGCCGTGAGGATGCCGCGCCCTGTCACCGTGTCGGTGACGAGGACGTTCAGGTAGCCGCCGCGCAGCGCGGCGAGGATCGCCGGGACCTTGTCGACGCCGCCCGCCACAACGATCCGCTGGGGCACGCGCGCGAGGCTGGCGAGGTCGATGCCGATGGTCCGCTCCTCCAGCGGCCCGCGCACCGGCTCGCCACGGGCGGAGATGAAGCGACCGGATATGGCGCCCACGGCGTCCTGGTAGAACGCGTGCTGGGCGGTGTCGTCGAAGAAACCGCTGGTGTGAATCGTGCTCTCGGGCCGCAGGGACGAGATGCCAAGGACGATGCGGTTGGCCTCGGCCAGAACCCCGAGCTGCTCGGCCAGCACCGGCTCGCGCAGCAGAACGTCGCGAACCGCGGCGGAGGAGACGATGGCGGGGGCGGAGATCGGTATGCACCGGGCGCCGAGGGATTCCGCGAGGCGCGAGGCGCAGGCCTCCGGCGTCCAGCCGATCTTGGCGGTGGTCCCGCCGGTCGCCTGCACGACCCGCACATCCTGAAGGCCGGGGACGGAGACGGCATCCGCCAGCGCCAGCATGGTGCGGCCCCAGGTCACGGCGATGGTGTCGCCGGAGCGGGCGAAGCGGGCGAGCACCCGGGCGCCGGCGGCGCCGAGGCGGGCGATCAGCGGGCGGTCACCGCCCTCGGTCGGGATGACAAGGCAGTCCTGCAGACCGAAATGGGCCTTCAGCGCCCCGGCGATCGAGAGGGCGCGGAACTTCTGCGGGTCGATTTCGATCGAGACGATCCCGCGGGTGCGGGCGTCGGCCAGGTAGGCGTTCACCGAAGCGCGGGAGAGCCCCATCTCCGCCGCGATGTCTCCCTGGGTCATCCCCTCCTCGTAGTAGAGCCAGGCCGCCCAGAGC
This sequence comes from Amaricoccus sp., assembly GCA_044223585.1. Lineage (GTDB taxonomy): Bacteria > Pseudomonadota > Alphaproteobacteria > Rhodobacterales > Rhodobacteraceae > Amaricoccus. The sequence goes on from JBGALW010000246.1 coordinate 4,886, forward strand.
AGGGGGTCGTCGCCGAAGCGGA
>JBGALW010000019.1:0-36558 GCA_044223585.1 Amaricoccus sp.
GCTCCGCGCCGGCCTGGCCGGTTCGGGGAAGGATGGAGCGGGCGTCGATAACGGGCTGAACCAGGTACTAATCACCTGTACATATAGGGTTAAAAGAGCGAACCCGGGGAACTGAAACATCTAAGTACCCGGAGGAAAAGGAAATCAACCGATACTCCGCTAGTAGTGGCGAGCAGACGCGGACCAGCCAGGAGCCTCAAGAGTGAGCAGAACCAGTTGGAAAGCTGGGCGATATGGGTGACAGCCCCGTATGCGAAGCTTGCGAGGACATATCAAGTAGGGCGGGACACGTGAAATCCTGTCTGAAGATCGGGGGACCACCTCTGAAGGCTAAGTACTCCTTGCTGACCGATAGTGAACCAGTACCGTGAGGGAAAGGTGAAAAGCACCCCGACAAGGGGAGTGAAACGGTTCCTGAAACCGGACGCCTACAAACAGTGGGAGGGAGCCTGTCTCGACCGCGTACCTTTTGTATAATGGGTCAACGACTTGGTCTATCCAGCAAGCTTAAGCCGTTAGGCGTAGGCGCAGCGAAAGCGAGTCTGAAGAGGGCGCGTGAGTTAGATGGATCAGACCCGAAACCGAGTGATCTAGGCATGGCCAGGCTGAAGGTGCGGTAACACGCACTGGAGGGCCGAACCCACACCTGTTGAAAAAGGTCGGGATGAGCTGTGCCTAGGGGTGAAAGGCCAATCAAACTCGGAGATAGCTGGTTCTCCGCGAAAACTATTTAGGTAGTGCGTCAGACGAATACCACCGGGGGTAGAGCACTGGATGGGTAATGGGGACCCACAGTCTTACTGATCCTAACCAAACTCCGAATACCGGTGAGTACTATCTGGCAGACAGACGTCGGGTGCTAACGTCCGGCGTCGAGAGGGAAACAACCCTGACCTGCAGCTAAGGCCCCTAATTCGGGGCTAAGTGGGAAAGCATGTGGGACGGCCAAAACAACCAGGATGTTGGCTTAGAAGCAGCCATCATTTAAAGAAAGCGTAACAGCTCACTGGTCTAGATAAGCTGTCCTGCGGCGAAGATGTACCGGGGCTCAAGCCACGAGCCGAAGCTCCAGGATGCGTCGCAAGACGCGTGGTAGCGGAGCGTTCTGTGAGATAGCACCGTGTCTTTTCAACGTAGGGTGGACCTAGGTCCACCCTACGATGCGCAGACGTGGTGCTTGCGGTGAAGGCGGGCTGTGAGGCGCCGCTGGAGCGATCAGAAGCGAGAATGTTGACATGAGTAGCGATAAAGCGGGTGAGAGACCCGCTCGCCGAAAGTCCAAGGGTTCCTGCTTAAAGCTAATCTGAGCAGGGTGAGCCGACCCCTAAGGCGAGGCCGAAAGGCGTAGTCGATGGGAACCGGGTTAATATTCCCGGGCCAGGAGGAAGTGACGGATCCCTACCGTCGTTCGACCTTATCGGATTGGTCGGGCGGCCGCGCGGTTCCTGGAAATAGCCCTCCATGAGATCGTACCCTAAACCGACACAGGTGGACTGGTAGAGCATACCAAGGCGCTTGAGAGAACTGCGTTGAAGGAACTCGGCAAAATGCCTCCGTAACTTCGGGAGAAGGAGGCCCCGTCGGCGCGCAAGCGTTGGCGGGGGGCACAGACCAGGGGGTGGCGACTGTTTACTAAAAACACAGGTCTCTGCGAAGCCGTAAGGCGACGTATAGGGACTGACGCCTGCCCGGTGCTGGAAGGTTAAAGGGAGGGGTGCAAGCTCCGAACTGAAGCCCCAGTAAACGGCGGCCGTAACTATAACGGTCCTAAGGTAGCGAAATTCCTTGTCGGGTAAGTTCCGACCTGCACGAATGGCGTAACGACTTCCCCGCTGTCTCCAACGTAGACTCAGCGAAATTGAACTCCCCGTGAAGATGCGGGGTTCCCGCGGTCAGACGGAAAGACCCCGTGCACCTTTACTACAGCTTCACACTGGCATCAGGTCAGGCATGTGCAGGATAGGTGGTAGGCTTTGAAGCGGGGACGCCAGTTCCCGGGGAGCCTCCCTTGAGATACCACCCTTGCCTTGCCTGATGTCTAACCGCGGACCGTCATCCGGTTCCGGGACCCTGTGTGGCGGGTAGTTTGACTGGGGCGGTCGCCTCCCAAAGAGTAACGGAGGCGCGCGATGGTGGGCTCAGGTTGGTCGGAAATCAACCGTCGAGTGCAATGGCATAAGCCCGCCTGACTGCGAGACTGACAAGTCGAGCAGAGACGAAAGTCGGCCATAGTGATCCGGTGGTCCCGCGTGGAAGGGCCATCGCTCAACGGATAAAAGGTACGCCGGGGATAACAGGCTGATACTGCCCAAGAGTCCATATCGACGGCAGTGTTTGGCACCTCGATGTCGGCTCATCACATCCTGGGGCTGGAGAAGGTCCCAAGGGTACGGCTGTTCGCCGTTTAAAGTGGTACGTGAGCTGGGTTTAGAACGTCGTGAGACAGTTCGGTCCCTATCTGCCGTGGGTGTAGGAGACTTGAGAGGAGTTGCCCCTAGTACGAGAGGACCGGGGTGAACGTTCCACTGGTGGACCAGTCGTCGTGCCAACGGCGGTGCTGGGTAGCTACGAACGGACAGGATAACCGCTGAAGGCATCTAAGCGGGAAGCCCCCCTCGAAACCAGGTCTCCCTTGAGGGCCGTGGAAGACCACCACGTCGATAGGCCGGAGATGTAAGCGCGGCGACGCGTTCAGTTGACCGGTACTAATCGCCCGACAGGCTTGATTCCGATCCAGTGGAAGACGGGTTCCCCGTCCAAGCTGCCCGCCCAAAAGGCGGAACCCGGAAGTCATGCGACCCGAACAGTCGCTTGGAAAAGACGCGGCGCCCGTCCCGGGCGCGTCTCGTGTCCCGCCCTTCGCCACCCTGGCGAAGCCGCGCGGGTTTTGCAGGTTTGGTGGCATTAGCGCGAGCGAAACACCCGATCCCATCCCGAACTCGGCCGTTAAGCGCCGCCGCGCCGATGGTACTGCGTCCTAAGACGTGGGAGAGTAGGTCACCGCCAAACCTGTAAAACCCGCGCCGGACCCCCTCCGCCACACCATCGGCGGCCACGGACCGCCGGCAAAACCCGAACACCTTGCTCTCTCACGAAACCAGACCTCGCCGCGGGGTGGAGCAGCCCGGTAGCTCGTCAGGCTCATAACCTGAAGGCCGCAGGTTCAAATCCTGCCCCCGCAACCAGCAGATCCGAGAAAGCCTCGCCCCCACGGGCGAGGCCCATGAACGCGGCCAGGTCGCCCTCGATCACGAGGGAATACTGGCCGCGCTTCGATTCCGGCTCCACCTTGATCCGCGAAATCAGCGCCCCGAGCGCCGAGCGCGCCTCTGCCGCGTCGACGGGATCGTCCCCGAGCCGCGCCCAGAGGGCGTCGAGGTTCCGGGCCAGATGCTCGCCCGAGAACCGCTGCAGGTCGACCACCGGGTCGCCGGCGGGCAGCTCGGCCACCTCCGCCTTCAACTCCACGATCCGCTCGGCTACCACGCCCAGCCGCGCCGCCAGCGCGTCGACCGCCGCCTCCGGCACCCGGCCGATGGTGGTGACGATGCGGTCCTGCTCGCGTTCGAGCTCGCCCAGCTCCCGCCGCAGCTCGCGCTCGCGGCCGGCGGCGGCGGCCCGGAGGCGCTTCCGCTCATCGACGTAGGCCCGCGCGTAGGCGGCGACCGCCTCCGGGTGGCAGAGGTGCGCCCGCAGTCCCTCGAGGACTCGGCGCTCGGCATCCACCGCCAGCACCGTCCGCCCGTTGCTGCAGAGGCCCTGCTCCTTGGCAATGGGGCAGCCGTAGCGATCCCGGCCGACGATCGTCATGCGGTGACCGCAGCAGCCGCAGACGAGGAGGCCGGAGAGAGGCCGGGTCGGACGCTTGACGGAGCCGCGCTTCACCATATCCCCCTGCCGCGCCCGAACCGCCTGCCAGAGCGCATCGTCCACGATACGGAGGTGGTCGGCGGACGTGACCACCCATTGATCCTCCGGGAGCTGGAAGGGCTGCCGCCGGCCGGTGCGCGGGTTCTTCCGCCAGGTCGAGCGGTTCCAGACGATCTCGCCCACATAGATGCGGTTGTTGATGATCCCCGTGCCGAGCGCGCGATCCCCGAGGATCGTGTTGCCCTTCCATGCGCCACCGCGCGGGCCGGGGATGCCCCCGGCGTTCAGCGTCTTGGCGATGGTGCGCGGGCTGATCCCTGCGGCGTACTCGCGCATGATCCGGCGGACGATCTCCGCCTCCTCGGCGACGATCTCGAAGCGGCCGCGCTCGGCCGTGGGGCGGTAGCCATAGGCGCGCCCGGCGGCGATCCGGCCCTCCGCGACGACGCCGCGAAGGCCGCGCCGGGTCTTCTCCGCCAGCTGCTCGAGGTAGAGCTGCGCCATGGTGCCGGAGAGGCCGATGTGCAGCGCGCCGATCTCGCCCTCGGACAAGGTGACGATCCGCGCACCGCGGAAGGCGACGCGCTTTGCGATCCGTGCGACCTGTTCAAGATCCCGGCTGATCCGGTCCAGCGCCTCGGCGAAGAGGACGTCAGCCCGGCCCGCCTCGATCTCGGCGAGCGCGGCGTCGAGGCCGGGACGCGCCCACGAGGAGCCGCTGACCGCGGCGTCGGAGAAGGCCCCGGCCTCGCGGAAGCCGAGGCGCGGCAGGGCTTCCCGCAAGGCGCGGTGCTGGTCGGCAATGCTCGCGGCGGACTGCAGGTCCGTCGAATAGCGGGCGTAGAGGACAGCGCGCATCAGGGCTTCCGAGAGGCTTCGACCCGTTCATGGTCCATACGTGCAGCCGCCCTGGCAAGCGCCTCCGCGAGCTGAATGATGGGTTGCTTAATGGCGGGAGGGAGCGGTTCGGGAGCGGGGGAAGGCATCGGCGGCACCCTTCAAACGGGACGCCGGAGGGATGGCACGGCCGTGCGGCCGGCGATGAGGCAGCCACCGGCGGCGAAGGTAGATCGGACCCGCCGGTCCGGCAACTTACTGGAATCGCCGGAGGGTTCGCGTTGCAAACTAACGCGAAACGCGCCATGATGGCCGCAAGGCGCAGGACGCCGGAACGAGAGGAATCGCATGACACCGCAAGAGCGGCACTACGCCAGGCTCGGACGCCCCGAGCAAAACCACGCCCAGCACCAGGCCGAGCCGGAGCGGCATGACTGGCGCTTCATCGCGGCCGCCTGCGCGACCATCCTGATCGGCATCGTCGCCGGTGAGATCAGCACCGCATGGATCTCGGATCAGGCTGCGCAGGCGGTCGAGCGGCAATGAAGCCCGAAGAGTTCAAGGCGGGCCGGCTGCAGCTCGGTCTGTCGATCAAGCAGCTCTCGGCGATCCTCGGTGCCACGCCGCAGAGCATCACGAAATGGGAGGCGCCGCCCAGCGCGTCGACGGCGGCGAAGGTGAACCCGATCGCCGCTCAGGCGATGCGATGGATGTTGGCTGGCTTCCGCCCGCCCGAATGGCCGGAGGAGCCGGCTGCCGGAAAGCCTGGAAATCCGCGCCTCCGGAGCAGGGCGGCCCCTAAGCCTCAAAAGTCCGCGTGCAAAATGCTCGGATAGAACCGATAGTACATCCTGTAGTTTTCCAAGAACTCATCAATGCTGATGTCGGATGCCGTCTTAAAGCCGAGCTCTTTCGCGATGTCCGCCGACGATTTTCCAAGCGCCTCCCTTTCCAGAAACAGCTTTTCCCTTAGAGTCAGTGCTGGCACAATTAAATTATGGACGGTGCTCCAGTTGGGGGAACCGAACGGCCAAGCGTCTATCCCGGTTTGCTCTCGCATTGCAGAGACTTGATCACGCTCACATAGCATAGCAGTGATCGAGAGCATCTGCTGACCATCTGCGTATCGAACGATAGAAAGGGGCGATACGACGAGGTTGCTTGTTGCCGGGATCGCGGCCAAAGCGGCCGAGGAGAAGCTCTCCGCCAAGACTCGAGGTAGCGTCTCGGCGGTCATGTCCGCCGCGGTCACCCAAGACGGAAGGAAATCCTCGATCCGACGCTTCAATTTCGTGAACTGACTTTCGCGCTTTTCCTCAACTGGAACTGCAGTGCGCAGCCCGTCCGCGAGCTCGTTGGGATGCGCGTTTACCGTCACACGAACGATATCGCCGTGGCCCATCTTGTCGAGAAGCGTCTGAAACTCCCGGACCTGAGTTCCAAGCTTCTTCGGGTCGGTATAGTCCAGCCAAACGACGACGCCTTCCGGCTCAATTCCACATTCGGCTATAAGCCCATCTAACTGGGCTACGACCTCGCCGGAGTTCTTCATCAAGCAGTGACATGACGCGACAGGGCGGTTGAACACCTGGCGCGCCACCACTTCGTCGTCGTAGTCAAACGTAATTAAGTTGCGCATCCCAAGAATTCTATGAACGAGCTTATGGTCCTCCAGAGGATATGCGCCCATACTGAGGTAAACATAGTCGTTCAGGGGTCTCCAACGTTCGACGCGCGACAATAAGTCTACGAATATCCGCCGATCTACCGCCTTATGAGGCCGAAGATGATACGGTAGCGAGGCCCCCGCAGACATTGCGCTATTCCAACCTCGCCTTGGCCTCGCGGCGAAAGGCTTCCCTGCCCACATCGGCAGGTCTGAAGGGCTCTCCCTTGCCGAAGTAGATCTCGCCGAGACCGCGGATCAAACGCACTTCAGCTTCAAACTTCACGACAGAGTGCGTTTTCTCTTGAGCAGGCGCCGGATAGGCAGGAAGGTGACGGCTAATGGTCGGAAGCTTCCGAACCGCGCTCATAGGGACACTTGCTGAGAGAGCCCTCAGCTTCGGCAGATCCACGTACTCGGTCGCTTTGTAGAGTTCCTCAAGTTTCTCGGGAAACTTCTTCCATCTGTTCGTAAATGAAGTGAGGTTTTTTGTCGACTCCCGCATCAGATCCTTTACCTCCGAGTAGATATTGGATGACGCATCGATCCCGCGCTTCGTAGTGGTCAGAGGGAGCAGTGTTGGATCATCGCTTCGAAGAAGAACAATCCCAGTGATGGCAATGAACTGACCATGATAGTTGGGTACTGTGGCCTCTCCCCAGCCGGTCAACCTAGTCTTATCCTTCCAGATGACGACACGGTCGTTGCACGCTACAGTCCAGCCGGCATTGTCGGCCGATCCCCGCGAGTCCTCCTCCTCCTCAGCGTCTTCCGAGCGAAGGAGCTCACGGTAGAGACCGGCGTATATCTCAACGCTCACACCGTCCAGTTTTCCCGAGTAGATGTAGGGGGCGATCTGTTCGCCCCGCTCGTCTGTCTGGGTCTTCATAAGAAAGAATGACTCTGCCGTAACGGGTACGACAGCCGTCTCTTCGGTTCCCACCAGCACCGAGAAGCCTTTGGCGATGATGATCGAAAAGTGCCGGGACACGGTCTTGCGGAAATCATCGACCCAAGCAGCGTTCTCGAAGAAGAGCCTTACGTCGTCGTGAAGTTGCATCACCGTGATCGACGTGCCGCGTTCGTGCAATTTGGCCGGATCTAACTCTTTGATCGGAAGAGCTTCCCAACTGTCGTCTGCCATCCACTCGGGGGTGAACTCGACCGCGAAGGGCGTGTCGTTGAATGACTCAACCAACGCATCCGTCCCAAGTTTGAAGATGGCCCTCTTCATGCCAATGCCATACATTCCCACAGTAGCCGAGGATCCTTGCCCTTCAGCACCCTCTGGTTTCCCCATGGCGAAGGCATACTTCTGAGCAGTGGTAAGCGGAATTCCACCGCAGTTATCGACTATCTGAAAATGGCTTGAATTTAGGATTAGGGTTGCAGTGAACCCCTCATATGGCCTTTCGCTGGAAAGTTGCTCGCTCGAGGCCGTGCGAAGAATTCCATCAACGCAATTATCCAGCAGGTCGAGGATCGCATCCTGAAGCTCGATATCGCGTGTGAGCATCGTTACGAAGAATGCCTTCGTAGGGGATGCCACCGCGTACCCTAGGGGCTGTGCATCCGCCATGCCGAACCTCCCTTGAAAGTGCAGGCGAAAGGTCGACTGCGGGGGAACCATCGTATAACACGATCGTGGTCGATCAAGGGAGGAGTGCGGCGATTGCGACGGTCGATGGTCGACCTTTTCTGCGGGTGTGGGGGGTTTGCTTGGGGAGCGCGGGCCGCAGGCTTCGGCCCTGAGATCGCTTTCGATGTTGATGCCGCGCTAACCTATTCCTTTCAAAGGAACTTTCCGTCGGCAGACCTCGTCATACAGGATCTTTCGGAAGTCCAGGGGAGTGATATCCTGAAGCGATCTGGCGGCGATGTCTTGGGGGTGTTCGGAGGGCCGCCTTGCCAAGCATTCAGTGAAATTGGACGCCGAAAGGTTGACGATCCTCGCCGCGACCTCCTCGCGCACTTCTTTCGGTTGGTGGCAGAGATCCAGCCTGCGTTCTTTGTTATGGAGAATGTCCGAGGCCTATCATATTCGAACGCGCGACCGGTGCTGGACAAGGCCTTAGAGCGCATCCCGGGACGGTACGACATCCTCCCCCCGGTCATTCTGGACGCGGCAAATTACGGAGCGGCGACCAAGCGGCAGCGGCTATTCGTCATCGGTTGGGATCGGCAAAAGTGCGACCCTTTGTCTTTAGTCGATCTGGTGGGGGCGCAGAGGCAGGCAACGACCGTCCTGGAGGCAATCAGCGATCTATCCTCGGCATTCGAAGTCGGAGAGGAGCGCGGCTTCGACATTTGGGAACTACCCCCAGAGGAGACAATCGTATCTCCCTACCGCTCTCGGCTTGTGGCCGCAGACCGACGATTCACTGGACACCGAAAGACCATCCACACGCCTGCGGTCCAAGATCGCTTTGGCTCACTGGCGCAAGGATGCGTTGACCCGGTTGGCCGCCATCCGCGTCTTGACTGGAACGGCCAGTGCCCGACCCTGAGGGCGGGCACTGGACGAGACAAGGGGTCGTACCAAGCCGTGCGTCCAATCCATCCCATAGAGCCACGAGTGATCAGCGTCCGCGAGGGTGCAAGGTTGCAAGGGTTTCCTGACGCATTCGAGTTTCATCCAACTGTCTGGCACAGCTATCGAATGATTGGGAATAGCGTGTCCCCGATCATGTCCCAGGCAATCATGACCCTTATGGCGGAACGAGTCGGAGTCGCCAAAGTCGCCGCCGAGTAGGTTTTGAACGAAATCGATCCCCCCGTTACACCTCTAACGCGCAAGATCATGCAGCGAGTTCGAGGAAAAGACACTACGCCGGAGCGGAAGGTTCGTAGCGCGCTACACGCGGCAGGCCTAAGGTTCCGCCTTCACAGCCGAAAGCTCCCTGGGAGGCCCGACATTGTGCTGCCGCGCTGGCGCACAGTTGTCTTCGTTCACGGTTGCTTTTGGCATCGGCACGCGGGTTGCCGCTTCGCCACGACACCGAAAACTCGCACGCCCTATTGGGAGAAGAAGTTCTGCAGCAACGTCGCCCGCGACCAACGGAACGCGAAGGAGCTTGAGCGCCTCGGCTGGCGAGTTTTGGTGATTTGGGAATGTGAGGTAAAGTTGGGGATGTTTCGCGAGGGCTTAGTCTCGGATATTCGCTTACGGAAGTAGGAGTCCTTCGACAGACTCAATCCGCTCGCCGATCCACTCCGCGCAGTTCACCGCCCACGAGTTGCCCAGCGCCTTGTAGCGCGGGCCATCGGCAGCGAGGCGGCGCGCTTCCTCCATTGGCAGAGCAGGGTTCGTCAGGCGGACATAGAGGAGTTCGCGTGCCTCGATGCGCTTCCGCGCGCCCCACGGGATGCGGGTGAAGTCGTCAGGGAAGCCCTGCAGGCGCTCGCATTCCCGCGGCGTCAAACGGCGGACCGCCCACGGCTGCGCGATGTAGCTGCGGCTCGACCCACCCGAGGCAGCGCGCATATTGGCGGTATCGTGCGGCCCTTCGGGCATCGCTCCGCCCTCCAGACCGCGAAGATCGAACGCGACGGCCGAGCGGGCGACGCCATGGCGCGCGCCCGGCACATCGCCCGCGGCAAGCGCGGTCTCGCCGCCAGCGAGGCAGTCGAAGGCGACGAGGTTCTCGTGGCTGTCCTGCTCTCGCGCCCGGAGAGGGCCGACACCTTGTCGCCAGTAGCCGTCCCCGGACGTCGAGAAGCCATCTGCGCTCACCGGGATCAGAGCACCCTGCTCATGCGGCATCCGCGCTGCGGACTTCGACATTCCCGCAGTGAGGGGCATAGCGACCGGCACGATGGGCGTTCCCCGCCCGGTGCCGTCCTCACTGGCATCGAAGCCCTCGGCGCGAAGAGCATGCGCGACCGCGAGCTGCCCGCCGGCATTGGCATGGCTGTCGGCATGCGCCATGGCGCGGAGGGTGGGCGTCGCGCCGGAGTCGTCATGCTGGACCTGCGACCCCTTGCAGTCGAAGGCGACGATAGGCGCCTCGTGGTTGCAGGTCAGGGTCGGACCGTGGCCGAAGGCGATCTCCGCCCCGGCCTGCCCGTGAGCCATGGAGATCAGACCACCGTCGAGATCGAAGTCCGTCCCGAGGCCACCGCCTCCAAGGCTTCGAGCAGGGATGGTGGGAGCGACTTTCCCCGGTTCCCGGCCCGGCGGAGGATGCCCTGACAGGCTCTCGCGGTCAAAAAGAACCGCGGCGGCACGTCGCCAATCTCCAAGATATCCGACAACCCACACACGGCGTCGCCGTTGCGGGACAGCGTATGGGAAGCGACGTGTTCGCACAAACTGAGCGTCAAGGACTCGCCATGCGAGGCCGTATGCGCCCGCGATCCCCTCGACAACTCCCGCAGACTGCCATCCGCCGGGAGGGACTTCGACCCGCCGTCCGGAGAGGAGGCCCAGAAGGCTCGCAAATGCTCGTCCTCGATCGTTCGAAAGGACGCCGGGGACGTTCTCCCAGACCAGCCAGCGGGGCCGATATCGGCGAGCAATAGCGCCATAGGTGAGCATGAGGCTGCCACGCGCCCCATCCAGTCCAGCTCCGAGGCCGGCGACAGAGAAGTCCTGGCAGGGGGTTCCTCCGCAAAGAAGGTCAACTGGTGCATCGGGCCATTCCTCGAAGCGGGTCATATCGCCCCAGTTCGGGACATTCGGGTAGTGGTGGGCGAGAACCGCGGACGGGTAGGGCTCGATCTCGCTGAACGCGACGGGCTGCCAGCCGAGCGGATGCCACGCTTGCGTGGCCGCTTCGATGCCGGAACAGACGGAGAGGTATCGGATGGGGGCTGTCATGCCCCGCATGTCCCATCCTCATGGGACCGGCGATGAGGCGACCACCGGCAGCGAAGGCGCATTGGCGTCGCCGCTCAACCGACGCACCTCCGCCTCGAGCGCCTCGATCCGATCGAGCAGCGCAAGGATGGCGACCTGCTCGGGCGTCAGGTCCGGCACGCCCTGCAGCTCACGCTCGAGGCGGAGCGCATAGTCGTCAGGCGACGCGGAGTCCGGCATTCGCCAGCTCGCGCTCGACAGCCTCCAGGGCGGCGACGGTCGGCTCGTAGAACCGGGCGAAGCGACCGCTCGCCCGGTCGCGGAGTCCGCGGTAGAAGGCGAGCTTGCCGGGCAGGTCGGAGACGTCGAAGGTTTCGCTCCACCCGATGCCGTCGCCGCCGCCGAGGCGGACCCTGCTCCGGCAGGGCAAGAGCTCGGCGCTCAAGGCCCGCACCCGGCGTCGATCTGGGCGATCAGAGTCCGGCCCGTCGCCCGACTCTGCGGACCACCGTCCGCCACCAGCGCGGCAGCATGCGCCGACCGTGACGCCTCCGTCCCGTCACAGAACGCTTCACCGCTTCGCCCGGTCGCGCAGCCAGTCAAGATCAGCATCAGGATCACCGCGGGAAACGTCCGCATGGTCGATCTCCTTTCGGGTTTGTCGGTAGTCGCGCAGCTCGTCGGCGGCCGCGTCCCGGCGGCCCTCCCGCTTGCCGGCGAGGAAGGCGGCGGCGATGGCGACGAGAAGCCCGCCCAGCGCGGCGAGCGCCCGGCCGAGCTTCGTGGAGAGGATCCAGCTCATCTGCGGCCGAGCCTCAGCCAGACCGCGTCGCAGAGGAGCGAGAGGCGCCAATCGGGGATCAGGAGAGGGATCAGCATTCGACCCACTCCCCGCCCCGGAGATAGCCGTGCCACTTGCAGGGCATCCCGGATTGCAGGACGGACGGCGAGAGGGTCGGCGCCTCCCGGTTGCCGTCCCACTCCCACCCGCTCGGATCGTCGTGCCGGCGGAAATTCAGCCAGCCCTCGTTGCCGCAGCCGCAGGGACATATGAAGCTGACACCCCAAGGCGCGCCTTCATCCGGCGCTTGGTAACAGATCGACCCCGCGACCTTTCCGGCCCGCAGCTCGGCGATCGTCGCCACGTTTTCGGCGCGCATCACACGACCCCCCGCTGCTTGCGGAAGGCCCAGAGGCCGAGCGCCGCGATGACGCAGGCCGCGACGGCGACGATCAGGATGTTCAGCGAGGACTCGGGCAGCGCCTTCGCGATGGTCGCGACCGCACCGGCCCCGCTCGCGCCGACGCTGACGATCTGCCCCGCGCGGGCGATCCGATCGTCCTCGGCCGGCTGGCGGATCGGATGCGCGTCCCGGCGCTTCTCTAGCGCCTCCCACGTCCGCGCGCCGACCACGCCGTCGACGGGCAGCCCCGCAGCCGACTGGAACAGCCGGACTGCCTGAAGGGTGTCCGGCCCGAAGGAACCGTCCGGCGTGAGGCCCAGCGCCTCCTGCAGGCGACGGACGCCCGCGCCCTTGTCGCCGGAGCGCAGCACCACCGGCGACGCCTGCCCGGACAGGGACTGGAAGGCGCTCTCGATCTTCGCCGCATAGACCGGGACATTCGCGTCGCCATTGTACCGGGCGGCGAACCGCGCCCAGTCGTGGGATCGGAGCGCCGCGTCGAGCTTCCAGGCGAGGATGAGCGAGACGAAGGCCCGCAGCTGCGCCCCCTCGTCGTCCGCCATCGCCTCGACCATTTCGCCGGCCGTGGCGAATCCGGCATCCTGGCAGTTGAAGCCCATGATCTGCGGCGCGCCCCAGCTGGTCGCGCGCATCGCGTCCTCCGGGTTGCGAATGAACGCGACCATGAACTGCCGCTCGCGGTCCGCCGAGGAGAGCGCGAGGCTCGTCCGCCAGGTGCCGACCGGCATCGCCAACTTGTGCGGCTCGAACCGCCGCTCGAGCGTGCGATCCTTCCGGAACGGCTTGCCCGCCGCCTCGACCTGCCAGACGGCGCGGAGCGCCTCGACCGAGCAGCCGATTTCCTCGGCCGCGCGCGTGAAGTCCTCGGCCGCCGCCCTTTGGGCAGCACCGACCCACTGCTTCGTCATGTTGCCTCCTCGGCATGAAAAAGCCCGCCAGAGGCGGGCCGGGTTCGGATGGTCAGGGAAGGATTCTGGGGATCAGCCGAGGCCGGAGACCTTGGCGAGCATGGCGACGGCAGCGCCGATCAGGAGCCAGGCGATCTTGTCGACCACCCGGAAGAAGTGCCCGCGCCCCACGTCGAGCCGCTCAAGCGCGGCGATCCGCTGCTCGAGATCGCGGAGTTTGTCGTCGTTCCCATCGGTGCGGCGGAACAGGGTCACCATGCGCTCCTCCATCCGGGCGAGGGAAACCACCGCATCCGCGAGCCGGTCCAGCTTGTTCTCGATGCGGGCCAGCCGCGACTCTTCGGTCATTTCTTCCTCGGCGATATCAGTGCGAAGCGCCCGCGCCCCGGTCACGAGGGGAGCCCGAGCGTCAGGTAGTGGATGGCGATGCGCACCGCGCCGCCGGTGAAGTTGCCGCCGGTCGCGGTGAGCCGGATGGGCGTGGCGGCATAGAACGCCTCCGGCCCGATCACGCCGATGTTCGTGCTGCCGGCGGCGATGCCGAGGCTGCCGCCGAACTTGGTGGGCGTGCCCGAGATGCCGCAGCCGTAGGAGGTGGCCCCGGTGATCGCCGTGGTGGTGCGGGTCGAGACGCCGAGGCAGATGGCCCGGTTCGGAATGGCGATCGTGGAGTCGACCGTCGCGCCGGAGAGGCCCGACAGGGTCTCCTCGAGGACCGCCATCCCGACGCTGCTGCCCAGCGCGCCCTGCGCGACCGTGACCGCCGCCGCCTTCGCCACGAGGCTCAGGGCATCGGTGAGCGGCGTCCAGGCGGCGCCGATCCGCACGAGCATCCGGCCGGACGCGATATCCCAGACTCGCCAGCCGGGCTGCGCCGGAAGCCGGATCCAGGCATTGTCGGCATAGACGGCGATATCGCCATCCCAGTCGTCCCATGCTCCGGTCGCGCCGGTGGCGACGATATAGGCCGCACCGTTCGCCGGGCTGCCGGGCGGCGTGGTCAGGCTGGCGCTGACCACCGCCAGCTGCACGAGCGCGTCGAGCATGCGCAGGGACTCGTTGACCGTGACATGCTTCTGGGACTGCCCTGCCTCGAGGTAAGGCAGGGCGAGCTTCGGGCTGTTCGCCATGGGGTTCTCCGTTGATCAGGTGGTGGCCTTGGCCCAAGCCCCGAGGCCGAGCTGCCCTTGTTGCGCCACGCGCCAGGTGACGCTGGTGACCGGCGCGCCGAAGTCCGCCGTCATCATCGCGGTGGTGTAGGTCCAGCTGGTGACGCCGGCACCGAGATCGACGGTCCGCTTGACCGTCGAGCCGTCGAGGATCTGCAGGCGATACCGCTCGGTCACGCCCGGCTCGTCCGGCACCTCGGCCAGCGCCCAGTTGTCCGCCGCCGGCGAGCGGGAGCGGCGGAGCCACGAGAGCGTCATGGAGCCGCCCGCATTCAGGACGCCTCGCTGCTGCGCCGGGCTGAACGGGCGTAGGCCGCGGCCGGTGTGGTCGAAGGCGACGTTATAGGCCGCATTGCTGATGTTGCCGTTCGGCGACACGGTCGACCAGCCGGAGTCCGTACTGATATCCTCAAGCGCCAGAGGCACAGGCGTGACGGCCGCGTTCAGGATGAGAACCAGCGAGCCGGCAGCCGCCGGCGCGCCCATCGCGTCCTCGGTGCCGAGCTGACCGCGGAGGAGGCGGGAGATGCGCCATTGCCCGACGCCGACCAGATCAGCCACGCCGAACTGGACGATCTCCCAGACGTTCGGGGCGGTTTCGATGGCAAGCGCGTTCGCGCCGGTGAACACCCCGAGATCCGAGATACTCTGCAGCGACGCGCCGGAGGCGTTCAGGATGATCTCGTTGCCCAGGTCGAACCGATGCAACGGCCCGGCGGGAAGGGAGGCTCCGAGCGTGCCGAAGTTCGCAGGGGCAATGACCGTGGCCGCCTTGGAGTAGTTAAGCAGCATCATGCCCTTCGAGCTGCTCTCGTCTCCCAGATCCTCGAGCCACAACTGCCGATAGACGTCCGCCTTGCCCCACCAGGGATGGGCGTAGACCGCCGCATAGGCGGCGAGATCACTGACAGAGCTGCTGAGTTGCGGCAGGTTCAGCATGCGGACGAGCGGCGGACCGTGAACCGCCGGCGGCGTCGAGACGATGGGTCTCTCCGGTCCGGGCGGCAGGTCGTAGACCATCGGGTCCATCCGGCGTGCCTCGACCTTCCGCCCCTCGGCATCGGAGACGCGGGTAAGGGCGAACTCCAGGTGCCGCCCATCATGCTCGACCAGCACCACGTCCGTAGGGTCGAGCGCGAGCCGCGACGGCGGCAGGGAGAAGGCGGCGTCGTCCCGGCCGACCCATTCCTCGTAGAGCGCGCGGCGGACGTTCCGATCGGCGATCGAACCGCCGCAGGCGATCTCGAAGTTCTCCGAGGTGATCCGCACCGTGTCGACCGCGATGCGCCGCGCCTCGACCGTGAGCCCGCCGTACTCCTCGTCCGGGTTCACGAGCCGCCATTTCAGCGCGCGCGCCAGCTCGGTCTCCTGCGCGCGGGTGAGCGAGATGTCGTCGCCGCCCCGGTCGTTGGCGACCAAGAGCTCCGCCGGCGTGATGGTCGCCACCGAGGCGCCGCCGCGGGAGACGAACCGGATCACGCCCTCGGACTCGGCGGCGTCGAAGCCGAAGAACCGCTGCAGCGGCTCGATCGACCCCCGCGCGCTGTCGAGCGAGCCGATCAGGTAGCCGGAGACCGTCCCCTCGAGTTGCGCCGTGTCGATCCACGATCCGTCGATGCCGGTCCGCAGGCAGAGCTCGCGGACGAGCGCGGCGAGACCGGACATGCCCAGCCGGCCGTTCAGCCAGTGCCCGAGCCGCCAGTTCTCCGCATCGCCCCAGACATCGGCCCGCGCCGGGAAGGCCGGGAACGGGCGGGCGTCCCACGTCCAGATGGCGAGGTTCGCCACGTCGATCATCCGGCCCGAGTAGACGCCCGAGGCCGGGTTCTTCGTGTTGTCGCCCCAATAGGTGTAGAGCGCCTCGACATAGCGCCGCTGGATCAGATCGTCCGGCGTGCCGCGCGAGTACCAGGGCAGGAAGGACTCCGAGGACTTCGGGTCGTAGAACACATTCGGCTGGTTGGTGCCCTTGTCGACCGCTGGACAGCCGGCCTCGGTGAAGCGGATGGGCTTCGACTGCGGCACCCATGCCGTGGCGGTCCCGCTCTGCACGCCCCCCGGCCGGTTGAAGTGCTGGTTGAGCCACCAGTTGCGGACGTCCTTCGGGCGGAACACCCACGGCTTGCCATAGCCGCTGTCGGCGATCGTCGTCCGGGTCTGGGCGTTCCGCGCCGCGTCGCTGGCATAGTACCAGTCGAAGCCTTCGCCGCCCTCGATGTTGGAGCGCAGGTAGTCGAGATCATGGATCGACGGCCAGGCGGCGGCGTCGAGGTGCGCGCCGCCCTCCCGCCAGTCGGACATGGGGAAGTAGTTGTCGATCCCCACGAAATCGACGTTCGCGTCCGCCCAGAGCGCGTCGAGGTGGAAGTAGATGTCGCCGGACCCGTCGCCCGGCTGGTGACCGAAGTACTCCGACCAGTCGGCCGCATAGCTGAGCTTCGTCCCGGCGCCGAGGATCGAACGCACGTCCGCCGCCAGCGTCTTGAGCGCGGTCACCGCCGGGAAGGTGCCGGCGGCCGAGCGGATGCGCGTGACGCCCCGCAGCTCGGATCCGATCAGGAAGGCATCGACGCCACCCGCCGCCTCGCAGAGATGGGCGTAGTGGAGGATCATGCGGCGCAGGCCCCACTCTGACGAGGAGCCGGTCCAGGACACGGCCCCGTCGTTCACCGAGTAGTCGCCCACCGCGGCGGAGCCGAAGAAGGCGCTGATTTGCGTCGCGGCGGCGGCCGTCTTGTCGACCGTCCCGGTGTAGCCCGCCGCCGGGGAACAGGTGATCCGACCGCGCCAGGGATAGACCGGCTGCCCGTTGGTGGCGGCGTTCGCGGAATAGGGGTTCGGCAGCGCGTTGCCGGCGGGGATATCCATCAGGACGAAGGGGTAGAAGGTGACCTTGAAGCCGCGCTCCTTCAGCTCCTTGATCGCCTGCACCACCGCGAAGTCGGCAGGCGTCCCGCCATAGACCGGGCTGCCGCCGATGTTGGACACCTCGTAGGCCGCGCCGCGCGAGACGCCATTGACCGCCCATGCCTTCGAGACGGTCTTGCCCTGATCCTCGACGCCGGGGCGGATCTGGCAGGAGCCGGCGCGGAGATCGGTGCCGAACCACGACACGACGAGCGAGACGGATTTGCAGTTGGGCGCAGCCGCCTCGAGCGCGTCGAGGGAGACGAGGAAGTCCGCCTTGCCTGACTCCGCGTTCACGTTCTCGGCGGTGTTGTTGCCGCCGGAGCCGCGCGTGACCTGCTCGGTCGCATAGACGTACTCGCCGGTCGACGGGATGATGTTGACGGCCTGCAGCAGGTTCTCGGCCGAGTCGTCCTGCACGCCGGGGCGGATCACCTCGAAGGACAGCTGCGGCAGGCGGTTGCCGAACCTTTCGAGAGGCAGATCCTCGAACACCACGTAGGCGGTGCCGCGATAGGCGGGCGACGGCCCGGTCTTCGCCTCGATGTGGGGATCAGGCTCCTGATCCTCGGTCCCGGTATAGACGCGGTAGACCGCATTCGGCACGTCGAAGAGTTTCCCGTCTGCCCAGATGCGGCCGATGCCGGAGATCGGCCCCTCGCAGAGGGCGACGGCGAAGCTGGCGAAGTAGCGATATTCGGTGACCTCGACGCCACCACCGCCACCGCCCTTGCCCCCCTGCGTCGAGGTGGAACTCTCCTCGCGGAAGTCCGTGGCCCAGATGATGTTGCCGCCGACCTTCATCTTGCCGAACACGCGCGGAATCACCGCGCCCTCGGTCGAGCTGGTGACCCGGAGATCGTCCAGGCGCGGCCCCTGCTGCTTCTGGGTGGGCGTGAGCGCGGCGACGATCTGCGCGTCGATGATCGCGCCCAGCGCGGAGCCGATGAGGCCGAACGCCTCCTCGAAGCCGAACAGGTCGAGCATGCGAATTGCCTCCGCCCGCTCCGCAGCGCGAGCCTCGCGCCTGCGGCGCCACCACCCCAACATCACAATCCCCACAGTCCCCAAGGGCGACTATGCCACAGATTCAGACGGGCCGGAGCGGAGACAAAGAGCCGAGGTTAACCCCCGGCCTCGTCCAGGAACGCGCTCACGGTCTAGCGTCGTGCGGTTGTATTCGGATAGGGTGCGTTCGCGTGACGAGGGGGGAAGAGATGGACTTCATCTACGTCGATAACTCGAACCTGTACATCGAGGGGCGCCGGGTAAGTGCTGTAAAGACCGGCCTCGCGCCGAACATCCATGAGGCAATGACGAACGGTATCCTCGACCACGGCTACACAATTAGCTTCGGCAAGCTCTACTCGTTCCTGACTGGAGACGATGTGGCCAGCATCAAGCGCAGCGTTCTGTTCGGATCGCGGCCGCCGCCCAATGACTCGATCTGGAAGCACGCCGAGCGCGCCGGATTTGAGCTCGTTCTCGAGGACCGCAACATCCGCAACAAGGAAAAGAAGATCGACACCGGTATCGCCAGCCAGATGGTGCGCGACGCAATGAAGTTCGGGAAAGCAGGCGAGGACTTGTTCGTACTCGTCGCGGGAGACTCCGATTACGTACCCACCATTGCGATCTTAAGGGATGAAGGGTTCGACGTAGAGGTAGTGTTCTGGGGCCACGCCGCAAGGGAGCTGCGGGAGAGTGTCGCTCCACGGTTCGTTCCGCTGGATGATCATCTGGAGAACCTACGCCTCTAAACGAAGCGCCCAAAGCGCATCAGGCAGCCGCCAGCACCTGCGGATTTCGGATCCGCCCTTTGCGCGCCCCCGCAACCACCGATACCGACACTCCCGAG
Source organism: Amaricoccus sp. (assembly GCA_044223585.1). Classification (GTDB taxonomy): domain Bacteria; phylum Pseudomonadota; class Alphaproteobacteria; order Rhodobacterales; family Rhodobacteraceae; genus Amaricoccus. The sequence continues at coordinate 19,219 of JBGALW010000019.1, forward strand.
GCGCAAGCCACGGGAGTGTTCGCGTTCTGGGGCCCAGCATTCCGGGATCCCACATTGGACGCGCGCGCGACCCAGTTCAGGATCGTCCCCAGGTCACCGTACAGCAGCGCGTCGATCTCGCCGCGTTCCGGCCCCGGCGTCAGCACGATCCTCTCGATCAGCATCCGTAGCACCTCGGACGCGTGCGGCCGCTCCTCGGGCTGGTTCAGCCTCGGTCAGCTTCGCCACCTTCCGGGCATAGACCTTCGAGGCCGTCGGCAGGAGGTCCGGCACGTCCTGAGGTGCTTCGGTGAGCAGCCCCGTCAGCTCCGTTTTGCGGGCCTCGACCGCGTCCATCTCGGACTTCATGCTTGCCTGGAACATCCCGGCCTTGATGGCTTCGATGATTCCGCGGATCTCCTTCTCGACCTTGGTGAGCTCTGCCTTCCAGGCATCGCTGTTCACGCGCCGTGCCCGGTTCAGCCGGTTGGTCTCCTCGGCGTAGGCGCGCATCGCCTCGGCCGCGACCTCCGGCGACATCATCCGGTCCTTGAGACCGGCGAGGACTCGCGATTCGAGCTCGGCGCGCGGGATGGACCGGCTGTTCGTGCAGGTGCCCTTCCCCACGTGGTTCGAGCATGCGAAGCGGTCGGCGCCGCGCAGGGAATAGGGACCGCCGCAGCAGCCGCAGAAGATCAGGCCCGACAGCAGCGAGCGCGGGCGACGGGTGCCGCTCAGGCGGTTGCGCTCGTGGTGCTCGCGAACCGACTCGGTGACGTTGGCGTATTGCTCGGCGATCTCGGCCTGGCGCGCGCGGACCGCCTGCCAGAGCGCGTCGTCGACGATGCGGAGCTCGGGCACTACGGTGGTGATCCAGGCCGACTCCGGGTTGAGGCGCGAGACGCGCTTGCCCGTCGACGGGTCCTTCACGTAGCGCAGCCGGTTCCAGATCAGCCGGCCGACATAGAGCTCGTTGTTGACGAGGCCGGTGCCACGCTTGACGTGGCCGCGGATCGTGGTGTCGCCCCAGGGCTTGCCGTTAGGGCCGGGGACGCCCTCATCGTTCAGCATCCGGGCGATGGTGCGCGGGCCGACGCCGGCGGCGAAGTCGCGGAACACCCGCCGCACGACCTCGGCCTCTGCCGGATCGATCTCGCGGTCGCCGCGCACCGGCTGGCCGCGGCCGTCGGTCTGCTGGATCACCTTGTAGCCGTAGCAGAGGCCGCCGCCGGACTTGCCATCCTCGACCCGCCCGCGCAGGCCTCGGTGGGTCTTGGCAGCCAAGTCCTTCAGGAAGAGCGCGTTCATCGTGCCCTTCAGCCCGACGTGCAGCTCGCTGATCTGGCCCTCGGCGAGCGTGACGATCGGCACGCCGGCGAACTGCAGGTGCTTGAAGAGCGTGGCGACGTCGGCCTGGTCGCGGCTGATCCGGTCGAGCGCCTCGGCGAGGACGAGGTCGAATTGGCCGGCCTGCGCGTCCCGCAGGAGAGACTGGATGCCGGGACGGAGGATCATGCTGGAGCCGGAGATGCCGGCGTCCTTGTAGGTGCCGACGATCTGCCAGCCTTCGCGCTTCACCTGCTCGCGGCAGATGCGGAGCTGGTCGTCGATCGAGGCGTCGCGCTGGTTGTCGGAGGAGTAGCGGGCGTAGAGCGCGACGCGGGTCAAGATCTCGGTCCTTCCATCCTCAGCGGCGCACCGCGCCGGTCTTCTTCATCCTGGCCAGCTCCAGGAACGCCGCCTTTATCTGCGCGAACAGCCCGGGAGGCAGGAACCCGTAGGCAAAGATCTCGTCCTGGCCGGGCACCGGCGAGAGCCCGCCGTTCGGCCATTCGTCGACATTGTGCTCCGAGACGATCACCCAGCTCGGGGCGTCGTCAAGTCCGATCGCCCGCTTCACCCGCGCTGGAATCTCGATACCCACGGTGGCCCCTGTCGGCGCTAGGTGCGTGATCGGCAGCAGCACGACGTAGCGCGGCCGTGCAGCACTGTCGGTTGCCGCGACGAGGCAGGCAGGCCGGTCCTTGCCCTGCTCGCGTCCGGCGGCGGCCTCGTGGGTCCAGAGATAGTCGTACCGGACGACGAGTCCCGGCTTCGGCTCCGGCAGCGTCATCGCCGCCTACTTCAGCAGGTCGTCGAGGCCACCATGCTCCGGGTCCATCTCGGCGCGCTCGACGGCGGCGAGCACTACATCGGTCACGTCGGTGGTGCGACGGCTCCGTTGCGCCGCGGCCTTCAGCCAGTCGTAGTGCTCTGCGGACATCAGCACGAACTCCCGGCGGCCGTGGCGGGTGATCTCCACCGGCTCCCGCTGCGCTTGGTGCTGGAACTCGCCGAACTTGCGCTGGAACTCGAGGGCACCGACGGTGAGCATGGCCGAACATCCTGACATGGGCTGATGTCCGCATTATACGTATAAATCCGGCGGGTGCAACGGTGGATCACTCTTCCACGGGCCTGCGTTCGGAGCGCCGCTCGGCTGCCAGAGCGCGTGCGGCCTGCTCGCGCGCCATCTGGCGACCGATCAGCTGGGCGAGGCGCAACACCGCCTCATCGGCCCGCGCCTCGGCGTTCGCGACGATGGCCGGCGTCGTGACCTCGATCCCGATCTTCGTGCGCCGCGCGGCCATCACTTCCACTGCCTCTGGTGACAGCCTGGAGGGAAGCGCGCTCACGGTGGCGGCGCTAGCCGTCGCGGACCGGCATGCGGCAGACGGCGGTGATCGCGTGCAGATGGGACGGTGCCCGACGCGCCTATCCATCCTCCCCGGCCGTACGCCCGGAGAGGAAGAGGCGGGCTGAGGCTCGGTGATGGGCTAAATGCCAGGAGAGAGGCTCCTGGCGCCCGTCGTGGAGATTATCTCGTGATGAACATGGCAGTGGTGGACGCAGCGCGCGGCGCCGGCGGATACAAGGTCGACGTCAGCCGGGGCGAGCGGATCGGCCGGGTGTCCTCGGAATGGTTCTCGCGGCCGGACGACGAGCGCTTCCTCTCGCTCGACGACCTCGCCCGCTCGGTGCGGAGCCGGGCCGAGCGCAGCCGGACGCGGGTGGTGGAGACCGCGGCGATCCACGTCGAGGCGACCCGCGCCGATCCCGAGCGGCTGGCGCTGATCCTGCCCGGCGCCGAGCGGCCGGTGGCGCCGACGTACTGGAGCTTCGGTCAGCTCGCGAGCCAGGTGGGCGCCCCGGCGGCCTACCTCCGGCAGCTGCCGGCGGCGCTCGCCGCCATCAACCTGCAGTACGGGCTGAGCGCGCACCGGGCCGAGCAGATCAAGACGCTGGAGATCGAGGAGGACCGGGTCGAGCTTCGCGCCGTCACCGGGCCGGACTACGGCCGGATCTACGACCACGAGCTGGTCGAGGCGGTACAGCGCATCGCCGGCAACGGCACCGGCGACACCCGCTGGAAGGTGCCGGGGGTGCTCGACTGGTCGACCGGCGTCTACAACCCGCGGGTCGACATCAGCAAGGATACGACGACGCTCTACGCCTCGGATCGCGACGTCTTCCTGTTCCTCGTCGACGACCTCAATCCGATCGAGGCGGGGAAGCTCGCCGACGGCTCGCCGGACCTGTTCTTCCGGGGATTCTACTGCTGGAACTCGGAGGTCGGGGCGAAGACCCTCGGCATGGCAAGCTTCTACCTGCGTGCGGTGTGCCAGAACCGCAACCTCTGGGGTGTCGAGGACTTCGAGGAGATCACCATCCGGCACTCGAAGCACGCGGCGTCGAGGTTCGCGCACGAGGCGGCGCCGGCGCTGCTCACCTTCGCCAACTCCTCGCCGATGCCCTTCGTCAACGGCATCCGGGCGGCGCGGGAGAAGGTGGTGGCGCGGAGCGACGACGACCGGACCGAGTTTCTCCGAAAGCGCGGCTTCTCGCGGCCGGAGACCGGGCGGATCATCGACGCCGTGCTGGCGGAGGAGGGCCGGCCGCCGGAGAGCGTCTTCGACTTCGTGCAGGGGATCACCGCTGTCGCCCGCGACAAGCCGCATCAGGATGCCCGGCTCAACATGGAGGCGAAGGCGAAGCGGCTGCTCGACCAAGCCGCCTGAAGCGACGGGCCGAGGTTGCCGGGCAACTTCGGCCCTTAGCGGTCATTCGGGGATGACCGCCGATCAAGCCTCGCGCCGTATGAAAGCGGCCGTTCTCGATGCCGACGGAAAGTCCGCCCAACTCCGATCTCCGCTCAGCCCGTCGCTACGGCATGGGACGCCCCCGAAGCTGTCGTCGCGCGGCATCCGAGCCTCTCCAGATAGGCACAGAGCATGTCGGCCACGGCGTCCGCGCGGCGTTCTGCCTCCTGCCCGGACGCGGAGGTCTCCGAGATGCTCTTGCCGACCTGGCTCAGCGTCGTTCCGATCAGGTCGCCGACGAGCAGGCGCGTGTCGTCCGCGACATCCGGGATGGCCTCGGCGAGGAAGGCGACGAAGATGCGCGGGCCGGCCTCCCGCGCCTCGTGAGCCTCCGGCGCGGCGCGATAGAGCGGAGCGGCATCGTCCAGCGCGACGCGCACGGCCGCCTCCTCGCGTTCGGAGCGGACGAAGGCATGGACCAGCGCCCGCAGCCGGTCGAGCGGCCGCCGGGTGCGATCCTCGAGGATGCGCCGCAGCAGGTCGCCGGTCTCGCGCCACTCGTCGCTCTGCAGCCGGAAGAGCAGCGCGGCCTTGTTCGGGAAATACTGGTAAAGCGATCCGACGCTTACGCCAGCCGCCTCCGCGACCCGCGCCATGGTGAACCGGTGGGCACCCTCCCGCGCCAGAACCTGAGCCGCGGCCTGAAGTACCGCCTCGACGAGCGCGGTGGAGCGTGCCTGTCGCGGCTCCTTTCGCGAGGAAATCCGGGGGCTTGCAGGATGTGTCATCGGCCTTTTCCGGGAATGCGAATTGCTGACCTGACGAATCATTCGTATTTCTTGCGTAGCGCGGCGATCGCATTCCATCAAACCGGAGTTTCCCGACAACGACCCTTGCCTCTTTGGCCGTCGCGCCGCTGATCGAACGCCTCCTGGCCGAAGACGACGCCATCGAACCCGCGACGACGCCGTCGGTCGCGGACTACTGGAAGTCGCTGACCGGCGCTGACAGGGGCCGCATCCTGCGCAGCAAGACCGAATACCGGGACTTCTACGGCCGGATGAAGGACGTGCCGCTGGCCGTCTCGCGCGAGACGGGGCAGTTGCTCTATGTCGTGGCGCGCGGCTGCCGGGCGGCCTCGATCGTCGAGTTCGGCACCTCCTTCGGCCTCTCGACGCTGTATCTCGCCGCGGCGTTGCGCGACAATGGCGGCGGGCGGCTGATCACCAGCGAGTTCGAGCCCTCGAAGCTGGCGCGGGCGCGGGCGAATCTCGCGGCGGCTGGCCTCGCGGACCTCGTGGAGCTCCGCGAGGGCGACGCGCTCGATACCCTGGGGCGCGACCTGCCCGGGAGCATCGACCTCGTGCTGCTCGATGGCGCCAAGGCGCTCTATCCCGACGTCCTGGCCCGCCTCGCGAGCCGCCTGCGGCCCGGCGCCCTCGTCGTCGCGGACAACGCCGACTTCTGCCCCGAATACCTCGCCCTCGTGCGCGATCCGGGGCGGGGATACCTCTCGACGTCCTTTCCCGGGGACGTCGAGGTCTCGGTCCGTCTCTGACCTCCCGACAACCTCCTGGAGAAACCAACGATGATCGTGGTCACGGCCCCTACCGGCCAGATCGGATGCAAGGTGGTGAGCCGCCTTCTCGAGACCGGTGCGCCCCTGCGCCTGATCGTGCGCGATGCCGGCCGGTTGCCCGCGGCGGTTCGCGCCGGCGCGGAGATCGTCGAGGGATCGCACTCCAGCGCCGCGGTCGTGGACCGCGCCTTCGAAGGGGCCGATGCCGTTTTCTGGCTGGCACCTCCGCCGTGGACAGGCACGCTCGAGGCGGCCTATCTCGACTTCACGCGCCCGGCGGCGGAAGCGATCCGCCGCCACTCGGTTGCACGGGTGGTCTCCGTCACCGCGCTCGGACGCGGCACGCCGTGGCAGGGACGGGCGGGACTCGTCACCGCGTCGCTCCGCATGGACAACCTTCTCATGGAGACGGGCGCGGCGTTCCGCGGGCTCGCCATGCCGTCGTTCATGGAGAACACGGCGCGGCAGGCCGCGGTCATCCGGGAGAAGGGCCTCTTCTTCGGCCCGATCCGGCTCGACCGCAAGCTGCCCTTCACCGCGACGAGCGACATGGCCGCCGCCGCCGCGAGCCTGCTCACGGGCCGGACCTGGAGCGGTCAGCGGGACGCGCCGGTGCTTGGGCCCGAGGACCTTTCGTTCGACGATCAGGCCGCGATCCTCTCGGAGGCCATCGGCCGTCCGGTCCGCTACCAGCAGATCTCCTTCGACCAGTTCCGGCAGGGGTTCCTCGACCGCGGCGCGAGCGAGGCGGTGGCCGAGGGCTACGTCGACATGTACCGCGCCAAGGACGAAGGCATCGACAACGCCGTCGTCCGCACCCCGGAGAATACCGGGGCGACGAGCTTCCGCGCCTTCTGCGAGGCCGGCCTGAAATGAGCCCTCCTGTGATGCGGACCGCGGCGGCGGGTGCCGTCGCATGCCGGATCGACGCGGGGATGTCTCCGGCCTCGGCGAGCGCGTTGGCCGAGAGCCGGCCGAAGCCGCTGGACGCGCCGGGGATGAGGTTGACGTGGAAGGTCACCGACCGCCCTCGTCGGGCAGCCACAAGGTGGCTTCACGCATCCGGTAGCGCCGATCCGTGCGCGATCGGGACCAGCGCAACGATGGAACAGGGGTCGGGGGCACGGTTCACCGTCACCTCGGCCTCCACGTTCATCAGGAAGCCAAGCCGACGGCCGCCAGATAGCTCTCGATCGCAGCGGCGCCGTCGCGGCCCGCTATCACGCCAAGATAGCCGTCCGGCCGGATGAGAACGCGGTCGCCGGGCGTCAGGCCGTAGGTCGCGCGGAAGGCTCCGCTCTCGTCCTGCAGCGCGGCCGCCGGGCCGACGGCGTGGATGCGCAGACCGGCGCGCGGTGGAACCTCGTCGCGGTCGCCCTCGAAGACCAGCAGCGTCCAGTGCCCACCTTGGAAGAGGTCGAACAGTCGCCGTTCCTGGCCGCCCGCCCCGCGCAGCACGGCGTCGGGCGCGCGGTCTCCGGGCGCCGGGCCTTCATCCGGCCGCCCCGGCGCCGCGGGGGCCAGCGACGAGCCGGGATAGCCGATGTCGAGCTGCCGCACCGCGCGGCCTCGCCGCATCTCGCCGTGCTTCATCGCGTCGAGCAGCCCGGAGGCGAGCCCCAGCATCCCCGCCGCCACCGGCCGCCGCTCTTCCTCGTAGGTGTCGAGCAGGGCTTCCGGCGCGCCGCGCATCACGGCGTCGAGCTTCCAGCCGAGGTTATAGGCGTCCTGCACGCTGGTGTTCAGCCCCTGGCCGCCGGTGGGCGGGTGGATATGGGCGGCGTCGCCGACCAGGAACACGCGCCCGACGCGGTAGCGGTCGGCGAGTCGCGCATTCATCACATAGGCCGAGGCCCAGGAGACGGTCTCGACCACGATCTCGTCGCGGCCCGTGCGGTCGCGGATCAGCGCGGTCAGGGCGGCGGCCGAGAGGTCGATCTCGCCCTCCATCGGGACCGGCCCCTGGATCTGGAAGAGGTCGGTCCCGGCGAGCGGGCAGATCGCGATCTGGCGCGCCATGTCCTTGTCGCCGTAGCGGTGCCAGACATCGCGGGAGAGGCCGGTCAGCGTCACGTCGGCGACGATGGCCCGCACGCCCAGCGTCTTGCCGGGGAAGCCGATGCCGAGCGCGTGGCGTACAAAGCTGCGGCCGCCGTCGGCGCCGACCATCCAGCGGGCGCGCAGGGTCTCCTCGCCGTCCGGCGAGCGGAGCCGCGCCGTCACCCCCTCCGCGTCCTGGTCGAATCCGGTGAGTTCCGCGCCGAACTCCGGCCGATGGCCGAGCTCGACCAGCCGCTCGCGCATCGCCCCCTCGGTCAGGAACTGCGGAACCATCAGTGGCAGCGCATAAGGTTCGGCCGGCGTCGCAACGGCCGGCTCGGCCACGTCCGAATCCTCCCAGCTCCCATCCGCGCGGTACTGACGCTGCAGGGGGTAGGGGCCGCCGGCCGCGACGATGCGGTCGAGGATGCCGAGATCCTCGAACACCTCCTGGGTGCGCGGCTGGATGCCCTTGCCGCGCGAGCCGGGGAACGCCGCTGGGATTCGGTCGACCAGCCGGAAGGAAACGCCCCGCCGGGCGCAGTCGATGGCGAGGGTCAGGCCGGCGGCGCCCGCCCCGACGATGAGCACGTCCACGCTGGATCGGTATGGCATGATACCCTCTTTATGTGTATGTTGCACATAATGGAGGCGCGAACATGCCGTCAAGGATAAATGTGCAAAATACACTTGATTCCGAAGTGCTGCGGGATCTGCACGATGCGCTCATCGACATCGTGAGCGTGATGAACCGCCCGCGGGTCGACGAGGCGATGGTGCGCGCGGCAGGGATCTCGCTCGAGCGTGCGCTGTTTCCGCTGCTGGTGCTGATCGAGCGGCTCGGCCCCATCGGCGTCGTCGATCTGGCCGACCGGGTGGGGCGCGACTACACGACCGTCAGCCGGCAGACCGCGCGGCTGGAGGCGCTCGGCCTCGTCGTCCGGCGCGAAAGCGTCGGTGATCGGCGGGTGCGCGAGGCTGTCGTCAGCGAGGCCGGCAAGGCAGTGACCGACCGGGTGGACGCAGCGCGCGAGAGGCTGGGGCGCGCGGTATTCGAGAGCTGGGACCCTGCGGACGTCGCTGACCTCGCACGCCTGATGCGGCGCTTCGCCGACGCGCTGAGCAAGGAACCGGCGCCTGGCACGAAGCTCGGATCGACGTCCGAACGGCCTTGACCCGCCGGAGCGCCGCCCCATTGGGCGGCTCGCTCATTGCTGGACCGCTCCAGCTCCCGAGCGGCCGGCACCGTCACCAGGTCTGCTTCTGCCCATTCAGCCAATTTGTAGCGAACGACTGCTTTCCGCCCGAAATGGTCTCTGGGCGACGACCTTGCTACAATGCCGGCGTCGGCTTGACCGAAGACAGGGTGGGCCGGGAGGACAGGAGGCCTCGCCATGTCCACCGGGTTCCTTCCCGCCCTCCGCCCACCCCGTGTCGCCTGGAACAAGGGCCGGATCGTCGGCCAGAAGCGCCCGCTGCAGCCGAAGCACGTCTGGTCGATCCGGGTCCGTCTCGAGATGGCCGACAATCCGCGCGACCTCGCGCTCTTCAACATGGCGATCGACAGCAAGTTGCGCGGGTGCGACCTCGTCCGCCTGAGGGTGAGGGACGTGTTCGCGGCCGGGCGGGTTCGGGAGCGCGCCTCGATCACCCAGCGCAAGACGGCGCAGCCGGTTCGGTTCGAGATCACCGAGCTGACCCGGCAATCGCTGGAACGGTGGATCGTGAACCCCGAGATGCTCGGCGCCGATTACCTCTGGCCGAGCCGCTTCCACGAAAGCCCACACCTGTCGACGCGGCAATACGCCCGGATCCTGCGTGGATGGGTGACTTCGATCGGCCTCGACCCGAGTTCCTACGGCACCCATTCCATGCGCCGCACCACAGGCAACCTTCGCGCGGTCCAGCTCTTGCTTGGCCACACCAAAATGGACAGCACGATCCGCTACCTCGGCGTCGAACTCGATGACGCGCTGACGATCTCCGAGGCCATCGACCTTTGAAGCCGGCGCCGGCCGGAGCCGAGAGCCGGCCGGCCCATACTGACCCTTCGCCCTATCCGTGGGCTCCGACAGGCCTCTGCAGCGCGCGATCGCCGCGACGATGAGAAGTGCGGGAGATGGCGCCGGGTCCAGAGGGCCGAGGTCGCCAGTCGTCAGAAGCGCCAGGTCGCCTTCAATGCCCCCGACTGGCCGGAGTAGCCGTCGGCGATGGCCCCTTGGTACTGGGCGGTAAGGTCGATGTTGCCTCGGGTCATGACTGTGACACCGGCACCGAAGGTGGCGACGGCGTCGGGGTTGTCGACCCGCGAAGAGAAGCCTCCGGCGGCGTCCGGCGCGGCAGCGAAACTGGCGTCAACCGTCCAGTCGTTGCCGGAGACGAACAGCGCGCCGACGTTGGCGAAGGGGCGCAGGGCAGTGCCGTCGGCGAGGTCGACGCGGGTGCCGATCTCGACGGCGGGCGCCGCGGAGAGCACCCAGCTGTCGCTGTCGTCGACCGAGAGGCCGAAGTCGCCGGCGCCTGTCTCGTCGTAGCCGCCGAGGCCGATCCAGCTCGCGTCGAGGTCGAGGCTCGGGCGCAGGTAGAACCGCTCGTAGGGCAGCTCGTAGGCGACCCGGCCGTGGAGGCCGGCGTTGCGGGCGTCGGGCGAGCCCTCGGCGCGGAAGCTGTCGTCGCCGACGGTGAAGCTTCGCGCGGTGTCGAAGCTGCCGTAGCCGAGGTCGACGGTCGCGGATGCGAGGAGCGGGCCGGACTGGTATTTGACGCCGGCGCCGGCCATCCAGCTCTCGCCATCGGCGGAGGCGCCGAAGTCGTCGGTCAGCCGCGCGTCCTCCCAGCCGACGGCGCCGGTCAGGAACAGGCCGTCGCCGATGGCGCGCTGGCCGCCGAACTGGAGGAGCGTCGCGTCGTTGTCGAAGCCGGCAGCGTCGGTCGAGCCGTCGTGGTCGAGGTGGGCGGAGATCGCCCGGCCCCAGGCGCAGTCCGTTTCCTCGAGCATCAGGCTCGATCCGGCGAAGACCGGGCAGCTCTGCATGTTCGCAACGAAGAGGCGCGAGGACTCCATGCGCGCGGTGGCGATGGCGCCGACCTGGCGGCTCGCCAGCCGGTCGAGGGTGTCGGCATAGTCGTCCGCCGAGGTGACGCCGGCGAGGGCGGCGAAGCCCTTCGCCATCGTCTCGGGAAGGTCGCCTTCCCAGACCCGCTGCAAGTGAGACGCGAGGCTGGTCTCGTCGCGGCTGAGGCCGCGGCCGGAGAAGTCGGCCGACGGCGTGACCGTCACCGCGGTGCCGGCGACCTTCGGCGTAAAGTCGAAGAGATACGCGCCGGTCGCGTCCGCCAAGGTCTGGCCGTCGAGCGCGTTGCCGGCGGTCATCACGGTGACGGTGCCGGGTACGAGCCTCGACGGGCGCACGGCCACGCCGCCGCCGAGTTCCGCCGTCCCCGAGACGGCGAGGCGGTCCGCGGTGCCTTCCGCGAAGTCGGCGCCGACGACGATCCGGCTTTTCGCGGCGCCGCGGAAGTCGCCGGCGAGCCGCGTGACCCGTGCGCCTTTGGTCAGGTCGAGGGTGCCGGCATTGACCAGCGTCGCGTCGCCGAGCGTGACGGTCGAGAGCGGGACGTAGGTGCCATAGTTGAGGAAGTTGCTCGAGGGCAGGTTCACGTCGCCTGTGATGAAGGCGTGGCGCTGGTTCGTCACCGTGAAGTTGCCGGCGGCGACCCGCGGGTCGACGTAGACGGCGTAGCCCTCGCCGCCGCCGTTGGTGTTGATGACGCCATAGTTCGAGAGCCCGCTGCCGGCGCCGGCGCCGAGGACATAGAGCGAGGCCTGGTTGGCGAGGAAGCCGCCGGCGCCGCCCCAGAGCGAGCCCGTGGCGCCGATGGTGACGCCGACCGTGCCGGCGGCGCCGGTGCCGTGGTTGTCGGCGCCGCCGGTCGACTGCGCGATGATCCCGGCCGAGGCCGAGCCGCCGGCGTTGACCGTGCCGTCGAGGGTGACGGCGACGTCGCCGCCCGTGCCGTCGCCGCCCGCCGAGCCGACGAGGGCGTAGGTGTCGCCGGCGAACCAGCCGCCGCCGCCGCCGACCGACTGGGCGATGATGCCGGGGGCGTTCTCGTTGGTGGTGGTAATGCTCGCGCCTTGGGCAACGGCGACGGAAATGTCGCCGCCCTTGCCGATGTGACTCGACGCGACGTTCCCGCTGCCGACCAAGTCGAAGTCCATGGTGTTGCCGAGGTCGCCGGCGATGCCGCCGCCGCCGCCGACCGACTGGGCGAAGACCCCGACGCCGCCGGCGCCCGCGGTGGCGATGCTGCCGTTGACGGTGACGTCGACGCCTTGGTTGTCGGAGGGATCGGTGCTGCTGCCCTGGTTGACGTCGCCGGTCTTGGTGCCCGAGCCGAGAAGCTCGGCCGCCGTCGTGCCGGTCGGCCGGCCGCCGAGGGCGAGGCCACCGCCGCCGCTGACCGACTGCCGGTGGTGGTGACGAGGTCGGTCGACTGGGCGTACGCGCCCGAGCTCGCCGTCGCCTGGCCGAAGGGCTGCTCGGCGAGATAGGCGTCGCTCGCCTGCACGTCCGGGTCGATCAGGTCAACGGCGTAGTCCCAGCCGATCTCGTTCAGCATCCACCGCACGCGATGGTCGCGCACCTGTCCCGCCGCGAAGGGCGGCACCCACTTGAAGGGGGTCACCGTGATCATGGTCGTCCTTCCCTGGTCGGTTCTCGTGGTGTCGGCGAAGCCGTCATCCCGCCGTCGCCTCGGCATGCGCAACAAAGAACCCGTACTGCGCGGCGAAGGCGCGTGCGAACGCCGGGCGGGCCTCGCCGCGGGCGACGTAGGCGGGCAGGTTCGGGAACTCCTCCAGCAGGCCGGACCCGGCGAGCCGGCGCAGCACGTCGACCATCATCAGGTCGCCGGCGCTGAATGCCCCGTCGAGCCAGTCCGCGTCGCCAAGCCGGCGCGAGAGATCTCCGAGCCTGCCGCGGATACGCTCCTCGGCCGCGCGCAACCGCGGCGCGACCCAGGGCGCATCACCCTCGAGATACTCGGCAGCCTCGCGGTCGAGGATTGGCGGCTCCACCGTGCTGAGCGCCGCGAACATCCAGGAGAGCGCCCGCGCCCGGGCGGCGGCGTCCGCCGGCAGCAGGCCGGCATGGGCGCTGGCGATGTGCAGCACGATCGCGCCCGTCTCGAACAGGGTGACAGTGCCGTCCTCGAAGGTCGGAGTCTGGTCGCGTCAGAAGACGTGCGTGGTGGTCTCGACGGCGATGTACCGATCACCGTGTTCGAGCGTGACGGTGCGGGCAGCGACGTCGAAGGTGAAGGTGCCGGAGGCGCCGTCGCTGTTCTTCCAGCCGGGATGCAGATTGCCGAGGGTGTCGTAGACGAAGTGTTCGATTGCCTCCGCGAGCGGCTTTGTCCGGGTCTCGACGTGATCGCGCCCCAAGCCGGCGCCGAGAGCTGCACGTCGACCGCCGGCAGCGCGGCTTCGGCGTCGCCGGCACGCGCGATGACGTCCTCGATCTGGCCGCTGTCGCCGTAGCCGTCGAAGGTCACGACGACCTGGGTGACGCCGCCGGCGGCGAGCGCGTCGAGGATCGCCGCCTTGTTCGCCGGGCGCAGCGCCTCGACGCGAGCCATATGGTCGGTGAAGAGGCGGGACGGATCGGAGGACACCGGGCTCGACGCGGCGGTGCTGAGGTCGTTGGTCATGGCGATCTCCATGGGTGCGAGGGACACAAGCCGCCGCTCTTCTCTCGACCTGGCAGGCTCGGCCCACGGCGAGGAGGCGGCCGAAGCGCCACTCTCCGACGCAGGCCTCGACCTCGAGGTCCTGCGCGCGGCGCTGGCGGCGCCGGTCTCCGACAAGCCTTGCCGGGACGACGGCAAGGCGCTGGCCGCGCTGCGCGCCGAGCGCGATCGGCTCGAGCGCGAGCGCGACCAGGCGATCGCCGAGCTCGAGGCCTGCCGGACCGCCATCCGCGCGGCGGCTGGCGCCCTCGCGCCGCTCGCCGGGGGGGATCGTCACTTCGCCCACCCCCCGGCCGGGGGAGGAGGAGGCTCCCGTGGCCGTGGCCCCTGCCCCGCGCCCGAAGGCTCGGTCGACCGTCCGGCGCGGCCGTGGCGAGGGCGCCGAGCTGCGCATCCTCCGGGTGCTGGTGGCGCACGGCCGGCCGGCGACGATGCGCCAGTGGGCGACCCTCGCCGGGCTCTCCGCCAAGGGCGGCACCTGGTCGACCTACGTCTCGCGCCTGCGCTCCAGCGGCTACCTCGGCGCCGGCGTCGGCGAGAACGCGGCAGCGGCGCAACGCGTCGCCGATCGCCTGCGCGCCACCGGAGACGCCCTCGGCGAAATGGCAACCGGCCGGCCGGGTCGGGTCGCAGGAACCTACGAGAAGTCGGTAACGGGGTTGCGCTACATCATCGCCTACACGCTGACGCGACGCGGGGACCGGGAGATCCTGTCGATCCTCCGGGTGATCCACACCGCCCGCGACTGGCCCGAAGATGAATGGCTGCGGTAGCTCAATCGGCGACCCCGAAACGAAGACAGCCTGCCCTCCTTGCGGAGGAACAGGCTACCTCATTTCCGTCGGCGGTCATCGCCGTCCCCGGCTGTACCGCACGGGAATCGTAGATCAAGAATCCGCGGGATTCCAGCGCCGTATGGCGGATTTCTCGGGTTCTCTCCAATCCGAGCGCGAACAGAGTGGATAGCAGTTTATGCACCATATGTGTTATAGGATGCTCCGAGCAGGAGGCTGAGGATGAACGTGTCGATCGGGAAGCGCTGGGAAGAGTTCGTCGAGGGCGTCGTGCAGGACGGCCGCTACGGCTCGGCGAGCGAGGTGGTGCGCGAAGGCCTCCGCCTAGGTTATGCACTCATAAATGGCTAGCGGCGTTGGGAGATTGCTGATTCACTCTTTCGGAAGAGGAGAGCAGCATGTCCCAACGGCGCTACGAGTTGACTGATTTCGAGTGGTCGATCATCGAGCCGCTTCTGCCGAACAAGCCCCGCGCGGGTAGCGCGCGTGGATGACCGGCGGGTTCTGAACGGCATCTACTGGCGGCTCAGGACGGGCTCCCCCTGGGCGGACATTCCCGAGCGCTACGGCTGGCCGCGACCTGCTACAATCGCTTCGTACGATGGGCGAAGCTGGGCGTTTGGGATCGAATATTCGACGCGGTGTCGGCGGCTTACGATGGGTCGGAGCAACGTCGTCGAAGTTCGTCCATCCGGTTCACCAAGCAGCATGGAGCGAACGCAAAAAGGGGGTGCGCAGACCACCGGCGCCGCCGGTCTGGCTGACGTTCGAGCCGTCTGCCCGCTGGGGCGCTCGCGGGGCGGCCTGACGACCAAGATCCATGCCGTCACCGTGCGCGCGGCCTGCCGATCACGCTGAAGCTGACCGCCGGGCAGGCCCACGACGGGCGATCGGCGACGGACGACATGCTGGCCACGGCGGGGCCGGGCCAGACCCTGCTCGCCGACGCGGCCTAGACAGCGACCGACTGCGGGACCATCTTGCGCCCGGTCGGCGCGAAGGCCGTCATCAGGCCGATCCGCGTGACGATCCGCGCCGCCTCTCTCGACCGCGATGCCTACCGTCGACGCAACCGCATCGAGCTTCTTCTCTGGGCCTCGGCGCACCCCAGGGCCGTCGCGACCCGATACGACAAACACGACGCCAACTTCCTCGCGCTCGTCAAACTTGCCGCCACGCGCATCTGGTTGCGGATTTATGAGTTCCAGCCACGAGTCGAGGAGCGCGAGACGAAGCTCGCGGCGCTGCGCCAGACGATCGAGGCCTCGATCGCCGAGGGCGGGGCGCGGAGCGCGGAGGAGGTGAGCGCCGCCCTGTCGGCGAAGGCGCAGGCGCTGGCGAACGAAGGGCTGTAGTGCGCCGCCTCGTCTACCTCGCGGCCGCGGAGCGCGATCTCCTGTCGATCCTCGAGTACATCGCCCGCGAGAGCGGCAGCGCCGCGATTGGGCTGGCCTTCGCGGAGCGGCTTCAGGGCCAGTGCGCCAGGCTGGCCTCGCTCCCCGGCACGCTCGGCCGCGCCCGTCCCTAGCTTCGGCCCGACCTCCGCAGCTTCCCCTTCGGAAACTACGTGATCTTCTTCCGCTACCGCGACGACGTGCTGGAGGTGGTCAACGTCCTGGAGGGCCACCGCGACATCGATGCCTTCTTCAGCGAGAGCGCGCCGCCGGAGGGATAGGCCCGCCTCACAAGGTCGCCGGCGCGACGGTGTCTTCCTTCTCGCCCCGCAGCACGATCCGCAGCGCGCCGTCCGGCAGCGGCCGCTGCAGGTCTCGCGCTTCGCTCCACGGCGCCGAGAGCCAGGTCTCCCATTCCGCCGGCTCAAGGCCGTCTCGG
This sequence comes from Amaricoccus sp., assembly GCA_044223585.1. Lineage (GTDB taxonomy): Bacteria > Pseudomonadota > Alphaproteobacteria > Rhodobacterales > Rhodobacteraceae > Amaricoccus. The sequence goes on from JBGALW010000019.1 coordinate 35,274, forward strand.
GTTTCGGAATAACCCGGCGCCGCGAGGTCGAGTACCGTCCCGGCCACGCCGATCAAGCCAGAACGTTCCGCGATGGTGTCTATGGCCCGATCGTATTCAACCCGGACATTGTCAGCGGCTCCTCCCAGCGTGTTGGCGCGGCCAATCGCATTGTTGTCACACGATCCCCCGCCAAAGACGGAATCCCACCCTCGGCTGAAGGCTGTGTCGTTGAAGAGATGCCCACTCGGGTCCGCCTGGTTGACGGGGCTGTTCCCGGCGTAGGCGTACCGGTTGGTCCCCACCCCCGGGGCGGTGACGTCGAGCCAGTCGGGGGTGAGGTCGGGGTCGTAGTACCGGCGTTGAGGTACTGCAGCTCCGGGGCGGCGTCGTAGCGTTGGCCCACGAAGCCCTTGGTCTCGCCGGGATGGTGCCGGCAACGACGGTTCGGGCCTCGCCGAAGTTGTGGGTCGCATGTTCGCCGTCGGCGCCGGTGGCGTCGGTGACGGGTGGATCGAGCGACCTGGTCGCGGTGCAGGTAGGCCGGCTGATTGCCGCTGAGGCGGAACCTCCGGCAGCGGTGGCGCAGCAGGTCTCGCTCGGCGTGCCGTAGTTTCCACCTCGATCGGGCCGACGATCACCAGCGGCTCGTCGACCCGCCCACGGTGCGTTTCAGCCACTTGCGCCGTCGGCGCCACGTAGGGTGTAGGTGGTCGTCACCCCGCCGGGAAGCACGGTCTTCATGCGGTTCTCGGCGTCCCAGGTCATCAGCTTGCCGCCGGGAAGCCGGTCGTCATGTTGCCGTTGGCATCATAGGCGAAGCTCGCGCCGTTCACCGTCAGCGGCGCATGCGGCCGCGCGGCGCCGGCGGAGGGATAGACGTAAGAGCCGATCCCGGTCTTCGACTTCATCGAGCCCGCCGCGTCGTAGGTGAAGCTCTGGCTGTAGCCCGGCTGCCCGCCGGTGTTCGTGGCGCTCCGCAGCCGGCCGGCATAGTCGTAGGCGAAGTCGAAGCGGCTGTAGGGCAGTTTGGTATATTGCCCGGTGATCAGCCCCGAGGCCGCCCGCGTCCAACTGGAATCCAGCAGCTCGGTCGAGCCCTTGCGCACCAGCACCCGCTCCTGCCAGCCGCGCTTCTCCGAATAGCTCCGCGTCTCGACCGTGTCGTTGCCGAACTCCAGCCGGACCGGCTGGTCGCGGAGATCGTAGGCGATGCTCGTCACCTTGGTGCCGAAGCCGATCGCCCGGTTGGCCGCGTCGTAGCGGAACGATCCGACCGACGCCTCCACGCCGCCCGCCGCGGCCG
>JBGALW010000020.1:0-35414 GCA_044223585.1 Amaricoccus sp.
CGGACCTTGCCGACCACCGGCCCGCAGGTGATCTGCGGCCCCGGCGAGAATGCCGGCGTCGTCGACATCGGCGACGGGCAGGCGCTGGTCTTCAAGATGGAGAGCCACAACCATCCCTCGTACATCGAGCCCTACCAGGGGGCGGCGACCGGGGTCGGCGGCATCCTGCGTGATGTCTTCACCATGGGCGCGCGGCCCATCGCGGCGATGAACGCGCTGTCGTTCGGAGAGGTGGCGCATCCCAGGACCCGGAGCCTCGTGCAGGGCGTGGTGTCGGGAATCGGCGGCTATGGCAACGCTTTCGGCGTGCCGACGATCGGCGGCGAGTTGCGGTTCCATCCGGCCTACAACGGCAACTGTCTCGTCAACGCCTTTGCCGCCGGGCTGGCCGAGGCAGACTCGATCTTCTACTCCGCGGCGTCCGGCGTCGGGATGCCGGTGGTCTATCTCGGCGCCAAGACCGGCCGCGACGGCGTCGGCGGGGCGACGATGGCGTCGGCGGAGTTCGACGACACAATCGAGGAAAAGCGGCCGACGGTGCAGGTCGGCGATCCCTTTACAGAAAAGCGGCTGATGGAGGCGTGCCTGGAGCTGATGGCGACCGGGGCCGTGATCTCCATCCAGGACATGGGGGCGGCGGGCCTCACCTGCTCGGCGGTCGAGATGGGGGACAAGGGCGATCTCGGGATCCGGCTCGACCTCGACCGAGTGCCGGTGCGCGAGACGCACATGACTGCCTACGAGATGATGCTGTCCGAAAGCCAGGAGCGCATGCTGATGGTGCTCCGGCCGGAGAAGGAGGCCGAGGCGCGGGCGGTGTTCGACAAGTGGGACCTCGACTTCGCCATCGTCGGCGAGACGATCCCCGAGGACCGGTTCCTCGTCATGCTGGGCGGCGAGGTGAAGGCGGACCTGCCGCTGAAGGCGCTGTCCGGTACCGCGCCGGAATATGATCGGCCCTGGACGCCGACGCCGTCCCCTGCCCCGCTCGGCCCGGTTCCGGACATCGATCCTGCCGAGGCGCTGCTGCGGCTGATGGCGTCGCCGAACCTGTGCAGCCGGGCCTGGGTCTGGCGGCAGTACGACCACCAGGTGATGGCGGATACGCTCGTCGTGCCAGGCTCCGACGCCGGCGTGGTCCGGGTGCACGGGACCGACAAGGCGGTTGCCTTCACCAGCGACGTGACGCCGCGCTATTGCCGCGCGAACCCGGAGCGCGGCGGCGCGCAGGCCGTAGCGGAGGCCTATCGCAACCTCACGGCAACCGGCGCACTGCCGCTGGCGGCAACCGACAACCTCAACTTCGGCAACCCGGAAAAGCCGGAGATCATGGGGCAGTTCGTGGGCTGCATCCGCGGCATTTCCGCCGCCTGCGCCGCGCTCGACATGCCCATCGTGTCCGGCAACGTCAGCCTCTACAACGAGACGGATGGGCGCGCGATCCTGCCGACGCCCACGATCGGCGCCGTCGGCCTGCTGGCGTCACGCGCCGCGCTGATCGGCATGGCGCCGCGCGCGGGCGACGTGCTGCTGCTGCTGGGCGAAACCGGCGGGCATCTCGGGCAATCCGTGCTGCTGGCGGAAATCTTCGGCCGGGAGGAAGGCGACGCGCCCCGGGTGGATCTGGAGGCGGAGCGGGCGGCCGGCAGCTTCGTGCGTCAGGCGCGCGCCGAGGGGCTGATCGCTGCGGCGCACGACCTCGGGGACGGCGGGCTGGCCGTTGCTGCAGCGGAGATGGCGCTGGCGGGGTCGGTCGGCGTGGAGGTGTTCGGCACCGGTGCGATGACGGCGGCCGAATGGTTCTTCGGCGAGGATCAGGGCCGATATCTGCTGGCGGCATCGCCCGACCATGCCGATGCGCTGCTGGTCCGGGCCGTGGAGGCCGGCGTCGCGCTGCGGGTCGTCGGCAGCGCTGGCGGTGACCATGTGGTGCTGGGAGGCACTCGGGTGGCGGTGGGTACGCTGGCGGCGGCACATGGCGAAGCCCTCGCCACGCTGCTCGGCTGATCCCGCCCCGGCTGGCCCTTGCGGCTACCCGGCCCCGGTTCTAGATTCCGGGTGAGCAAGCGGAGAGCATGCAAGATGGCAATGGAAGCAGCGGATATAGAACGCCTGATCCGCGAAGCCTTTCCGACGGCGATGGTCGAGATCACCGATCTCGCCGGCGACGGGAACCATTATGCGGCAACGGTAACCGCCGAGGAATTCCGCGGGCTGAATCGGGTGCGGCAGCACCAGATGGTCTATGCTGCACTCAAGGGAAAGATGGACGGATCGAATGGCGAGCTGCACGCGCTCGCGCTGACGACCAAGGCACCGGAGTAGAAAGATGGACCAGCAGGAAGCGACCGCGCACGAGGCGATCCGGTCGGAGATCGACGGCAACGATGTGGTGCTGTTCATGAAGGGAACAGCGTCGATGCCGCAATGCGGCTTCTCCAGCCGCGTGGCGGGAGTGCTGAACTATCTCGGGGTCGCGTACAAGGATGTGAACGTGCTCGCCGACGAGGGCATCCGCAGCGGGATCAAGTCCTTCTCGGACTGGCCGACAATCCCGCAGCTCTACGTCAAGGGCGAGTTCGTCGGCGGCTGCGACATCGTCACCGAGATGACGCTGTCGGGTGAGCTCGACACGCTGCTGGCCTCGAAGGGCATCACTTTCGACAAGTCGGCTGCGGACAAGATCCGCGAGGCCAACGCCTGATGACTGCGCTCCGCCGGTGCCGCACCGCCGGTGGAGCGACGACCCGCTCCTTCAGGTGAGTTCGACCGAGTCAGCGATCGCGTTGAGCTCTGACACGATCTGGCCAATCAGGATGGCGGCGGCCTCGTTCTCCTCGCGCAGCGCGGCGACCTCTGCCGGCGACGTCTTGTGCGACGCCTCTGTCTCCAGCTTCAGCGCGTTCGCGGCGAGCATCGCCGACTTCGCTTCGGCAATGCGCACCCGCTCTTCGGCATAGCGCAGCCGCTCCTCCGTCTCGCGAAGCTGTCCCTGCAACGCAGTCATCGTGTCCGCAAGCATGAGGCCGGACAGCAGAAGCATCCGCTTCTCGGTCGAGCGACCGGCGTCGCCGATCCGCTCTGCCTCCGCGTGCAGCAGGCTCGCCGCGTACTCAAGCGTACGCTCCTGTCCGGGCTCGCACGCGACCTCGAACATGCGACCGCCGATTTCCAGGATGAGCTCGGGCATCTCAGACCTCCTCGATCAGCGGCTTCAACTGGGCGATCAGGTCGTCGAGCGCGGCGACATCCTTGTCCCGCTTGACCCGCAGGCGTTCAAGCTCGTCCGCTAGCTCCGCCTTCTCCGCCTCCAGCGCCGCGATCCGGTCGAGCAGCGCCTGCTCGTCCGCCTGGGGCCGTGCGGCGGCCTCCTTGGCGGCAAGGGCGGCACGGAGACGGTCGAACGCTTCCGTCAGATGGGCTTCGAGCTGGGTAATTTGACTCATCGCTGCGCTTTCGATCCCGGTCGGCCCTCGTTTTTTAGGCACCACATCCGGACATTGCAATCGGGCGTCGAAATCGCAGGTGAACTCCGGCCATGAACCGCGACGCGAGCCCTGGATTCCCGTTTCTCCTCAGAGTGGTTCCATCCATCCTCGCCCCCTCGTTCGGGGATCGGCGCGCGGGTGATGGGTGCGGCTTCCGCACAGTCGAACGGACCCACGCTGCTCCAGCCACGGTACCAGGCGATTCTGCGGCCCGGCGGTCCGTCGGACCAAGGGCTCTGGAAACCGCCCTTGACCGGACGCGACGTGCTGTTATCAGTGCCCGCAGTCTCGGCACCCCGCCCAGGCGGGAGAATGGCCGCGAGCGAGGGAGGACGTCCCGGTGAATATCTCCGAGATCAGAGAGAGATACCCTGAGCACTGGATGAAAGCCGCGGCTCTGCGCGTCCTCGCCATGGACGCGGTCCAGAAGGCGAATTCCGGACATCCGGGCCTGCCTATGGGCATGGCGGATGTGGCGACCGTGCTCTTCGAAAAGCATCTGAAGTTCGACGCAAACGTCCCGCGCTGGCCAGACCGGGACCGCTTCGTCCTGTCGGCAGGCCATGGCTCTATGCTGCTCTACGGCCTCTTGTATCTGTCCGGTTACAAGGACATGTCGATCGACAGCATCGCCCGCTTCCGGCAGCTCGGCTCGCCTGCGGAGGGGCATCCGGAATACGGACACGCGGAGGGCATCGAGACAACGACGGGACCGCTCGGTCAGGGAATTGCGACCTCCGTCGGCATGGCGATCGCCGAGGAAAGCATGGCGGCGCGGTTCGGACGGGCCGTCGTCGACCACAGGACCTGGGTCATTGCCGGCGATGGCTGCCTGATGGAAGGCATCAGCCAGGAGGCGATCGGCCTCGCGGGCAGGCAGAAGCTGAGCCGGCTGATGGTCCTGTGGGACAACAACGGCATCTCGATCGACGGGAAGGTCAGCCTCGCGGACGTTACCGACCAGAAGGCCCGGTTTGCCGCCTCCGGCTGGTCGGTCCACGAGTGCGACGGGCACGATCCCGCCGACATCGACCGCGCTCTGACCGAGGCAGCGGCAACCGACAAGCCGGCGATGGTCGACTGCAGGACCCATATCGGGTTCGGTGCGCCGACCAAGCAGGATACGAAGGCGGCGCACGGGTCGCCCCTCGGCGCCGACGCGATCGCGAAGGTCCGTGAGATCTACGGCTGGAACTACCCGCCGTTTGAGGTCCCGTCACAGGTATTGGACGCCTGGCGGTCGATCGGCGCCCGTGGCGGCGCTACCCGTGAGGCGTGGGAGGGCCGGCTCGCAAAGCTGGGCTCCGGCAAGCGTGCCGAGTTCGAGCGGGTCGTGTCCGGAGCGCGGCCGAAGAAGCTCGGGGCTGCGTTGACCGCCTTCCGCAAGACACAGTCCGAGGCCGCGCCGAAGGTCGCAACGCGCAAGTCCTCGGAAATGGTCCTGGAAGTCATCAACGCCGTGGTGCCGGAAACGATCGGCGGTTCAGCGGATCTCACCGGCTCAAACAACACCCTTACCAAGGGCCTCGGGGTCTTCGACCCCGAGAACCGGGCCGGTCGATACGTGCACTACGGCATCCGTGAGCACGGCATGGCTGCCGCGCTGAACGGCCTCGCCCTCCACGGCGGCGTCGTGCCCTATGGCGGAACGTTTCTGGTCTTCTGTGACTACGCGCGCGGGGCGATGCGGCTGAGCTCGATCATGGGCCTTCCGGTCGTCTACGTGTTGACCCACGACTCCATCGGGCTCGGCGAGGACGGGCCAACCCACCAGCCCGTTGAGCATCTGGCGATGCTGCGGGCGACTCCGAAGCTCCACGTTTTCCGCCCGGCGGACACGGTCGAGACGGCAGAGGCATGGGAGCTTGCGCTTGGGGCTGAGGTGCCGTCGGTTCTTGCCCTCACGCGCCAGAACCTGCGGACGGTCAGAACGACGCACAGCCGCCAGAACATGTCCGCCCGCGGCGCCTACGTGCTGGCGGAGGCCGAAGGCAAGCGTCAGGCCGTGCTTATTGCCACCGGCTCGGAGGTCGAGATCGCTCTCGATGCGCGGGCGATCCTGCAGGCCAAGGGCATCGGAACCCGGGTGGTATCGATGCCCTGCTGGGAACTGTTCGCCGCACAGGACGAAGAGTACCGCAGGAGCGTCCTCCCCGCCGGACCGGTCCGGGTGGGCGTGGAGGCGGCCGTTCGCTTCGGCTGGGATCGCTGGCTCTGTGGCGAGCGGGGTGCGGAGCGGAAGGCAGGGTTCGTCGGAATGGCGGGCTTCGGCGCCTCCGGACCGATCGAGGCATTGTATCCGCATTTCGGGATTACGGCCGACGCGGTTGCCGCAAGCGCCGAGGCCTTGCTTTAGACGAGGAGGTGAGCAGGTGGCCTGGAAGACGCTCGACGACATGGATCTCACGGGAAAGGTCGTCCTGACCCGCGTCGACATCAACGTTCCGATCGAAGCGGGCCGGGTCGCCGACGCCACCCGGATCGAGCGCATCGTCCCGACCGTGAAGGACATCACGGCGAAGGGTGGCAAGGCGGTGCTGCTGGCCCACTTCGACCGCCCGAAGGGCAAGTTTGTGCCAGAGATGAGCCTGCGGATCGTACTCCCCGCGCTGGAGGAGGCTTTGGGTCGGCCCGTCGCCTTCGCCGAGGACTGCATTGGAGAGAAGGCGGAGGCTGCCGTTGCCGCCCTGCCGGAAGGCGGTGTGCTGCTGCTGGAGAACACGCGCTTCCACAAGGGAGAGGAAGCGAACGATCCGGAATTCGCCGCCGCGCTGGCCGCATTGGGCAATGTCTACTGCAATGACGCCTTCTCCGCAGCGCACCGCGCCCATGCTTCCACCGAAGCCTTGGCGCGCCTCCTGCCGGCATGCGCAGGCCGGTTGATGCAATCGGAGCTGGAGGCCCTTCAGAAGGCCCTCGGAAATCCCGCGCGGCCAGTTGTCGCGGTGGTTGGCGGTGCCAAGGTCTCCACCAAGCTGGAGCTTCTCGGCAACCTCCTCGCGAAGGTCGACACGCTCGTCATCGGCGGAGGGATGGCCAACACGTTCCTCGCGGCCGAGGGCATCGACGTAGGGAAATCCCTCTGCGAGCATGATCTGGTGGCAACCGCGCGGGAAATCCGGGCAAAGGCAGACGCCACCGGCTGCACCTTGCTCTTGCCCCGCGACGTGGTCGTGGCCCGCGAGTTCAGGGCGGGCGCGGACAGCGAGACGGTCGCCGCATCCGCTTGCCCCCCGGACGCGATGATCCTTGATGCCGGCCCGGAAGCGATCGAGGCAATCTGCTCGGTCTTTTCGGGCGCAAGGACGCTCGTGTGGAACGGCCCCCTCGGTGCCTTCGAGATTCCACCATTCAATGCCGCGACCGACGCCGCTGCCCGAAAGGCGGCGGAGTTGACCCGCGCGGGAACCCTGCTCTCCGTGGCTGGCGGCGGAGATACTGTCGCCGCGCTCAACGCCAGCGGTTCAGCCGAGTCGTTCAGCTATGTCTCGACAGCGGGCGGCGCCTTCTTGGAGTGGCTCGAAGGCAAGACGCTCCCCGGTGTTGCCGCGCTTGAGCAAGCGTGAAACACACGCTCACCTGAATTGCGATCAACGATCACGCCGTCAACGAGGGACCAATGAAGGCCAGCCGCACTGTTCAGAAGATCCTCAACTTCTACGAATCCGACAACCCCGGCGTGAAGGGCAATCTCTGCCGCATGCTGATGCAGGGCCGTCTGGGCGGCACGGGCAAGATGATCATCCTCCCGGTCGATCAGGGTTTCGAACACGGTCCCGCGCGGAGTTTTGCCCCCAATCCCGAAGCATATGACCCCCACTATCACTACCAACTCGCGCTGGACGCGGGCCTCAACGCCTACGCCGCGCCTCTCGGAATGATCGAGGCCGGCGCCGACGCCTTCGCTGGACAGATCCCGACGATCCTGAAGGTGAACTCGTCCAACTCTCTTGTACCCGGATCGGCACCGTACAATCAGGCAATCACCGCTTCGGTGGATGACGCGCTCCGGCTGGGCTGCTCTGCGATCGGCTTCACGATCTATCCGGGCTCGTCGGAGGGGCTGGACATGTTCGAGGAGATCTCCTCGATGCGGGAAGAGGCCGCCGCGAAGGGAGTTCCGACGGTGATCTGGTCCTATCCGCGTGGTGAGGATCTGTCCAAGGCCGGCGAGACGGCAATCGACGTCGGTGCCTATGCAGCGCAGATAGCCGCCCTGCTCGGCGCCCACATCATCAAGATCAAGCTTTCCACCGATCACCTCGAGCAGGCGGAAGCGAAGAAGGTCTACGAAAAGTACGGAATTGACGTATCGAGCCAGACTGCGCGCGTAAGGCATTGTATGGACGCCGCTTTCGGTGGTCGGCGCATCGTGGTATTCTCCGGCGGCGCGGCAAAGGGCGAGGACGCCGTGTACGACGATGCCCGGGCGATCCGGGACGGCGGCGGCAACGGGTCCATCATTGGCCGGAACACGTTCCAGCGATCCCGTGCGGACGCTCTGGCGATGCTGAATAAGCTCGTCGAAATCTACAAGGGACGCGAATAGGAACTCCGGCAGCCCGCCACAACTTTCAGTTCCGATCGAGCCTGCGATCTGTCATGCTGTCCGAAAATTGAAACCGGGCATCAGGCAGGCAAGATGAGCAAAGAGAATGAACCCCGTCGCCGCGGCATCGGCGGGGTTCTGTACGCGACAGTTGTACTGTCGCTAACCGCGTACATGAGCTTCGCGGCGTTGCAGGGCGAGCACGGCCTGTTCACCCTGTTCCAGGTTCGAGCTCAGGAGCACCAGCTGGTCGCCGACCTCAATCGCCTCGAGACGGACCTTTCCGAACTCTCGAACCGGACACAGCGGCTCTCGACGGAAAGTCTGGACGTCGAATTGCTCGACGAGCAAGCCCGAAAGGTCCTCGGGCTGGCCAGATCCGACGAGGTCATTGCCCGGTAGCCCGTGGGCTAGCAGGGACCGTCGATCAACTGATCCATCGTCTTCGACGGCTCGGCGCAGCCTGCCTCACCGACGATGCGCGCCGGAACACCCGCGACCGTCTTGCAGGGAGGTACGTCCTGCAGGACGACGGAGCCGGCTGCTATGCGGCTGCAATGGCCGACCCGGATATTGCCCAGAACCGCCGCTCCGGCCCCAATCAGAACGCCGTCAGCAATCTTTGGGTGCCTGTCGCCGTCCTCCTTGCCGGTGCCCCCGAGCGTCACGGAATGCAGCATGGAGACGTTGTCCCCGACAACCGCCGTCTCCCCGATAACGATCGAATGGGCGTGATCGATCATGATGCCGATTCCGATCTTCGCCCCCGGGTGGATGTCGACGCCGAATGTCTCGGACGTTCGCATCTGGAAGTAATAGGCGAGATCACGCCGCCTCTTCTCCCAGAGCCAGTGCGCGATGCGGTAGCACTGCAGAGCCTGGAACCCCTTGAAGAAAAGCAGCGGCTGGAGGTAGCGGAGGCAGGCCGGGTCCCGGTCGAACACTGCAAGGATGTCGGCCCTAGCGGCCAGACCCAGGCTCGGATCGGCTGTATAGGCCTCGTCCACGATCTCCCGGAGGATCAGGTCACTCATTTCGGGTGACGCCAGCTTCTCCGCGATCCTGTAGCTCAGCGCGCGCTCCAGGCTCCGATGGTGCAGGATGCCCGCGTGCACGAGACTCGCCATCAAGGGCTCGTCGATCGCGACAGCCTCAGCTTCGCTTCTGATCGACGACCAGACCGGATCAACCCTGGCAATGCCGGCATGCGTGAGCACGTCCGTTCTCCCCCAGCTAACTTGGGGGGCAAACTTGCCCCTTCCGGCCGCAAAATCAAGGGTCAGACCGGATACGGCGCCCCCAACTCAAGAATATGGACAGCGAGACGGATTTCACCGGTGGCAAATGCTCCACCCTCACCGGTGAGCAGCAGCGGTGTCTCCGCATAGTAGCTGACCGGACTGCCACTCAGGCCGGTAAGCACAGAGTTGACCTCCGCGCCCAACCCTGAACCGTATCGGTTGTCCGAGCCCGGCACCCCAACACGCCACGCGGTAAGCCCGCTGCCCTGGACACGAGCTTTGACGCGGCCACTCACACCGAACACCATCACACCACTCGGTATGGCACCGGTGACGAGGTTCGTCGCACCTGCAGTCACGACATGATCGATCTCGATAGCCCGCATGCGGGTCGTTGCGCCATTGGGAGACACCGCGACTACGTTGGCGAGCCATGTTGTCCCGTCGAAGATCAGGCCCTGCGAGAGCCCCTCATCCCATGCCTTCCAGCCCGGTTTCGGGTCCAGCAGCAGCCAGCCTCCATTGCTCCAGACGGCAACTCGACCGGCCTTGCCCGCCCAGTCACCCGATGCCCCGGTAGGAACGATGTAGGCAGTCCCCTCAGAGCTGGCGGCCGGCGGTGTCGACACCAAAGCTGAGGCAACGCGAAGCTGCGTCGCCGCGTCCAGACGCGTAAGCGCCTCGTTGACCGTGACATGCTTCTGCGCCTGTGCAGGAGCAACCAGGGGCAATCCAAGCTGGGCGGTTCTAGCCATCGAAGTGGATCCTCTCAAAGGGTCCGGGACCGAAACGGGCGGAGACCTGGGCGACGTCGAAGTCAATCGCGGTCGAGCCACCGTCGGCCGCCTGGTCCGCCGCGAGGTAGGCGTATCGGGTGCTGGACACCGTCTCCTCCCGTACGACCGCTCCCTCGCGCCAAACCTTGACAAGGTAGGTCTCCGCCTCCTCGCCGATTGGCACATCGGGAGCGTTCCAGTTGTCCCCGTCAATTCGCGTTCGGCGCAACCACGTCACCGCTACGGTTCCGTTCGCCAGACGACTGGCGGCCAGGTGAACGGGACGGTATGGGCGCAGACCGACGCCGTCGAAGACTTCGACATAGTGGCCGTAGCTCTTGTCGTCGTAGGCGCGATTGTCCGGCCCCACCCGATAGTGGCGCTCGGTCCCCCGAGCTTGCGCCGGAAGACGAATCTGACTTGCTGCCCCGTCAAGAAGCAGGAAACGCGTCCCGGTCGGCCAGACCGCCGGCATGATGCCGTCTGTGCCAGCCTGTCCCCGCAGAAGCCCGCTCAGGACGTACTCTCGGGAAGCCACCAACTCCGCACTCCGGAACTGGACAACCTCCCAATCACCTTCACCGCCATACCGCAAGGCGGCGACGTTTGCCCCGCTCAGGACGTCTGCCGCGCTCCTGCTCTCCAGTTTGCCGACTGCGAGACGGACGCGAAGTTGCGCTTCGCTCCAGAGACCGGGTACGGCACTTGCAAGCGGCTCGAGTGTTTCGCCGAACACCGCAGGTTTCCGCAGCGTGCCATCCAGTCGATAGCCGTAGTCCTGGCTGGCCGAATAGACGGCCACCGGCCCGGACCAAGGGCTGCGGGCCGCGGCAACGTACGGCCACACCGGATTTTCGTCACCAGTGAGCAGCGGCAGGTCCAGAAAGATTGCATCGACAGGGCCCGAATTGGTCAGGACAGGCGCGCGCCTCGCCGTCTCGGAAACCAGGCTTGCCCGATAGACGCCGGTCTCCACCCGCACCGCCGTTACCTGCCGGGGCCCGCTGTCCTCGATCCTGTCGATCCGAAAATAGTCGGTCGTGCCCGACCGCTCGACCGCGAGGACGTCGCCCGCGACAAGCGCGAGGTCGGAGGGAGGCAGTGTGCACCCAAGGCTCTCCCTGGCCACGTTCGCTTCGGTCAGCGCCCGGCCGGCTATCGCCTCAGCTTCCCCTTCCGACAGGACGATCGGCAGCGCAAGCTGGTCCGTCGTCGGCTCCGCGGCGCCCGGCAGCGACGCTTCGGTCGCTCCGGGAAGATAGTCAAAGTCCGCCCGAACGTACGTAAGGGCGACCCGCTCGGCGGTCTCGGCCTTCGGCGCCCGCGTGAAGGAAAGGACGGGTTCGCCGTCCAGATCGACGCACTGCTCCTCAGCAATCGGCCAATGCGCCGACTCCCCGCGGCTGAAGAACGACAGCAGTTCGCCCGGCGAGGCACTGTCAAAACTGTAGGCGAGCATCAACGGCTGAAGACTCTGCCGGCAGGACTCGACGCTCTCGATCATGTACCCTGTAACGAGGCCGTAGAGATGCGAGACGTCGACCCGCTCAAGGCCGGATCGGGCCGTCAGCTGCGCCACGATTTCGGCAAGCGTCGTGCTGCTGATCCGGCCGTTCAGCCAGTGACCCCGATCATAGTTCGTCCCGTCCACCCACGTTTCGAGGCGGGTGGGGAAGTCGGGCCAGGGCCGTGCGTCCCAGGCCCAGACGTGCGCATGGCGAAGATCCACCATCCGGCCATCGTAAAGGTCGGACTGGGGATTGTTCGCAGCGTCTCCCCAATACGCATACATCGCCTGCAAATAGCGGTGCTGGATGAAGTCATCACGGGAGCCGCTCGAGAAGTATGGAAAGAAGCTCTCCGAAGACTTCGGATCGTAAAAGACGTTCGGCTGGTTGGTGCCCTTGTCAACCGCGGGGCAGCCAGAAAGACCCAGTCCTGCCCGTATGCTCCGTCGGAGATGGGCAGACGGCTCTGGGCAGCGCGCCCGTCGTCGTCAGCATAGTACCAGTCAAACCCCTCTCCACCGGCGACGTTCGACAGCAGATAGTCGAGATTGTAGATCGAGCCCGCGCCCACATCCGCATGGGAAGCGCCGTCGCGCCAATCCGAGAGGGGCATGTAGTTGTCGATGCCGACAAAGTCGATATCGTCGCACGCCCACAGCGGATCGAGGTGGAACATGACGTCGCCGGAGTCGTCGGCGGGGTGATGTCCGAAGTATTCCGACCAGTCTGCCGCGTATCCGATCTTGGTCGAGGTCCCGAGAATCGCACGAACGTCTGCAGCGAGGTCGCGAAGGGCGCGCACCGCCGGATACGTCCCGTCGCCGTCGCGGATCTGCGTCAGACTCCGCAACTCCGAACCGATACAGAATGCGTCCACGCCGCCCGCCAGTGCACAAAGGTGGGCGTAGTGCAGGACGAAGCGCCGATAGGACCACTCTTCGGGTCCGTGATAGGACACGCTGGTCCCGTCCACCGCGAAATCCCGCGCGCGAGCCGACCCGAAGAAGGCAGCCACCTCGTCCCCCGCGGCCGCCGTCTTGTCGGTCGATCCTGCCTGACCAGGTGCACGGGCGAGCGTGATACGACCGCGCCATGGGATCGGTGGCTGGTTCTCGCCGGGGTTCCAGGGGTCGGGGAGCCCGTTGCCCTTCTGGATGTCCATCAGGATGAATGGATAGAACATCACACCAAGGCCACGGGCCTTCAGGGCCGCGATGGCCTGCAGAATGGAAGCGTCGGTCGGCGTCCCGCCGAAAACCGGTCGGTCCTCAACCCTGCTCACAATCTTTGCCTCACCGCGCCCGATACCGGACACCGCCCACGGCATCGGATCGCCGTCCTCGACGCTTTGCTCCACCGCGGGCCGCAGTGTGCATCGATCGCACCGGAGATCGTCGCCAAACCACGTTGCGACGAGGGAGACCGAACCGCAGTTCGGAACCTCGGCGGTCAGCTGATCCAGAGAGGCGACGAGGTCGGGGAGTCCTCGATCATTGTGAACGTTGATGAACGTACTCTCGCCGAGATCGCGCCGGAATAGCACCGGCTCGGTCGCGAGCGAGTATTCGCCCGTTCCAGGAACCAACGCCACGCCGCGGATGTCCAATGCCGGCGACCGAGGCACGCCGGCCAGACCGGCAACGGGACGCCGAAAGACCTCGAAGTTGAACTGAGGAATCCGGTTGCCGAATTGTGCCAGCTCGAGGTTCTCGAAGACCACGTAGGCAGTGCCCCGGTACGCCGGCGCCAGCCCCTGCCCCTCGATCGCCTCGATCAGCGGATCAGGCAGCTGATCCTCGCTTCCGCTGTTCAGCCGGAACGTCAGGCCGGACTGATCCAGCACCTGGCCGTCCGCCCAGATCCGGCCAACACGCGATATCTCACCCTCGCAGAGGGCGATCGCCAGGCTGATGGAGTAGCTGTATTCACGGACGCTCGTACCGCCGCCCTTCCCGCCAACCTCTTCGGTATTCACCGATTCCAGAAAGCGGCTCGACCAGATGACCTGTCCGGCAACGCGATAGCGGCCAAAGACCCGGCCAAGCGGCGCGCCCTCGCTGGAGCCCATGATCCGGAAGCGCTCGACCCGACCGGTCTCCACCGGCGCAGCCCCCATCCCGAGGAGCTTCTGGTCGATTGCTGACCCGAGGGTTGCGCCCACGGCGCGCCCGAGAACCGCAGTACCGATACCGGCGAGCGATCCGCCCATGGCACCGCCCAGCGCGGTACCCGCGGCGGAGAGGAGCAGCGTAGCCATCAGGAACTCCTTGGCGGAAAGCGAAACACGGCCGCGATGCGTCGGGACCATGCCGGAGTAAGCGGCGACTCGACGACGCCTTGTCCCGAGTAGGAATGCACGATCGTCTGGTAGCCCGCGGGGGCCTGTGCCAGGATCCCGACGTGCTTCGCGACCGCTCCATCGCGCATCCGCATCACGACGATGTCGCCCGGCTTCGCCTCGCAACGTTCCACAGGGAGAAAGTTCCGGGCTGCTGCGGCCAGCAGATCCTCGCTGCGGGATGGCTCGGACCAGTCCGCCGTGTATGCGGGCACTACCTCCGGCTCCGTGCCGATCAGTTCCCGCCACACCCCCCGAACCAGCCCGAGGCAATCCGTCCCGGCGCCCCGGCAACTTGCCTGGTGCCGGTAGGGCGTGCCAAGCCACCCCCGTGCGACGGCAACAACATCATCCCCGTCACTGTTGGCTGCTGCCGTCATGAACCGCTCCGTCCTTCGGGTAGGCCGCCACCCAATCCTCGCCAGGGATATGCGGAAAGCCGCGAAAATTCAGAAAGTTGTTGAACTTTTCCCGGCACGTCTCAGCGCGCTTGTCGCAACCGGCCGTGACCCTGAAGCGATGACCCGCGACCATCGGCTCACCCGGCTCCTGCCAGAGCGTCAGCCGCCGCCCGACCCCGGCGCGCGCGTCCGCGCGGACATGGACGGTCTCGCCTTCGTTGGGGCCTGTCAGCCAGGTCACGACGCCATTGGCAAACCAGCCCGCCGCAAAGCCTGCGAGTCCCGATGCAAGCATCGTGCCCGCACCGCTTCCCTCCATGACCTCGCCGGTGGCGGTGAACCCCTCCGCACTCAGGTCGAACCGGCACTTGCCGTCACCGACAGCGCGATCGCACCGGCGAAGCACAGTGCGCCCGACAGAGCCATTGAGTGCTTCTGCCAGGCCACGCAACTCGACCTCGAAGGCCCCGTCCTTCCGTCGGATCTCACCAAAGCTGCCGCGGAACACCAGGACCCGAAGCGAAGGCTTTTCCCAATCGACCAGCCAATGGTCCACGGTCGCGCCGTCGAACCGGCCGGCGCGGATGTCGGCCTCGCGGACGCCCGCGTCGCTCAGCGCGCCCATCGCCTGCCCATTGTCCACGCTGAGACCGTTCGCGGTCTGCATCGCGTTGGCGTCCAGTCCGGTACTCGCGCGGAACACGGTGCCGTCGAAGGTCAGGTCCTCGTCGTGGTCGGTGAAGCCGAACTCAACCTCGTCTCTCCGCCGGACGCGCCAGCATCGGCACAGCCGCGTCGCACCGCCGTTGAGGCGGCCCTGAAGCTCAGCAGGAATTTCCCGCATCAGACCCGCACCTCTACAACCGGCACCGAAGGGATCTCGCCAGCCGCAAAGCCGGCCAGGCTGGCAGCGATGCGGTCGGTGTCGAAACGCACCGGCACGTCAAACTCGAAGCCGGCGCTGACGAGAGCGCCGTTTTGCGGCGCATCCTGCAGCTGGACACGCCCTGTCTCGTGATCGACGGTATAGTCTGCAGAGGACCGCAGGATCGTACCGCCGACTGCCACAGCAACCGTTCCGGCCACAGGCTTCGTCACTGGCCGCCGATAGACTTGGGTCCCCGAGGCATAGGCCTTGCTGAGCATGAACGCCTTCTGCGAGCCGTCCCCCCGTCCGATCTCCTGGTCGAAGGCCGAGATCGAAGCCGACGGGGTGCTCGACTTGAAGTCCGTCCAGTCCTTCCAGCGGAAGCCGTACAACTGCCCGCTCCGGGCCTCGAAAAACGCCATCACCTCCGCCAGATCATCGAGCGACCGGACCCCAAGGCCGGCGTCATAGCGCCGACGCGAATGGGTCCAGGGACTGTTCCGCTGCTCGGCCCCGTTGCTCAGCGTGACGATCTCCGTGCGCCGCTCAGGGCCTCCGCTCGACCCCACCGACAGCGCTGCCGGGAACCTGACGTCGTGAAAGTTCATGTCCTGCTCCTCACAGGTTGCGGCGTCCGCGCTGGATCGCGCGTGTCATCTCGGCCGCGATCTGGCTCTGCGACCGCTGGAAGCCGGCCGCGTCCGGCGTCGAGATGTTCATCGTCACCGTGACCGCGCCAGTACCGCCGCCGGTTCGGATCCCGAGCTTGCCGTCGCTGCCACGCGCCAGCGGAACGATCGCCTCCGGTCCGGCCTCGCCCATCAGCCCGACGCCGCCCCGCATCGGGAAATGGGTCGGACCATCGACGACGCCTCCCCGCGCGAAGGCCGCGACCCGCCCCGCCGCGAACGCTCCGCCTTTTGCGAACGGCATCATCGCGCCGAGAAGTGACTGCACCCCGCCCCCGAGGGCTGACCCTACGGCGTCCTGCACCGGCTTCATGGCCGAGTTCAGGATGGAGCCCGACAGGCTCTTTCCGATCCCCGCCAGCGCCTCTGAGAGCCTCTTGCCGTCAAATAGCACGCCCTCGAAGGCCGAACGAAGCGACGAGCTGACCGATCGCGACATTCCTGTTGCGGCGGTGCCGGCATCCTTCATGCTCCCCTGCACGCCCTCCAGCTCCTGCCGGAACGCGCCGGTGACACCCTCCAGGCCCGCCACCGTGCCCTCAAGGCCTGCGAACTGCGCCTCCAGCCGGCTCAGGTCGCCCTCAAAATCCGCCATCGGTCACTCCAGTTTTGCCGCCGCCGGCGTCCGCTCATCGGGGAATCGCGCCAGCAGCGCCGCCAGGCCCGCGCGCGTCATCACGCCGGGGGTGGCCTCGGCGCCGGCCAGCAGCATCAACTCCGCCGGCGTCAACGCCCAGAACACCTCGGGTGTCAGCCGCAGCTGCACCATCCCGAGCCGCATCAGTCCGGGCCAGTCGAACGGCCGGCCCGCGGGAGTCATTCGTGTCCGTCCGCGTCCGGCAGCGTGAAGGTCAGCTTCAGCAGCCGCGCAGCAGCCCGCGCCGCCGCGAGCGGCCCGCCGTCGATGCGCGCGCGCGTCAGTTCGACCTCCGTCACCCGCCAGCCGCCGCCGTTGAGGCCGGCGGTCAGCAGCCCGATCAGGTCCCGCACCCGGAAGCTGCCGCTCTCGAACCGGCCGATCAGATCGACAAGCGACTCGCTCTTCAGCCGCGCCTCCAGTTCCGCGAGCGCGGCGAGCGTCAGACGCATCACCCGCACCTCGCCATCGACGGTCAGCTCGACCTCGCCGCGCCAGGGATTGCCCATCAGATCGCCTGGAAGCTCACGGCACCCGCCGACGCCAGGGCGATCTCGTACACCGCCTCCCCATCATGCTGCCCGGAATACTCGATCGAGGTGATCTGGAACGGCCCCTCGACGACGCCGAAATCCGGAATGATCACCTGGTACGTCGGGATCTCGCCCGCGAAGAAGATCGCGCGCGCCCTCTCGTCCGTCGCCTCATCGCGAAAGACGCCGGAACCGCTTACCGCCGCGCTCCGGACACCCGCGCCGGCGAGCAACTCGCGCCAGCGCCCGTCGCTGCCGAGGTTCGTCACGTCCACCGTCTCAGCATTGAAGCTGATCCGCGTGGCACGAAGCCCGGCGATCGTCTCGAAGACCCCGGCGCCGTTCATGTCCAGCTTGACCAGCAGATCCTTGCCTCTCTGGGCCGCCATCTTTCACTCCATCTCGAAGGTGTCTCGTCGCCCGATCGCGCCGGGTCGGGAAGGGCTCAGTCTTCGTCGACGACGGCCCGAAAGCGCAGGCTGATCCGCCGCTTCTCCGGCGCAGGACCCCGCTCGGCGCTGGCCCGCAGGAACCGCAGTGAAACCAGCGTTCCGACGTCCAGCGGCAGCGGAGCATCGACCAGCGCCGCGCAGACCGCCGCCGCGACCCGCTTGACGAACTCGAAGCCGTCGCGGCCCGAATGGACGGAAACCGCGAACTCATGCACTGCACCCGCGCTCGTCTTTGTGGCAAACGGGCGAACCGACTCTTCACCAAGAAGCACGAAGTCCGGCGACAGCTGGTCCGCGGCGATCGGCGGCGGCGCGTCGTAGACCGCACTGCCCACCAGCCCGCCGAGTTCCGGGTCCGCAACAAGCCGCTGGTAGACCTTGGCCTGCAGTCCCGCGGAAAAGGCCATGCTCACGACAGCACCCCCTCTTCCGCCTGGATCTCGAGGAAGCGCCCGTCCGGCGCCTGATCGACCACCGTAAGGATATCGAACACCCGCGAACCATCGCGGAACCGCTGCTCCGCCCGCGGCCGCGAGGGCGACCCGGGCGGCGCGCCACGCACCAGGATCCGGTACTTCACCCGGGGCCGCGCCTGCCCCGCGACAAAGTCCTCACGACTGGTGCGCGAAATACACGTCGGCCCAAACGGTACCCATGGCCCGCCATGTGACCGAGTAGCCCCCTGCCCCGTCCGGCTCCCGCTCCGGCGTCTCCAGGACCAGCCGCCGCAGCAGCCGAACCGCAGCACTCATGACAGCGCCCCGCCACCGATCCGCGTGGCGCGATAGGCCTCGATCAGCATCAGCACACCGAATGGCATCGCCGCCGACGTCGCCGCCTCCGCCCGATTCTCGTAGTAGAAGGCCGCAAGAAGGAACACCGCCTGCCGCAGATCGACCGGAACGTCGTCCCATCCGTCGCCGAACCCTGCCCGGAACCGGATCTCGGCGTGTCCCGACCGCGGAATCTTCGGAAGGTTCCGCCCGAACCGCCCGACGAGCCGCGGCCGCTGGCTGTCACGCAGCACGGACCAGGCATCCGCCTCGACTTCGGTCTCTGCGCCATCAGCGCCGAACAGCGTGATCGCGTCCACGGACTGCACGGGCGCAACCGGCAGCCCCTGGCTCGCATCCTCGCGCCACCGGGTCACCGTCCAGGAGAAATCCCGTACCAGCAGAACCCGGCCGAGTCGCGCCTCGATCGCCGCCATGGCGGCCCGCAGGTACATCTCCAGCACGGCGTCCTGCGAGCCGTCGTCGGCGAAACCAGACCCCAGCCGCAGGTGCTCGGCAAATGCCCGGATCGGCACGGCCGTGGCCGGCGGCGCGCTCACTTCCGTCAGGATCATCGAAGACTCCTAAGAGGGGGCGGGCCGCGGCCCGGTCAGGCGAAACACACCCCCGCACCGCCCGAGCGGAGGGAGGAGCAGCGACTGGATGATACGGGGGTGTGCCGCCCGCCCCGGTCAGACCGGGGCGGGACTTGCTTCCGCACTTAGGCCGGTCGCCCGGCGTCAGGCAGTCGCAAACTTGAGGAGCTTGATCGCCGCGAAGTCGCTGACGTCACCGCCGATGCGCTTGGTCGCATAGAACAGGACATGCGGCTTGGCCGAGAAGGGGTCGCGCAGGATCCGCAGGTCCGGCCGCTCCGCGACGGTGTAGCCCGCGCGGAAATCGCCAAAGGCGATCGCGAAGGTCCCGGCGCCGATGTCCGGCATGTCCTCGGCGATCAGCACCGGATAGCCCATCAGCCGCGCCGGCTCGGCGGCGGCGAGGCCGTCCGACCACAGGAAGCGGCCGTCCGCGTCCTTCATCTTCCGCACCGCGCCGGCGGTCTTGGAGTTCATGACGAAGGTACCGTTGGCCCGATACCGTGCGCCCAGCGCGTAGACGAGATCGACGATCGCATCCGCCGGATCGGTCGCCGAGAAGTCGCCCGCCGCGCCCGTCGGCACATAGCCGAGCGAGCCCCAGGCGAACAGCGCGTTGTCGACCTTGGGATAGTTGAGGAAGCCCGTCGGCTTGTCCGCACCGTCGCCATTGATGAAGGCCGAGGCTTCCGCGCGGCTGAACTTGTCGGCGATGCGCTGCGCCAGCCAGCCCTCGACGTCGAAGGCGCTGTCGTCGAGCAGCCGCTGGCTCGCCTTCGGCAGCGCCGAAAGCTCGTGCAGCGGGATCGAGATGCGGTCGACCTGCGGCGTGCCGGTTTCGGCCTGCGGGCCGGCCTCGGTCGCCCAGCCCGAACCGATGTCGGTGTGGTCGACCAGCACGTCGAAGGCGCTCGCCTCGACGCTGACGACGCTGGCGACGGCCCGCAGCGACGAGGACGAGCGGAGCACGCCGACGATCTGGCTCGCCGTCACCGGATCGACCAGGTAACCGCCGTCAGCGGCGACGGCGGTCGAAAGGGCCTTCTCCTCGACGGTCAGGCCGCGCAGGCCGTCGTCGTTGCCGGACCGCAGGTAGGCGGCGAACGCCTTCTTGTGCGGGGTGTCGGTCTCCGCACCACGGGCGAGCGGCGGGCGGTTCATCGCGATGGACTTGCGGTCGAGCATGGTCAGACGGTTTTCCTGTTCCTGCAGCTTCGCTTTGATCTCGGACTGGAAGGCACTGAATTCGCCGAGGAAGCCGGAGAGGGCGGCCTTGACCTCCATCTGCGGGTTCCGGCCCGACGCGGCATTCCCCGCCCCGGATTTCGTTTCGTTCTGCATCAATGAGTTACCCTTGATGACTGCACCGCGCCGGCCGTCAGGCCAGCATCTCCCTGGCCTCGCGAAAGGTCTCCGCCAGGGTCCGCGCCAGATCCGCGCCGAGATCCGCACCCTTCTCCGGGTCCAGATCATCCGGGTCGGCCTGTACCCGCGCCTCGGGAAGCATCGGGAAGGTGACGAGCGACACCTCCCAGAGCTCGATCTCGTGCAGGAGCCGCTGGCCACTCTGGGCCTTCTCGCTCCTGATCGTCCGGTAGCCGATCGAAAGCCCGTCGATCGCGCCCGCCTGCAGCAGGACGTGCGCCTCGCGCGCCGCCCGCACCTCGGTCAGCAACCGGCCCTTGACCCACAGGCCGCGGCCGTCCTCGCGCACCTCGTCCCAGACCCCGATGGGCTGGGTCGGATCGTGCTGCCACAGCATCTTCACGCCTGAGTTGCGCGTCCTCAGCCGCGCCAGCGACGCGCCATAGGCGCCGGCCTGCACCACGTCGCCGCCCTGGTCGGTCGCTCCGAACAGGCTGGCATAGCCGGCGATCTCGGCACCCTCCTTGAGCGCCAGCTCGCTGTCGAAGCTGCAGAACTTCGTTTCCAGCGGGTAGAACCCGCCCGGTCGATGGATCATCGTGGCCTTCCCTCTCAGGAAACAGTGATGGACAGGAGCCCGTAGGCGATGTCCGCAAGGATCAGCGAAGCGGCGCCGTAGACTGCGAGCCAGATCCGCTTCTCCAGCCGGTCGAGCGTCGCCTCCATCGCCGTCAGCCGCCGCTCCAGATGATGCCAGCGCTCCTCCTGGATCCGCTCGTTCACCTCGATCCGCGCGTTCGCCACATCGAACGGCTCGTAGAGGAACCGCGACCCGCCGGTGCTGCGCATCATCCTTCCTGGAACTTGGGCAGGCCCAGCAGCTGGCGCTTCTCCGCGTCGCTCAGGAAGCCCGCATCCGAAATCCGTCGCCAGAGTGCCTCGCGCTCCTCGGCCAGCGCCGGCACGTTGTCGAAGTCGACCTTCAGCTGGAACGCCGCGCCATAGTAGGCTGGCAGCCACCCCGACATCGCCGCCAGCGTCTTCGCGACGAGCGGCAGCACCGTCAGGCGATAGAAGGCCCGGTGCGCCTCGGCGTAGTTCGCATAGGTATTGTCGCCCGGCAGCCCGAGCAGCATCGGCGGCACCCCGAACGCCAGCGCCACGTCGCGCGCCGCCGCTTCCTTCGTGCGGTGGAACTCCATGTCGCTTGGCGAGAAGCCCATCGGCTTCCAGTCGAGCCCGCCCTCCAGCAGCATTGGCCGCCCGGCGTTGCGCGCGCCCTGATGGTGCGTCTCCAGTTCTTCGACAAGCCGCTCGTACTGGTCTGCGCCGAGGCTGCCCTGCCCGTCCGCGCCGCGATAGACGATGGCGCCGGAGGGACGCGCCGCGTTGTCGAGCAGCGCCTTCGACCAGGTACTCGCCGAATTGTGCACGTCGATCGCACTCGCCGCCGCCGTCAGCGGCGACAGGCCATAGTGATCGTCCTGCGGATGGAAACTCTTGACGTGCAGCACCGGCACCCGGTCCTGCCGCATGTCGAACACGTGCTTGGCGGCGCCCGCAACATACTCGTAAGCCACCGGCCACCCGTCGGTCCCGGGGACAACCTTCATCCGGTCCGACCGCAGCACGTAAAGCTCGCGCGGCCCGCCCGAAGGCACGGCGCCCGCCGCCTCCAGGTATCCATCGCCGCTCAGCAGCAGGTTGCCATAGAAGGCTTCCATCAGCGCGGCACCGCCCTGCCCCGGGTTGGGCGCCGCCAGCAGATCGATCACCGGATGCGCGTCGAACCGCCGGTCGGCGTCCTGCACTACGACCGGCACCGCCGCCGCCGCCTCCGCGATGATCTTCACTGCCCGGAAGGCCACCGGATTGCCAAGGAAGCCGACCCGCGTCAGCGTCTGGGTATCCCGTGCCGACCAGGCCGCCCGGCCCGCACCCTGGAAAGCCACCACCGGCGCCGCTGCCGAGGCCTTGGCCTCCGGCACCGCCGGCTTCGGACCGCGGAAAATCTGCAAGACCATGGAGCCTGCTCCTGAACAAGACGAAGCGAACCGCCGCCCGGTCCGGGCGCGGGGGGTGCCGCGAAGGTGTCCGGCGTCAGAGCGACCGGATCTGCGGCGCGAGGAACGACCGCGCCGGATCGATCATCAGTTCGGTGATGGCCCAGACCAGCGCGTCGAGCCGGTCGGGACTGCCTTGCCCGGTGAAGCCGGCGGCGGTCATCGCCACCATCTGCTCCTCCAGCCGCTGCAGCGTCGCCCGATGGCTGACGCGTCCCTGCTCATAGAGCGCCGCCACCGGCTCGGCACGAAGGCCCTTGCCTCGGGTCGCCCGTACCGCCCGGATCGGCACCATCGGATCGACGCTCCGCACCAGCGAGGCGACGAGTTCACCCCCCTGGTTCACCTCGGCAACCAGCCGGTCCGCGCCATGCCGGTGATAGAGGGCCACCGCATGCTCGGCCCAGCGCTGCGGCGATGCGCCCTTCAGGCTGCCGTCCGCAATGACCTCGGCGCGCCAGCGCAGCGGCGGGCCGTCCATCGAGACGCCCGCAACGATGATACCGCACTCGTCCGCCGCGCCACCGCTCGTCACCGGCGGGTCGACCGCCACGACGATCCGGTCGAGCCGCTCCGGTCCCGGCCGCCGACGCGCCGCGTCGAGCATGTCCCAGCTCCACAGCGCGCCATCTACCGTGTCGATGAACTCGCCATCCAGTTCCTGCCGCCCGATGCTGCTGCCGGCATACCGTGCCGTCACCGCCTCGAGAAAGCTCTTTGCGAGATGCAGCCGGTTGGCGCTCGTCGGGGCCCTCGTCGCCACCGTTCCCGGCTCGTCGAGCAGGCCCTTCAGCAGCGACGTGCTCCGCGGCGTGGTCGTCACGACCTGCCGCGGCCGCTCGCCGAGCCTCAGCGCGAACTGCAGCATGTCCCACGTCTCCGGCTTGCGCCACTTGCCGAGTTCGTCGCACCAGGCGCAGTCGAACTGCGGCCCGCGCAGCGATTCCGGATCGCTCGCCGAAAAGACCTGCGCCACCGCGCCGTTCGGCCAGACCAACCGCCGGCGCGTCGCCTGCCACTCTGGCCGCCTGTCCGGCGGCGAGCAGGCCATCAGTCCCGAGGCGCCGAAGATCATAACCTCCCGCGCCTCGTCGAGTGTCTCGCCGACCAGGGCGACCCGGGAGCTTGGTCCCGGGTCGCCCGGCTTGCCGCCTTCGACCTGCGCGCGGATCCATTCTGCACCCGCGCGCGTCTTGCCTGCCCCCCGGCCGCCCAGGATGACCCAGGTCGTCCAGTCTCCCTCGGGAGGCAGCTGGTGTTCCAGTGCCCAGTGCTCGAAGAGCCAGGGCAGGGACACCAGGGCATTCGGACTCAATCCGTCGAGAAACGCGCCCCTCTCACTCTCCGGAAGCCCAGAGAGCAAGGCGCGCAAGGATTTCGCCGCGTGCGGCCGAGAGGTCGAGTTCCTCGCCTCCTTCGCCGATCGGTCTGTTGCGTTTGTCAAGAGACGCCTCGATGTCGAGCACGCTCTGCAGCGCCCGGCTGTGCTCCTTGACGGAGCTGACCAGGTCCTTGCAGTCGGCGACCCCGTTTCCCGATGTCAGATGCGTGATCCGAACCTGAAGAGCCACGGTCAGATCACGGTACATTTCGAGCGTGCGCTCCAGCCTATCGCTGTCCGCTTCCGCCCGTTTACTGGCTGAAATTGTCATTGTGTGATGAGGGCCCTGGCTGCTCCGCCCGGGCTTGAAACAAAAACGGCGCCACCCGTTCAGGGTGCCGCCGACTCACTTCTTCCAGCTTGCCCTCTTTCTATCTGAGAGCGTTCGGAACGTCAAGCGCTAAATCTCAGGTTGTGGACTGGGCGCGATTTACCGGCCCAGCACCCGAATCGGCACGTCTGCCAGCAACGTATCAAGGCCCGGCGCACCCTTGTCGCCGAATCGCCCCGCCTGGTTGAGCCCGGCCCCGATCAGCTGCACCACCTCGGGCGAGCCAGCGAACTTCGAATGGCTGCCAGACTCCGAATCATCGATCTCCGATAGGTCGATCACGGTCAGCCCCAGCTTCTCAAGCTCCGCTGCGTCGGCGGCGCCGACCCGCGGCACCCCGCCGGCAATGATCCGCGACGCCCGGAGCGCGCTGTCATCCTTCGACACCAGCAGGAACATCTTGCGGCGGAACGACTCGGGCAGCGCAGCGATCTGCGTGCGGAACAGGTCGATGTCGATGTCGGGCGAGGCCAGCATCACGGTGTCCACACGCCCCTCGACGTTGAGCGTCCCCGCCTCCTGCGCGTCGACAAAACCCTCCATGGCGAGCAGCGTGCCCATCGAGTGCGCCAGCACGTCCACGCCCTCCGCTTTCGTCCGCCGCAGGATCGCCGCTGCCTCCTTGATCTTCGTCCGGGCGATCAGCGCGCTGTTGAGGTCATAGACATACCGCGGCGCCCGCGCGGCAGACGCCCAGGTGAACAGCACCGGCACACCTGGGAAGCCGGTGTCGTCGACGAACTGCCCCAGCCGCAGGATCGCGTCGCTCGTCGTGTTGTTGTAGCCGTGGATGAAAAGCAACAGGCGCCGTTGTCCCGACGGGCGCCTCGACAGTTCCGCATTGATCGCACTGATGAAGGCGTCTCGGTTGGCGAACACCGTGGGATCGACGACCGCAAACTGGGTCCGCGGGTCCGGCGGCATTCTCTCGGGCCGCTCCAGATGCCCAACCTCGTGCGTTGGCGGCACGCTGACGTTGACCGACGCCAACCCCAGCTCCGGCGCCCGGCCCATGGAGTAGAACGCACCCGTCACTTCCGACGCCTGCCGCGTCGTCATGATGAAGACCCGGTGCTCCCGCGCCTCCGCCACCGAATGCGCCGGCACCTCCGGGTTGTCGATCCCGACGAGATCCGGCGCCCGGCCGCACCCGGCGGCCAGAACGGCGACAGCCAGCAACACACCCGAAACGAGCTTCACGGCGCGCTCCCTACCGTGCCCTGCGGCAAGGCATCCAGCGCCGCGGCCCGCGCGCGCAGCGCCGCCGCACGCGCGGCCAGCGCGTCGCGCTCGTCAGACAGTCGTTCGGCAGATGGCGCGGCATCGGCCAGCGCCGCATCGAACCGCGCCGTCTCGACGAGCCTCGGCGGCGCAGCCGCCCGTGCCTCCTCCGAGGTCGCGATCTCGGCTTCCGGCGGCGCACCGCATGCGGCAAGTCCGAGCGCGGCGAGCGTCACCATTCCTGCGGCGAATGCGCGCATCGACCCGGCGTCTTTCTGGGCAAACCTCGGAAGCCAAGCTAGTATCTCCGGCGCCGCCGTGCCGCAAGCGCCGGGCGGAAAGCCGGGGGAAATCATGACCGACTCGAAGGAAACCGAGACCCTGACCGAACAGGGCAAGCATATCGCGCACAACATGGCGGAAGTCTTCGATATCTCCAGCCAGATCTGGCAGACCTTCCTCGCCGCCCAGCTTCAGGATGCCGGCCCGAAGCCGCTTGACCCGCTGAACACCTGGCCCACCTTCGCCGAACTCTACCGGACGATGTGGGACAACCCGAAGCAGGTCGCCGACATGACGATCGAATTCTGGTCGGCCCAGCAGAAACTCTGGCAGAATTCGATGCTCAAATGGCTCGGCGCCAAGGATGTCGAGGAAGACCTGCAGCTGCCTCACATGCTGAAGGCCGACAAGCGCTTCAGCCACAAGGAATGGTCGGAAAACGCGCTCTTCGACTACCTGAAGCAATCCTACCTACTGACCTCCGGCTTCATTCAGGACTCGGTGAACAACGTCGGCGAGATGGACCCGAAGGAGCGCCGGAAGGCCGCCTTCTACACCCGCTATTTCGTCGAGGCGCTGAACCCAGCCAACTTCTTCGCCCTGAACCCGGAAGTGCTGGAGGCGACCGTCGAGCAGAAGGGCGAGAACCTCGTCCGCGGCCTCAAGATGATGCTTGCGGACCTGGAGCGCGGCAAGGGCAAGCTCTTGATCCGCCAGACCGACATGGATGCCTTCGAGGTCGGCCACAACACGGCCGTGACAGAGGGGTCGGTGATCTTCCAGAATGACCTGATCCAGCTGATCCAGTACGCGCCCTTGACGGAAAAGGTCCACACCCGCCCGCTTCTCATCATTCCGCCGTGGATCAACAAGTACTACATCCTCGACCTGAACCCCAAGAAGAGCATGGTGAAGTGGCTCGTCGAACAGGGCTTCACCGTCTTCGTGATCTCGTGGGTCAATCCCGACCAGCGGCACGGGTCCAAGACCTGGGAAGACTACATGTTCGAGGGCGGCCTGACCGCCATCGACAAGGCGCTGGAGGAAACCGGGCAGAAGAGCCTCAATGTCGTCAGCTACTGCGTCGGCGGCACCATGGCGGGCACCCTGATGGCCTGGCTCGGCAAGAAGCGCGACCGCCGCGTCGCCTCGGCCACATTCTTCACTGCCCAGCTCGACTTCGAGGACGCCGGCGAGCTCCAGATCTTCGTCGACGAGCACATTCTCGAAGTGGTCGGCGAGGACATGGAAAAGGGCTACATGCCCGCCGATCGGATGGCGACCGCCTTCAACATGCTGCGGTCCAACGATCTGATCTGGGGCTATGTCGTCAACAACTACATGCTCGGCAAGGATCCCTTCCCGTTCGACCTGCTCTTCTGGAACGCCGACAGCACGGCGATGCCGGCCCGCGCGCATCACTTCTACCTCGACCAGTTCTATATCCGGAACACCTTCGCCAAGGGCCAGCTTATCGTCCGCGACACGCCGATCACCCTCGCCGACATCAAGGGGCCGATCTACCACGTCGCTACCAAGGAGGATCACATCGCTCCGGCCGCGTCGGTCTACCGCGGCGCCAAGGAGATGGTGAAGGCGAACGTGCGCTTCATCCTGTCGGGATCCGGCCACATTGCCGGCGTGGTCAACCCGCCGGTGCTCCAGAAATACCAGTACTGGACCAATCCCGACATGTCGGCTCCGACGATCGAGGACTGGATCAAGGGTGCGGAGGAGACGCCGGGCAGCTGGTGGAGCGACTGGGACGCCTGGCTCAAGGCCCGCTCGGGTCGCCTCGTCGCTGCCCGTACCCCCGGCGCCACCCTCGGCGTGCTGGAGGCTGCGCCCGGCTCCTTCGTACGGGTGCGTTTCGACAAGCCGCAGGAGGCGCCGGCGCAGTAACGCAGGCAAGGGCGGACGGCCGTGGCCGCCCGCCCCGCTTCAGCCACCAACCGCCGGTCAGCGGTCGATGGTCTGCTGGTTGTCGTCGTTGCTGTCACGGTTGAACTTGGCCGCAGCGATCGCGGTCAGGCTCATTCCCTGCGCCTCGACACCGTCGAGACCAGCCGCCGCCGCGAGCTGCGAGCCGATCCGCACCGGGCCGCGGGTCGACATCACGACGATGACGCGCTCGTCGCTGTCGCGGTTGACGTTGTACTTGCCAGCCGCCAGCTCCGACAGCGTCAGCCCTTCGGCCTCGTCCGCCGTCAGCCCGGCCGCAGCGATCAGCTGGGCGTGGCGGGTGGCGTCGATCATGACGGGCGTCCGGTCGACATTCACCGCCTGCTGGTTCTGGCCGTCGCTGTCGCGGTTGAACTTCCGCGCCGCCAGCTCGTTCAGGGTCATGCCCTGCGCGGCCTGGGCGGACACCCCGGCACCGGCCGCGAGCTGATCGAGGTCAGCGGCGGCAACCGGCGCGGCGGCGAGCGAGAGAGCGACGAAGGCGCGAGCGAAAATCTTGGTCATTGGTCCGATCCTTTGGTTTTGCAAATGTCTTGCGTAGGGTCTGCAAATTCGGTCCCGCGTGGGTTTGCAGACCTGGTTGGTGAGTGTGCAAATTCGATGCTTGGTTCAATCTTCGGTTCGGTCCGTCCGGTCGAGGAGGTGGGGTTCATCAGATCCGCCGCCCTGCCCCGCTGCCGTCCGGGTGCCGGAGACGCTTCTCGCACCTCTCCCGTGAATCCACCGTGACGGCTGCGCGCCATCCCGCGTCACGCTGGCGCCCCGATGCACGCGCCTTGACAGGCAACGGGACCACGCGCACGCTCGCATTGGAAGCAAAGAACAATTATTCCGAGAATCCGGCGCGTTTGGGACGCCGCACCTAACCTCGATCCCATCAACGAGACGCCGCTTCGGAGCCAATCATGAGCAAGGACCCCAAGGGCGATCCGCGGGAGATGACCACCTACGGCGTGGGCCACTCGGTCCGCCCGGTCATCGGAAACGTCACTGATCCTTACGCCGCCCATCAGTGGCACCTTCTGAACACCGGCCAGAACGGCGCCACGCCGGGGATCGACATCGACGTGGTGCCCGTCTGGAACGACTATACCGGCAAGGGCGTGGTGGTCGGGGTCTGGGACGATGGTGTCGAATACACCCACCCCGACTTGGACGACAACTATGACGCCAGCCGCCACCTGATCCTTCGCGGCAAGGTTCACGACCCCTACCCTGCCAACCGCAACTCCGAGCACGGCACGTCGGTGGCCGGCGTCATCGCGGCGGAAGCGAACGGCCGCGGGACCGTCGGCGTCGCTTATGACGCCACGCTGGTCGGGGTAGACATCTTCTACGACAGGGCGGTCAACGACCGCACCTTCCATCAGCTCGACCAGTTCGACGTGACGAACCACAGCTGGGGCTACACCAACGCCTACGCCGCGAATTCCGAGGATTCGAGCTGGCGGGTGTTCTTCAACGGCTGGAAGAACAGCGTCGAGACCGGCCGCGACGGCCTTGGCACAATCAACGTCGTGGCGGCCGGCAACGACCGGACCCTCAACGCCGATACCAACCACTCGAACCTCTCCAACATGCCGGAGGTCATCACGGTCGCGGCGGTCGGCAACAACGGCAGCGTCTCCTGGTATTCGACGCCCGGCGCCAGCCTGCTCGTCGCCGCGCCATCGAACGGCCCTTCCGGCTCGGGCATCTGGACGACCGACCGGGCAGGCAGCCTCGGCTACAACTCCGGCGGCAATCCGCCGCCGACCGCCGGTTACACCGACGACTTCGGCGGCACCTCGTCCGCGACCCCGGTCATCACCGGCGTCGTCGCGCTGATGCTGGAGGCAAACCCCGACCTCGGCTGGCGCGACGTGCAGGCGATCCTCGCGCTCTCCGCCCGCCACGTCGGCTCGGCAATCGGCGATGGCCCACAGCGGCACGAGAAATCTGCCTGGAGCTTCAATGGCGCCGACACCTGGAACGGCGGCGGCATGCATTTCTCCAACGACTATGGCTTCGGCCTCGCCGACGCCCGCGCCGCCGTCCGGCTGGCGGAGACCTGGACCGACCAGCAGACCTCCGCCAACTGGCAGCGCGAGACCGGCGATGAATGGACGGGCAGCCTCGTCGTTTCCGACGACGATTCGGCCGGCGTCCGCGTCTCGCTAGACGTGACGAGCGACATGGTGCTGGAGCGCATCGGCCTGCACGTCGCCATCACCGACGGCTTCACCGGCGACTACCGCATCGTGCTGGTCTCGCCCGAGGGTACCCGCAGCGTCCTGTCCTCCGACCATGCGGCCGGGACTTCCAGCACGGACAGCTGGCTCTATGCCAGCAACGCCTTCCGCGGCGAGGACCCGACGGGCGCGTGGAAGGTCATCGTCTCCGATCGCTGGGCCAGCGACGAAGGGACGCTGACCGACCTCCGCCTCGACCTTGCCGGGGCGGCCGCCAGCCCGGACCAGACCTATTTCTTCACCGACGAGATGTCCGACTATTCGGGACGCGACGGCCACCTCACGATCATCGGCGACGGAGATGGCGCCGACTCCGTCAACGCCGCCGCACTCACCAGCCCTGTCACCATCGAGCTTGCCGCCGGAACCGGCGTCATCGACGGAACGCCAGTGAAGCTCGCCGACTCGATCGTCAACGTCGCCACCGGCGACGCGGACGACGAGGTGATCGGCGACGATGCCGCGAACCTTCTCTACGCCGGACGCGGAAAGGACCGGATTGCCGGCCGCGCCGGCGGCGACAGCCTGCTCGGCGGGGACGGCAACGACGTCCTGCGCGACGGCGACGGCCGGGACTGGCTCCGCGGCGGCTCTGGCGACGACCTGATCGTCCTCGCCACCGATGGCCTCACCGACCAGGTCGCGGGCCTCCATCAGGGGCATGACCGCGTCCAGCTTGCCGGAACGTGGTCGGAACTCCGCTTCGAGGACGTGATCCGCGGCGTCATCGTCGAGACCGACGGCGACCGCCTGCTGATCCGCGGCCTCAGCGAGTCCGACCTCAGCCGCGACGACTTCCTCTTCGTCTGACCCGGAAAATCCCGGGCTGCGACACGACCAATGAAATCACCCCCGGGGCCTTGCAAACCCCGGCGCTACAGCGTATCTCGCGCCCGACGGACTGGTAGCTCAGTTGGATAGAGTACTTGACTACGAATCAAGGGGTCCGGGGTTCGAATCCTCGCCAGTCCGCCATCCAGCCTCCCTCGCATCGAAGCCGCAACCGGCAGGAAGGCTGAAACTTCAAAGTATCGGGGAACAAACACGTTGTTGGTAGAATCTGCCTGGCAGGCCTGACCGCAAGCAGACGCCAGGACTCCGGCGAGAGACGGCCGCCCGCCTAACACCGGCCCCCGCTTCAGATCGTGACGATGCCGTGGCGGATCGCGAAATGCACCAGTTCGGCACTGCTCTGAAGACCATGCTCGCGCATGATCTGGTACTTGTGGAATTCAACGGTGCGGGCGGAGATCGACAGGCGCGCCGCAACCTCCTTCGCCGACAGGCCCTCGGCGAGGAGCGCGAGGATCTCGCGCTGGCGGGCGGTCAAGGGGGCCTCTGGGTCCGGGGCAGACGCGGCGATGACCTCGCGCGCCAGGCTGGGCGAGACGAACGTTCCGCCGCGGAGCGCCGCCTGGATCGCGAGCACGAGTTCGGCCGGGGCGGCGTGCTTGACGACATAACCGGCGGCGCCCGCCTCCAGTGCCCGCCGGGCGTAGGCCGGGTTCTGGTGCATCGACAGGATGACGACCCGCGCGGAGGGATCGTCCTGGCGGATCCGCTGCAACGCCTCCAGCCCGGTCAACTGCGGCATCGAGATGTCGGCGACGATCACGTCGGGCTTCAGCCGCCGCGCCTCGGCCACCAGCGCCCGGCCGTCCTCGACCACCCCGACCAGCTCGAACTGCTCCTCCAGCAGCCGTCGCAACCCCTCGACGACGATCCGGTGGTCGTCGGCAAGCAGCAGCCGTGGCCGTATCATCGCGCATCCTCCTCCAGCGGTACCACCACCTCGACGCGCGTCCCCTGTCCGGACGCCGTCTCGACGTCAAGCCGCCCCCCGACGGCCGCGACCCTTTGCTGCATGCTTTCGAGCCCGAGGCTCGGTCCGCGGCCCGGCGAGCGCGGATCGAAGCCCACCCCGTCGTCCTCGACGACCAGCCGGATGTAGCCCGGCACCGCGTCGAGCACCACCCGCGCCGATCGCGCGGCGGCGTGCCTGACGACGTTGCGCAGGGCCTCCTGCGCGACGCGGAACAGGCAGAGCGACACCGGCGGCGGCAGGGCGTCGGGGATGTCGGCCGCGACAAAGGCAACGGGAAGCCCGTCGATGCGCGAGACGCGCTCCGCCTCGTTCTCCAGGGCGACCACGAGCCCGAGGTCGGCGAGGATCGACGGGTGCAGCTGGTAGGACAGCGCGTGCACGTCGCTGCTGAGGCGCGCAAGGCCCTCGCGCGCGCCGGCCAGCGCGTCCGCCGCCGGCGTGCCTTCCGCGGCGCGCTCGCAGCGTCCGACGTCGATCGCCAGCACCGCGAGGCGCTGGGTGATGTCGTCGTGGAGTTCGCGCCCGAGGCGCGAGCGTTCGTCTTCCTGCGCGTGGATCAGCCGTCCGGCAAAATCACGCGCCTCGCCCGCCGCCTTGCGCAGCCGGGCCTCGCTTTCGGTCAGCGCGGCCTGCGACACGCGGAGCCGCCGGCGGCTCACCAGCAACCCGGTGATGAACGCCGACTGGAGGAGCGTGAGGGCAACGGCGGCGAGGATCGGGCCCCGGAAACGGCTCCAGGCCCCCGGCTCGCGGAACAGCACCGTGCTTCCCGCCGGCAGCGCGGCTTCGGCGATGCCGAAGCGCGCCAGCTGGCGCCCGTCGAATGCCGGCGCCCCGAGGACGATGGGCGGCATACGGATTGACGTCGCCGGAGCGCCCTCGAGCAGCCGCGCGCCCGCCTCCGCCGACCGCATCGCGAGCTGGAGCATCGGCAGCATGCGGCCGCCAAGGATCCCGTCGCCGAGCTGGCTGTCATAGATGCCGTAGACAGGGACCGCGCTCGCGTAAGACAGAGCGGCGATCGTCTCACCTTCTTCGTACGGCACGCCCGCGGCATCGACGATCATCAGGCCGTAGAGGACGGCCGCATCCGGCGGCAGCGCCGCCACGCGCTTCAGGATCGCCGCAAAGTCGAGGTCGCTCGAAAACTCCAGCTCGATCCTGCCGGCGAATCCCGCCAGATCCTCCTCCGCGTAGGTTCTCCAGAGGCGCTCGAGCGGAGAGGCGCCGAGCACAACGAAAACCGTGCGGACTTCCGCCTGCACCTCCAGGATCGTCTCGACCAGCGTCGGGATGTCGAGCGCAAGAGCGACAACGACGTCCCGGTCGGTCAGCGCCCTCTCGCTCACCCGCCGCTGCTCGGTCGCGATGACGAGCAGCGGGGTATCGGGAAACAGCGCGGCGCGGTGCCGCTGGACAAACACGGTGGCAGGCGCGCCGATCGTGACAATGAGGCCCGGAGGGTCCCCGGCGAACAGGGCGTGCAGGTAGTCGAGCAGTGCCCGGTCGTCACTGGGCATCTTCCCCTGCACCGCCTCCAGCGTCACTTCCGATATGGCGAGGGGTCCGGACGCCTCGCGGATCAGTTCCTGCCGGAACGGGCCGGCGATCGCGTTGTAGGGCGCGAATTGCTGGCCGAAGGAATGCAGGATCAGCACGTGGCGCAACGGCTCGGCTGCATGGCCGGGTGCGGCGGCCACGAGCGAGAGCAGAAGTGCGGCGAGAACCCTGACGCGCGGCATCGCTACGCGCTGCCCGCGCTCCGCGTCTCTGTCAAGTCGCCCCTGCGGCCGATGGTGGGATGCGGCGGCGGCGTCAGTTCGTCGTCACCGAGGACAGCGCGAGCCCGGTCACCCGGCCCGCCGCGCCGGTATAGACCACGGTCTGCCGGGTGGAACCGTCGCCCCCGACTGCCGGGAAGACCGCGGCATAGTGGACATGACCGACAGGTCCCGGCGTCGCGGTCCCGAGCGCGGCGCGCAGGTCGGCGAGCCTTGTGCCCGGCCCGGGGAGGCCGGCGTCGATGGCGGTCAGCGCATCCGGGGCCGCCGCACAGGTGCCGGCGCCGCCGTTGCCCTGCGGCTCGACCGCTACACTGGTCACCATCTGGTCGGGGCCGCCCGTCGCGGCATCGGAGACGAACCAGAACACCGCCGGGCCGGCGGCGGACGTCCCGGCATAGCAGAGCCAGTGGGCGCGCGCGCCCTCCGCCCCGCCCTCCGACACCGCGCCGCCGAAGGCCGCCGCGATCGCGGCGAGCGTCGTCTCCGCGAGCGTGATGGTCTCACCCCCGGCCGAGATCGTCGTGAAGAGGGCCGGTCCTTCGCTCGGCTTCGGGTTCGGCACGGTCGGCACCGAAACGAAGGGCGAAAGCGGCTTGGGAGCCACCACCGGCTTCGCCGCGGACGTCACGCCGCGGGGCGCGGCGTCTGCCGCGGGCGCGGCGGCCCCGGTCGCAGGGGTCTGGGCCTCGGCCTGCGCCATTGCCACGCCGGCGACGAACAGCGCGCCGACTGCTGCCAGGGTTCGCGTCTGCATCCTTGCCTCCGCTCGGTTCTTGTTCCTTGTCGTCGCCGTGGTGCCACGTGGCGGGCGGTGCCGCAAGCGCGGGCATCCCGCGGCCGGGCGGGATCCATACGGGAACAAGGCCCGGCAGCGTCTTGACAGGACAGGCTACATCCCGGAATGAGGAGCCAATCACGGGAAATGCGGGGGCGAGCGTCAACATGAGATCCAAGGTCTATCCCGACGCGAGGACGGCTCTGGACGGCCTCCTCAAGGACGGCATGATGATCGCTGCCGGCGGCTTCGGCCTCTGCGGGATCCCGGAACTGCTGATCGGCGCGATCCGCGAGTCCGGCGTCAAGGAACTGACCGTTGCCTCGAACAATGCCGGCGTCGACGATTTCGGCCTCGGGGTGCTGCTCAAGACGCGGCAGGTCCGCAAGATGATCTCGTCCTATGTCGGCGAGAATGCCGAATTCATGCGGCAGTACCTTTCCGGCGAGCTGGAGCTTGAGTTCAACCCGCAGGGCACGCTCGCCGAACGGATGCGGGCGGGCGGCGCCGGCATCCCCGGCTTCTACACCCGGACCGGCGTCGGCACGGTGATTGCCGAGGGCAAGGACCACAAGGAATTCGACGGCCACACCTACATCCTGGAGCGGGGGATCGTTGCCGACCTTGCGATCGTCAAGGCCTGGAAGGGCGACGAGCAGGGCAATCTCGTCTACCGCAAGACCGCGCGGAACTTTAACCCCAACGCCGCGACCTGCGGCCGGATCTGTGTCGCCGAGGTGGAGGAGATCGTGCCGCTCGGCAGTCTCGACCCCGACACCATCCACACTCCCGGCATCTTCGTGCACCGCATCCTGCAGGGCGCCCACGAGAAGCGCATCGAGCAGCGCACGACCCGGGCGGCGTAGGACCGGACCGGGTGGAGGGGGAAGCCGCGATGTTCGATGAGGACGCGGGCCCGTCCGAAGCCGCGATCGGCTTCACCAATGATTTCGTCGATGCCGGCGTGGCGAAGCTCGACGCGCTGTTCGGTGCCGGGTACGCGCGGGAGAACCCGCCGGCACTAGCCGCCTACATCGCCGCCTGTGCCAGCAATCTCGGCGCGTTCATGTCCGCGGCGGCGCTTGCCGAAACCGCCTTCGAGGACGACCTGGACGCGTTCGAGATCGAGGAGGCGGTGGACGAGGCGCTTGCCGGGATGAGGGCCACCCGCTCCGCGGCTCCGCCCCCCGGACGGCCGACCGGGAAACGACGCTGATGAAGGGCGACGGCGGCGCATGATGGACGGCGAGGGCACAGGCCCGTTTGGGCCGGCGTCGGGATCCGGGCCGTCTCCGTCCCAGGTGCCGACGCGCGCGCTGTCCGGCCTGCCGCTGGCGCTGGTGCT